>JADFIF010000024.1:13165-18697 GCA_022566795.1 Chloroflexota bacterium
CTGTTCGACTTGATACCTCCGCCGATCATCGTCGGCGTAACGGTCATCCGAGAGAGGGCCCGCAGCATCGAGGCGAGGCGAGGGTTTTCCTCCTCTACCTCGGCGATGATCTCATCGACGTTCTCCGCCGACGGCTTGTGCTCGATGGCGAAGCTCGACAGGTAGTCGAAGATGCTCGTGGACGTGTCCCGCTCCGGCTCGTATCGCTCGATTCTGCCGAGCACCTGACTCAGACGGTACAGGGCGTTGGTCCCTTGCCATGGTACGGACGCGTGGGAGCTTACGCCCTTCACCTCGATTTCGACCTGAAGGCGTCCCTTCTCGCCAACGCCGAGGATGTAGGTCAGCGCCCCGGCGGCGTCGATGGGCGTTCCGCCGCCCTCGTTCACGGCAAATGGGGCGGCGAGCTTCTCGGGATGGTGCTCGGCCAGCCATCCGAAGCCGTAGCGGCCTCCGTGCTCCTCGTCGGCGCCCGAGGCCAAGATCAGCCCCTTCTCCAGCTCGACGCCGTTTCTCCTCAGCAGGCGCACGGCCATGAGCTGAGCCGTCAAAAGGCCCTTGCAGTCGGAGGCGCCACGGCCGAAGACGCGGTCATCGGCGATGGTCGCGCTGAACGGGGGAAAGCGCCACTTGTCCTCGTCCTCGACGGGCACAACGTCCGTGTGGGACATGAACATGAGACCGGCATCGCTGGAGCGTCCCTCCAGGCGCGCGAGGAGGTTGCCTCGGTTGGGCGCGGACTCCAGTATCTCCGCCTCGACGCCATCCTCCGCCAGCCAGTCCCTGATGTACTCGCAGACCGGTGTCTCATCGCCGGTCGGCATGAACCCTGTATTTACGGACGGGATCTTGACCAGCGCCTGTTCGAGGGCGAGAATCTCGTCGCGGGAGGCCTCGACCTGCAGCAGCAGCTCACGGATGTTGGGCATTCTTTCGACATCCTCCTGGCGTGTATGGCTGGCGTGTATGGCATGGCGGCGGCCGGAGACGCCTGGGTCCGGGATTTCCAGCGCAGGCGCCGGCGACGCGCTAACCGCCGGCGTCGAACAGGTAGACGGCCATGAGCAGCGCGGCGATGGTCTTGGCATCCTGTATCTCGCCGAGGCGAATCAGCCTCGAAACCCTGGAGATAGAGACCCGTTCGACCTCGATGCTCTCATCGGCGTCGGCTTCGAGCCTGCTGGGAACCAGGTCCTTCGCCAGATACGCGTACATGAACTCGGTGCAGTAGCCGGGACTCATCCAGAAGCCGCCCAGCGCACGGAGGTCTCGGGAGGAGAATCCGATCTCCTCTTGAAGCTCTCTCATGGCGCAGTCGTCGGGGGTCTCGGACTCCTCGACGACTCCCGCGGGAGCCTCCAGCAGCACCTGTTCGGCCGGATACCGGTACTGCCTCACCAAAACGGCGTTGCCATCGGCATCTACGGGCACGACTACCACCGACGGCCTGTGCTCGACGACCTCTCTCGTTGCGTTCCGGCCGTTGGGCAGTAGAACGGCGTCGGCGCGCACGCGCACGATGCGTCCGTCGAACACCCGCTCGCTGCTGATCATCTGCTCGGGCTGCATGCCGACTCCACTAACAGAGTGCTGAAAGACACTTCATGCCATCGCCACGGCCCCTTTTTGGGCAGATAAGGGGGGAACTTCATATCTGAGGGACACCCTCAGACTCCTGGCAAAGGGGCTTCGCCCCTCTGCACTCCCCATTCTTCCGCAACCTGCTAGATCTCCTCGCCTGTGACTCGTGACCGGTAGACTGGGGCCAGGCGTCGGGTCAAGGAGTCGTAGAAGCTGATCGCTGGGCTGGAGCGGAGGAACCTGGCCACGTAGTCGCTGCGCCGCACCGAGACAGTATCGTCTTCACCCAGCGTCGCATCCTGAAACCCATCGGCGCTCAGGACCGCCTTCTGCCCCTTCCCCGGACGGAGCTCCACCGACGACTCCTCCGGCAGCACCAGCCCCTGTCGGAGCCCGGTATGGGCCGCCACCGGCTGAATCAACATCATCCTGGCCTCGGGATAGAGTATCGGCCCCCCGGCGGACAGGGCGTAGCCCGTGCTGCCTGTAGCGGTCGAAACGATAACCGCGTCGGCCCTGTAGGTGGTTAGCGGCACGCCGTTGACCGACGTGTCGACGTCCAGGAGCCTGGCTACCCCGCTCTGCCCGACGACGACGTCGTTCAGCGCGTGGAGCGTGATGCTGGGCGACTCCGAAGAGCCCGACCTGACGGACGCCTCGAGCATCATCCGCTCTTCGACGCGCAGGTTACCGTTGAGGTACTCGGGCAGGCGCTTCACCGCATCCTCCACGCGCACCTCGGTCATGAATCCCACGCGACCCATGTTGACGCCGACTATCGGGATCTCGAAGGGGGCGGTGACGCGCAGCGTTCGCAAGATCGTGCCATCGCCACCGACGGTAACGATCAGCGAAGTTCGCTCCAGCTCCTCGAGTTTTTCGCCTACATCGAGGGCCGAGCTTGTCCAGCTGGCGCTCCCGAGGCGAAGCGACAACGCCAGAGACTCGACAAACTCCGAGGCCCTTGGAATCTGCGAGTTGAATACCAGCCCGACAAGGTTTCGAGTCGCCATGTCCGCTCAAAAGGTCGCGATTGTAATTACCGAAGTACGGGCGCCAGGGTGGCTCTGCGATGGTTGCGCGGCTATACGGTGCGCCAGGGACGGCGTTGCGCCAGTCTAACATCGGGCCGAGGGCGTGTCAACGAGATAGCTCCCGCCGCCGTGCGGTCAGGACGTCAAGACGTCGGCCGCGGTCCTGGCCAGATTCAGCAGCGGCGTTGGATAGATGCCGAAGAACGCCGTTCCCGCGAAGGCCCCCAACACGGCGACGCGCATGGGCATAGCGACCCCGACATGCTCTTCGGTTGCCGGCGGCGACAGGTACATCACCTTGACGATCCGCAGGTAGTAGTAGGCCGAGACGACGCTGTTGAGAACGCCGACGATGGCCAGCCATTCGAGATTCGCGTCCACGGCGGCCCCGAAGATGTAGACCTTCGCCATGAAGCCCACGGTGGGCGGCACGCCGATCAGCGACACGAGCCCAAAGGCCAGTACGGCGGCGAGGTAGGGGGCACGGCGTGCCATGCCGGCGAAATCGTCGATCCAGTCGCTGTTGATCCGGTTGGATATGGCGATAACGGTGGCGAACGCGGCCAGGTTCGTCGCGGCATAGCCACCGAGGTAGAAGAGCACGCCCGAAGCGCCCGTTGCCTCAGAAGGGTCCGAGGCCCGCGCGGCCACGGCGGCAACGCCGACCATCAGGTACCCAGCGTGGGCCACCGTGCTGTAGGCCAGGAGCCGCTTGATGTTGTCCTGGCGTATGGCGACCAGATTGCCAAACGTCATCGACAGAGCAGCCAGGACGGCGAAGATTGCGCTCCAGTCCAGGCTGATCACCTCCATCGAGAACGCGACGTAGAACACCCTGAGGATAACGGCGAAGCCGGCCGCCTTGCTGGCTACCGACAGGAATGCGGTGACCGGCGTCGGCGAGCCCTCATAGACATCGGGCGCCCACATCTGGAAGGGCACGATGGCGATCTTGAATCCGAAGCCGGCGATGATCAGTACGATACCGAACAGCAGGGCATTGGCCCCGAAGGGCGTGTCGGCGCTGAGGCCGATGTTACTCAGCTGGTCGGCGATATCGGGGAGCATGGTGCTTCCGGTAAACCCGTAGACCAGCACCATGCCATAAAGCAGGACCGCTGAGCTGATCGCGCTCAGGATAAGGAACTTCATGCCGGCCTCCGCGGACCGGCCATCCTTCGCGAAAGCGGCCAGCGCCGCTATCGGAAGCGCCGTCAGCTCCAGAGACACGTAGATCGTAATGAGCTCGACGGTCGAAGCCAGCAGCATCATCCCCGCGGTGGAGAACAGGATCAGCGCGTAAAACTCCGCCTGGAAACGCTCGAACCTTCGCACGTAGTCGGTGGACGCCAGAACGACCATCGCCGCGACACCCACGAACAGGAACTTGAAGAAGAGGCTGAACTTGTCGACGACCAGCGTGCCGAAGACCCCGCTGGTGGCCTGAACGCTGTCGCCGTTGAGGTCGAGCCAGAGGGCGATGCTGAGCCCAAGCGCCAGCGCCAGTCCCGCGATGGCCAGGGCAGGCGCCAGACCGCTCCGACGCACGACCAGGTCGACGAGGACGAGCAGGATCGCCGCACCGGCGACGCTTAGCTCAGGGGACAGCAGATACAAGTCATGTAGGGTCAACCGACGCGCACCCCCCGCTACCTGAGCCGGACCTGGGCGGCCTGTTGGATCGAGTCCACTATCGGCTCCACACCGCTTGCGAATACGTCCATTATCACGGCCGGATACACGCCAACTACAATCACGGCGATTACGAGAGCGGCGACAGGCACCATCTCCAGAGGCGTCGCGTCAACGACGGTGCGGAAACGCTCCAGCTGCGGTCCGAACAGCATGCGCTGCATCATCCACAGGATGTAGCCCGCAGTGAGCACGACTCCGAAGGCCGCCACCGCCGTCAGCCAGCTCCAGACCGGGAATGCGCCGAGGAAAATCGTTATCTCCGAGACGAAGCCGCTGGTCCCAGGAAGGCCCAACGATGCCAGCCCCGCGAGCACGAAGGCCGTCGCCAGAAAGGGCATCCGGCCCGCCAGGCCCCCGAGGTCGGGTATATACCTCGTGTGCGTCTTCTCGTAGACCAGGCCCGCGAGCAAGAACAAGAGGCCGGTGATGGTCCCGTGCGTGAACATCTGGAGGGACGCGCCGGTGAGTCCGAGTGGCGAAACTGCGCCCGCCACGCCGGCGACCGACGACAGCCCCAGGAGCAAGAACCCCATATGGCTGATGCTGCTGAAGGCGATCAGCCGTTTCAAGTCAGTCTGCCTCAGCGTTACCACCGCGCCGTAGAGGATGTTGATGACCCCGGCGCCCGCAAGCAGCCAGCCAATGTCGGCGATGACCCCCGGGAACATCGTAGCCGAGACGCGGATCATTCCGTACCCGCCCATCTTCAGAAGGACGCCGGCAAGAATCACGCTGGCCGCGGTAGGCGCGTCCGTGTGCGCATCCGGGAGCCAGGTGTGCAGCGGCCAAACGGGCAGCTTTATCGCGAAGCCGATGAAGAGCAGCGTGAACACGAAGCCTATGGGGAGAATCAGGCTTCCCGCGGCTATCTCGGCCGGTAGCTTGGTCATGTCGAATGTGCCGGTCGAGAAGAACAGCGTCAGAATCCCGATCAGCATGAATGCGCTGCCCAGAAGGGTGAATATCAGGAACTTCATCGCCGAGTACTCTTTGCGGCCGCTCCCCCACACCGCGATGAGGAAGAACATCGGCACGAGCTCGAGCTCCCACAGCAAGAAGAACAGGAGGAAGTCCAGGGCCGTGAAGACGCCCATCACCGCCGTCTGCAAGACGAGCAGCCAGAGGAAGTACTCGCGCACGCGGGTCTTGATTCCCCATGAGGCGTATACCGCCACCATCCCCAGCAACCCGGTCAGCAGGACGAGCGGCGCGCTGAGGCCAT
>JADFIF010000024.1:18794-26431 GCA_022566795.1 Chloroflexota bacterium
ATCGACTCCCAGAAAATACTGCGCCTTGAAGGAGGTGATGGGTATCCAGCTCTCGACCTTGTCGACTAGCTGTACGCCGCCTTCCGCGCGTCGAGTGAAGTAGATGGCGAATACGACGACGGACAAGGCGAACTCGACGACCGCTACACTTGCCGCTGTCACGCGGGCGCTTCGATCGCCGCGGGCGAACAACGCGATAGCGATACCGCCCACCAGGGGCAGGAACACAAGCGTCGTCAGCCAGCCAGAAAACCCTGAGAGCTCCACTAATCCCACCGCTACAGGAAGAAAAGATACAGACCGACGATAGCGAGGACCCCGGCCGATATAGCCATCCCGTAGCCCTGGAGCTGGCCTGTCTGCACCTGCCGCAGCGCTCCGCCCACGTTCGTGCTGAACAGGCCAATCCAGTTCACCGCCTTATCGACGATTGACTTGTCGGCCCAATCGAGCGCCCGGGACAGACCGCCGTAGAACCCTCGCGTGACCAGATATTTCTCCGTGCCCTCGTCGAAGTAATACTTCCGATCCAAGACGACGTAGGCGGCCTTGAACCAACGTGCCAGCCGGTCCGCGGAGAGCCGTCTGGTGAAATACATGTCGTAGGCAACGAAGATTCCGGCCAGTGCCACCAGACTAGTCCCCGCAGCGATGCCGACATTGAAGTCTTCGACCATTACGTCAACCGGGCCGTGGCCCAGAAACTCTGTCAGCCAGTGGACAGGCACCAGCCCCAGGTCGGTCAGCGGGTTGACGAAAAACCCGGCCAGGACGGCGCCCACGGCCAGAATGATGAGCGGAGCAACCATGACCATCGGCGACTCCGCCAGGTGCACTTCGGCGCCCCGCTCGGCGTCGGGGTCCGATTCCGCACCGCCCTTGAACTCGCCCTCGAAGGTCATGAAGATGGCGCGGAAGATGTAGAAGGAGGTCATGAAGACGGCGACCAACGCCAGCCAGAACACGGTCTGCCCCACGACGCCGCCGGCGAGCCACGCGTGGCTCAGGATCTCGTCTTTGCTCCAGAAGCCGGCCAGCGGAAAGATCCCCGCGAGGCTCAGACCCCCGATAGCAAAGGTCAGGTAGGTCCACGGCATCGCCTTGCGGAGACCTCCCATGTAGCGCATGTCGAAGGTGCCGCTGGCGTGATTCACGCTACCCGCGCCCAGGAACAGCAGCGCCTTGAAAAAGGCATGCGCAAAGAGATGAAAGATGGCGGCACCGTAGGCCCCGACGCCTAGCGCCAGCATCATGAACCCTAGCTGGCTCACCGTCGAGTAGGCCAGAACGCGCTTGATGTCGTTCATCACGAGTCCCATCGACGCCGCGAAGATAGCGGTGAAGCCGCCGACGATGGCCACCGTGTTCATGGCGGTGTCGGAAAGCTCGAACACAGGGAAGAAGCGGGCGACGAGGAACACGCCGGCGGCGACCATCGTCGCCGCGTGTATCAGCGCGCTGACCGGAGTCGGGCCCTCCATGGCGTCGGGCAGCCAGGAGTGGAGCGGGAACTGCGCCGACTTCCCGACGGCGCCCGCGAATATCCCCAGGGCTATCCACATCGCGACGCCGGAGGTCAGCACACCGCCGTCGACCGCCGCGTAGATGTCAGCGATCATCAGCGGGTTCAGTCCCGCGGCCTCAAAGGCCCCCCGGTTGAAGAAAAGGTACATGATGGCCAGCAGGAAGCCGAAGTCGCCGATTCGCGTGACGATGAACGCCTTCTTCGCCGCGGCCGCTGCAGCCGGTCGCGTGAACCAGAAGCCGATGAGCAGATACGACGACAGCCCGACGAGCTCCCAGAAGACGTAGAGCTGAATGATGTTGCTGGCCAGGACCAGCCCGATCATCGAGGCCGTGAACAGCGACATGTACGCGTAGTAGCGGGCGTAGCCGGGGTCGCCTTTCATGTAGCCGACCGAGTAGATCTGGACCATCAGGCTAACGCTGGTGGCCACCACCAGCATGATCGCCGTGAGAGGGTCCATGAGTATGCCGACGTCGAGGTCGAACGCTCCGATGGAGAGCCAGGACCGGCTGATCCACTCGATGGCGCCCTCTTCGCTGACGACGCTTCCCAGTGCCCACAGCGATAGCACCAGCGAGGCGCCGACGGCAGCGATTGTCATATACCCGGCGACCAGAGCGTGGCGGTTGAAGAAGGGCCTGACGATCAGCCCGATGACGACGAAGGAGCCCAGCGGCAGGAAGAAGATAAGCCACGCCGCGGCTTCTGGTATCATCTACACCTTCCTCAGGATCTCGTCGGCGACGTGCTCCCGCCCCAGCGGCACCAGTACCCTGAACGGCACGCGCTCGCCCCAGGTCAGGATGTCGCCGACTGGTAGAATTTTGGTAGGGAGGCCATCCCCCTCCAAGACATCCTTCCACATCTCGGCAATCATCAGATTGGGCGCCTCTTTGTAGTCTACCCACACGGCAGCTTGCTCTAGTTCCTGACTGCGGAAAACCGCGTCATAATGTCCGCCCCGCATTGGGGGCGCACTCGTGATCTGCCACAGACCGAACCATCCCCCTGTACCCCACTTCCTTTTCGAGCCTGTCTCAAAAGTCCCTTCTCCCTCGGCAGGAGAAGGCTAGAGCCTGCCCTGAGTGTGCCGAAGGGATGAGGGGGTGCTGACGAAAGTCGGCGGATGCATCCGTGTGCCAATCTCTTTCCGGCCGTGGGTCGGAGCACCCTCACCTGAATCCTCTCCCATCAAGGAAGAGGAGCACAGCGCATCGCTCCCGAACCGAGTTCCGAGACAGGCTCTCTCTGGAAGGGGGAAGGAGGTTTCTGGGGGGCGCCCCCAGCACCCCCGCCAATCCCGACTGGTCGGGATCTGGACGCCCGACGACACTCGACCGAACGTCACTCTGATTTCGGCTACTAGGCATTAGTTCCTCATGAGGTTGGCGTCGGTGACGAAGATCGAGTCCCTGGTCTGGTAGACGGTGATGACGATAGCAAGACCCAGTGCGACCTCAGCCGCCGCGACCGTGATGACGAAGATCGCGAATATCTGGCCGGTCAGCACCATCTGGACCGCGCTCTCGATGTCTTTCGTCACGGCGGTCTGCGCCTCGCCGATCACCGACGCGGGCACGATGTACCTGGACATCGCCACCGCGGTCAGGTTCACCGCGTTGAACATGAGCTCTAGCGACATCAACACGGTGATGGCGTTCCGCTTGGTCAGCGCCCCATAAAGGCCTATGGAGAAGATGATCGCCGCTACGACCATGAAGGACTCTAGGCTCACGGAGTCACCTGCCCCTCACCAGCGCCAGCGCGCCGATGACCGCCGCCAGCAGCAGCACCGAGGCGACCTCGAAGGCCAGCACGAAGTCGCGAACCAGCAGCGTGGCTATCCTCGGCACGGTGTTCTCAAATACATCGACAATTCCGTTGGCCAACGCCACGGGCACGGCCCCGCTATCGATGGCGGCGTCGAGAATGTTCCACTCCGTCGACACGGCGACGAAGATGGCCATCGCCGCGAACAGGGCTGCCGCAACTCCCGCCGGCACCCTGATTCGGTTCGACGGACTTCCCTCCTCGACGTCCCGCGTCATCAGAATGGCAAAGATGATGAGCACCGATATCGCGCCGACGTAGATTAGCACCTGCACGGCCGCCAGGAACTCGGCCCTCAAGAGCACGAACATGGCGGCGACGCCAAGAAACGACACGATGAGGAAAAGCGCCGCTCGAAAGAGGTCGTTAAGCTGAACGACGGCGATGGCGGCGATGATGGTCGAGACGGCTATCGCCCAGAAAACGACATCGGTGATGAGGGCGGCCTCGGTGCCGTGCCCGAGACTCATCGCTTCCCCCACCTCTCCTCCTGGTCGTGCAGGCTGGGCTGCTCGTGCCGGCCCACCTCGCCTGAGGCGGCCTCCTGGGCGCCGTCGGGCTGGTATCGCTTCGACTCGAGCTGCGGGCGAAACCAGTTGCTGGGGTGTTTGGGGGCGCTGCGCAGCCGGTCGACGGTTACGACCAGCTCGTCTCGGCGATACTTTCCCTCCTCGAAGCCACTGCCCATGTGGATGGCATCGTATGGACACGCCTCGACGCACAGGCCGCAGAACATGCAGCGTCCGATGTCTATATCGAAGACATCGATGGCATACTTCTCGCCCTCTTCCATATCGCCGCCGCTGGGGTGCGTGACTATCTTTATGATTCCCAGGGGGCAGAGCTTCGCGCAGCTAGCGCAACCCGTGCAGCGGTCCTCGTACCATGTGAACTCCTCGCCTCTGAACCGCCCATGCAGAGGCTCCCTATCCTCTACCTCAGCGAGTCCGACCACGGCCTTGGCCGCCATCACAGGCTGCTTCGCCGTGTAGCTGAAGACATTGGTCCCCGCCTTCTTCGCCAGGCCCAGCAAGCCGATCTTTCTGTTCGGATACTGGTGCAGCGTGAACATGCGGCTCGGCAGGAGCATGTTCTTCATGGTCACCCCAAGCCCTTTGATCAACCCGAATCCATACATACCTAATCGGCCTCCGCGCTCATGTTGGCAAGAGGTGAGGGCACCGGCTCGGGTCTCCGAAGCTTGCGCTGGCCCAGAATGTTCGCGAAAAGGACGAGCGCGCCGGCCGTGACCATCCAGTTGATGCCCGCCATCACCCACAGCTCCTGCGTCGAAACCACACCGTTCAAGTCTCGAAAGACCTGCACCTCGATCGCCACCACGAACAGATTCACCAGCGCCAGTCCGAATAGGCCTTTCCACGCCAGGCCCATTATCTGGTCGACTCGGAGTCGGGGCCATGTGGCGCGGACCCATAGCATCCCGAATACCACGATCACAACCTTACCCACGAACATTAGCTGGCCGGGAATCGGCCCGACGGCTTTCGCGCCGCTCAGGTAGAGGGTCACCAGTATCAGGGCGGTTATGATCGGCGCCATGAACTCCGCGAGCTGGAAGATGGCGAACTTCATGCCGCTGTACTCTGTGTGGTAGCCGGCCCCAAGCTCGGATTCCGCCTCGATCTGATCGAAAGGCGTCCTGCTCATCTCGGCCGATGCCGCAGCCAGGAACACCAGGAAACCCAGGGGTTGCACCAGTAGGAACGGAACCTGTTGCGCCTCGACGATGGAGGAGAGGGCCAGGGACCCACCCAGCAGCAGAACGCCTGTGATGGCCAGGGCCATGGGCACCTCGTAGCTTATTAGCATCGCCACGCCTCGCATGGCGCCGAGCATGGCGTACTTGTTGCGGGAGGCCCATCCGCCCATGAAGATCGCCAGCGTGTTGAGCGACGTCACGCCGACGATGAACAGGATGCCGACGTTGAGCTTCCCCAGGAACGAGTTTTCGCCGAAGGGTATGACCGCCACCACCAGTAGGGTCGGAGCAAGGAAGGCTATCGGGGCGATGTTGAAAACGGGCCGATCGGCGGCGTCTGGAACGGTATCTTCCTTGGTGATCAGCTTCGCGACGTCGGCCAGGGGCTGTAGCAAACCGTACGGCCCCCAGCGGTTCGGGCCGAGCCTCGCCTGGAATCGGGCGAGCATCCGGCGCTCGAACCAGGTGTTCAGCGCCGTCGCCATAACCACTGTGTTGATGACCAAAAACGCGAGGAAAAATCCGGCGAGGGCGTACGCAAGCCAGCTCGCGAGCCCGTCCAGAACGACGATACTCTCGAGCCAGCCCGGAAAGACATCCAGGAACCGGTAGACCGTGCAGAAGTCTAGAATGCCGCCGGTCGCTTCGCCGCACATCAGCGGTCCACCTCGCCCATCACAACGTCTATGGAGCCGAAGGTTGTGATGAGGTCACCCATCTTCCAGCCCACCACCATGTCTCGGAGCGACGTCAGGTTGATAAAAGACGGGGCGCGTATCTTGCAGCGGTATGGGGCTATGCCCCCATCGCTCACAAGGTAGAATCCGAGCTCGCCCTTGGGGCCCTCCACAGCAGCGTACGCGTCACCCTCCGGAGGCCGCATGAAGTACTCCGTATCGGCCCGTATCGGCCCGTCTGGAATATCCCTGATGCACTGCTCGACGATCCTCACGCTTTGCCGCATCTCCTGGATTCGCACAAGGTAGCGGTCGAAGTTGTCGCCGACGCTGCCGATGGGAATGTCGAACTCCAGCCGGTCGTAGACCTCATAGGGGTCCGCCCGCCTCAGGTCCCACTGCACCGACGAAGCGCGGAGTATCGGCCCTGTAATGGAGTCGTTGATCGCCATCTCGGCGCTGAGGGTACCGACATCCCTGGTGCGGGCCAGCACGATCTCGTTGTCGGTTATCAGCCCCTCCAGGTCGTCGATATACCCTGGCATGTCTTTTAGGAAGAAGCCCAACGCCGGCCAGAAGTCTTCCGGCGCGTCTTGGAACACGCCCCCAGGCCGCATGTAGCTCAGGGTAATACGCGCTCCACACAACATCTCGAACAGATCGAGGATGCGCTCCCTCTCCCGGAAGCAGTACATCAGCGGTGTGGCAAATGCTCCGAGATCGTTGAGCAAAAATCCGGTGGCCATCAGGTGGCTGGCGATACGCTGCAACTCGGCGCTGATCACCCGGATGTATTGAGCTCGCTCGGGCACTTCGATGCCTGCGAGCTTCTCCACGGCCCTGACGTACGCCAGGTTATTCGACATGCTTGCGGTGTAGTCCAGCCGGTCGGTGAGCGTGACTACCTGCACGTAGGACCTCGTCTCGGCCAGCTTTTCGGAGCCTCGGTGAAGGTAACCGAGGACCGGCTCGACGTCCAGCACCACCTCGCCGTCCAGGGTCACGCGGAGCCTGAACACCCCGTGAGTGCTGGGATGCTGCGGCCCCAGGTTGATGGTGACCGGCTCGGTCCTGATGGTCATACGTGCGCCCCAGCCGACCCCTGACCTACAGGTGCCATGTGTGAAATCACGCTTGCGTCGTTTTTGGCAACATCAGCCCAGAAAGTCTTTTCGCAGTGGATGCCCCGGGAACTCCTCCCACAGCAGTATCCGCTTCAGGTTCGGGTGCCCCTCGAAGTGGACGCCCATCAGGTCCCAGACCTCTCTCTCCTGCAGGTCTGCGCCTCGCCACACCTCCACTACCGAGGGGACCTTCGGCTCGTCGCGTGTATGGCACCGCGTCTTGAGTATTGCGCTGTGATTCAGCCGCATGGACAGGAGATGATACACCAGCTCGATGTACTCGATGTAGTCGACGGCGGTGATGGAGGTCAGGAATTGAAAGTCGAGATCGGGGGTCTCATACAGAAACCGCGAGATGTCCAGCAGCGCCTCGGTGTCGATCCAAACGTCGGCGTCGTTGAAGCGCGACGCCTTTCCCGGAAAGGCCTCGTTGACACGGCGCGATAGCTCTTGCCCCGACAGTGCCCTGGTCATATGTCGACTACAACCTCAGCGTCCGCCGGCGACCGAGTAGCGCTTGATCTTCTCGTGGAGCTGCATGATTCCGTAGAGGAGGGCGTCGGGACGCGGCGGACAACCTGGCACGTACACGTCCACCGGTATGATGTGGTTGACACCGGGCACCACGCTGTAAGACCCATAGTAGGGGCCTCCGCTGGTAGCGCACACGCCCATCGAGATGACCCACTTGGGCTCGGCCATCTGCTCGTAGACGCGCTGGATGGCGGGCGCCATCTTCCACGTCACCGTGCCCGCAA
>JADFIF010000025.1 GCA_022566795.1 Chloroflexota bacterium
AGACGTCGTCAACCTGAGCGACTTCAAAGAATCTATGCTGACCTTCGGGGCCAACTCGGTGGATGGCCCAGTCGCCTAACAGACTCTGGATGTCATTAGTAGGAAGACGTCTTACGGAGTCGACGCCCCCGCCGGCGGGAGCCCAGTGCTGAATGAAATTAGTAGAGGTGCTCCCATCGTGATATCTGTCCGTCGGCCCCCGGTTCTTCGGCCCGGATCCCCTTTAGAAAGCATATCCACAAGTGTTGTATGACCCTGACCTCTTTGTCACGACTACGTGCTACGGCCAGTTGAGACAGCCTCCGAAATGGCCGACGTGCCCTCCACGATGATCATTCGGCGCGTCTGAACAAAGGTGACGATAGTCGTGAAGAAGCGCCCTATGGAGAACAGGACGAGGGCCATGCCGAACAGCATCCAGGGCACTCGCGAGGCTTCGAGCAGATTGACCGACAGGAAAGAAGAACGGAACAGTCCTGACATCACCCCTTGATCTCCTAGACCGGAGTACTGCTCCGCCAGCATTCGATGAATGCTCACCGCGTGGACAATCGCGATTGGCAGCGTAGCGCTGACCATTAAGGCCAGTCCGGCCAGCAGGGGCCGCAGCATACGCCACGGCGCCAGCAACATGGGCTCTTGCAACGAGAGGTCATCTACCTCAGGTCTCTCTCCCCTCGCTGCAGGAATCAGCTTGCTAAACCCCATGGGCAATAATAGACCCGTCGCTCGGAGGTTGACCACAATCGTCACCAGAGCCAGGCCGATGGCGAGCATAAGCGAGGCGAGACCCATAAACCGAGTGGCCTCGATTATGGGCACCAGCATACGATCCAGGCGTTGTGCATTCTCAAACTGAACCCCGTCGGTAGCGCCAGCGAACTGGAGGGTGAGCATCGTTCCAAAGTTGAAGCTGTGCACGGCCGTCATGGTGAAGAAGAAGAAGATGACAACCAACAGGCCGAAGATTGCCAGAGGTGGGATCACCCGCTCGGGCCACAGGTTGGACTCCACTGTGGGTCTGGGGATAGCTCCCTGCGACGAGTCTGCAGTCACATCTCCGAAGGCCCGCCGAAACTCTCGGAGCCACTGAATTATGGCCATCAAGAGGAAGGCGATGGCAAAGAAAAGCAAGCCAAGCGCTAGATTGGTCAGAGGGTCGATGGTCCGGCCAAGGATCCCTTCAACGGTCAGCGCTGTTTCGCTTACGGAGCCGGCAAACTGCCTTCCCAGGGCCCAGCCGATGAACCCCGCGCGAACGAAGGCCAGTAGGACAACAACGACCATGGCGGCCAGCGCCGCGATGCCCACGTTGATGAGGGTGTGCGGAATGGCAGGACGCGCCGGCTCTGCCGGTTGAACGCCATCGCCGCCACCCAGCGCTGAGCGAGTTAAGGAAGGCAAACTCCGCGCCTGGAAGCTCAAGTGTGTAACGATTGCAGCGAGACCGCCGACTATCCCGAAGATAAGAACTCCCTCTCCCAGGAACTTACCTGCACCGATCAAGGGGCCAAGTATTCGCTCGATCATCAGGTAAGTCTCGTATGCGGCGCCACTAGTGTTGCCGTCGAACTCGGCCTGTTTCAGGAAAACCAGGTTGGCGTCCCACCACAGCGTAAGCACAAACATCGATAGCACGATCAACATGCCACCGAAGAGGAACCTGGTGAAGTGCCGGCCGATCCATGGCTCCTCAAATCGGGAGGCCTCTGCTCCAGCCACCCCGGCTGCACTATAGGCGTCAATAGTGCTTTGGCCGGTCGAGCGCAAGTTGAGAACGATTGTGGCGATGGCGAATCCGATGCCCAGCTTGATAAGGCTGAGGCCGACAAAGAGCAACGTTTTCAGGGTGTGGCTTATGACCTTGTCCGCTGTCTGGGCGGCCCTAAAGGTAGTACCTGTATCGCCGTCGAAGAGTTTGTTGGCCCAGAGCACGATGAGGACATCCTCAGCAGCGGTCAGGACGAATAGGCAGGACGCCACGACGACGAACCCAAGGATAAGAAATAACCGATACCTGGGAATGAGTCTGTCAATCATAGCTGCCGGCCCCACCTACCTACGCCCTGGTCCCAAACGCCGCGGGGCTTGCTTGAGACCAGGGCGTTCCTGGGGTGCGAGACGGGAATTTGTGGATACGATCTGGCGTTAGTTTGAGGACATTTTCTGGAGCGCGGTCATGGTCTCCATGAAGGCCGAGCGAGCTTCGGCGGCGACCTGCGGCATCACTTTCTCCGTGACCTCCATATCGGCCTTATTGAGGTCAGGTTGGTCTTGGAGCGCCTGCATTCGAGACATCATCATGTTGCGGCGTCTGTCTTCCGAGAATTCACCGATGATCTCAGTGCGCGTGGCGACGAGCTTCTCCCGGTCGCCTTCCTTGACCTTGCTATCGTGGATAGCGGTGATCATCCCGCGGATCGCCGCCAGGCGACTCTCGTCCGGTAGCACTAGCAATTGCTCCAGCCGACCCTTCATCATCTGCTTTCGCATCGTTTCCGGCATGCCAGCAATCTCGTTCATCATGTCGGGGCTCATGCCCCCGTCGGTAGTCATAGGAGTCTCCCTTCTCCACACTTTGTTGCGGTCCGATGACGGTCTCCCACCCGCACCCGGGCATGGACTTAATCCCTCCTTGATTCGGTAGATCGATGCCGTTTGAGCGCCGCACAGGACCGCACATCGGCTTTTATGGGCAGCGCCTTCAGGAATGACGGCATGTTATCGACACCTCAAAGGTAAGTCAAGCCTCAACCGCATCGTGGCCCGCCGTGTGAGGGTTTTCACGAATGGGTCCCTGCAGTCTGGGAATCAGCGCCTCCATCGCCCAGCTTGACATTTCGTACAGGCCTAGACAGCCGATGCCCTCTAACGCGGCCTCTCCTGGAGAGTGATCTGAGTGGTTCGCTCTTCTTCGCCCCTGAGAAAGACCATGGTCACGGTTTCCCCTGGAAGGTGTGCCATCAGGAATAGGGACAACTCGCCGGTGTTGCGGATGCGCTCGTCACCCATTTGCACCACGACATCTTGCTCTTGCAAACCGGCTTTTTCGGCTGCCGTGCCAGGAAACACTCGCGCCACCACGACCCCCTCGGTCACTGGCACGCCTAGCTGGCTGGCCAGGCCGGGGCTGAGGGTGAACGGCGCGATTCCAATGCCCCCACGCTCCACATATCCCCTGTCGATGAGCTGCGCTACCACGAGCTTGGCCTGGTCGATGTTTATGGCAAACCCGATCCCCTGGCTGCCTTGTATGATGGCCGTGTTGATTCCGATGACTTCCGCTCTGGTGTTCACTAGTGGCCCGCCGCTGTTACCGGGGTTTATCGCGGTATCCGTCTGTATCAGGTCCACCATCGTTGTCTGCGGGCCAGAGTCTATGGAACGGCCCAGGGCACTTACCACTCCCTTGCTGACTGTCGGCCCTCCAGGCAGCCCCAGAGCATGGCCGACTGCGATGACGTCTTCGCCCACCTGGAGAAGTGAGGAGTTTCCCAGCTTCGCCGGCCGTAGGCCGACAGCCTCGATGCGAATCACCGCGGTGTCCGTCTCCACGTCTCCGCCCACCAGCTCCGCGGCGAGGGTTTCCCCGTTGCTCAGGGCTACGGAAATTCTCTGGGCGTCGGCGATGACGTGATTGTTCGTCAGGATATTCCCCTGCTCATCGAGGATTACGCCCGTTCCTATGCCCGTTCCCGGCCCCGGCTGGTTGAAGTCGCCCATCGCCACGATCTCGGTGATTATCTGGACCACGGAAGGCGTCAGAATCTTGACGACCTCGACAGTTGTTAGATACTGCTCCTCAGGGCGCAGCGAGACCCGATCTGCGGCGGGCGTGCTCCCCACATTGAGGTCGGAAATGGGAGAGGGTGATGCGGCTACCTCCGGGGAGCCCGAGCCACATGCGCTCAGAATTACTCCGAGTGCAACAGAAACAACAATCAGCGGACTCACACGCCGGAACATCTGGAATGTCCTCCATTTCGCGATGCGATCTTTGGGTGCAACGCTCGGTTCATTTCGGCGAAACGATTGTCTAGGCGATCTGCGTCGCACCCTCACCGGCGAGGATCTTCTCAAGCTCGCGCGCTTCGAGTGTCTCTTGCGCAAGCAACCTGTTTGCCAGCAGAGTCAACTTCTCTCGGCTGGCCTCGATCTGGCTCTCTGCCGTCTTTCGTGCCTTCATCAAAAAGTTCCCTACTTCGGCGTCAATCTTCTCTGCTGCCGCATCGCTAATGTTTTGGCCTTGACCCAGATCCCTGCCCAAAAATACTTGGCCCTGACAACATTCAAACGTCTGAGGGCCCAGCTCGCTCATGCCATATTCGGTAACCATCTTGCGAGCCACCCTGGTGGCGTTCTGGAGGTCATTTGACGCTCCGGTGGTGATATCGCCGAATACCACCTCTTCCGCCGCCTGGCCTCCCATCATCACGGCCATCATGGCCTCTAGCCGGCGCTTGGAGAAAAGGCCTCTCTCCTCATCCGGCAGCAGGCGAGTATGACCACCTGAAGCGCCACGCGACACTATGGTCACTCTGTGAACCGGGTCTGCATCCGGAAGTTGGGAGGCGACCAGCGCATGGCCTGCCTCGTGAAAGGCTACGATCCTCCTCTCATCCTCACTGACTATCCTGCTCTTTCTGGCGGGGCCGGCGATCACACGGTCGACGGCCTCCTGGAACTCCTGGAAGCCTATTTCGCTCTTATCTGTCCTGGCCGCCAGAATAGCCGCTTCGTTAACCAGGTTCGCCAGATCAGCACCACTGAATCCTGGGGTTTCTTTTGCTATAGTTTCCAGGTCGACGTCTTGGGCAAGCGGAATACCCTTGGCATGGACTCTCAGGATGGCCTCCCGACCCCTCACATCGGGAAGATCCAGTGTCACGCGTCTATCGAACCTGCCGGGGCGGATCAGGGCAGTATCTAGGATATCTGGCCTGTTGGTGGCCGCAATGACTATCACGTTGGTGCGTTCATCAAATCCGTCCATCTCCACGAGTATCTGGTTGAGGGTCTGCTCTCGCTCGTCGTTACCTCCGCCGATACCTGCGCCTCGACTCCTGCCCACGGCGTCGATTTCATCGATGAAGACGACCGCGGGAGCGGTCTGCTTGGCCCTGGAGAACAGATCCCTTACCCTACTGGCGCCGACTCCCACAAACATCTCCACGAACTCACTGCCGCTGGTGGAAAAGAACGGCACTCCGGCCTCCCCCGCCACTGCCCTGCTCATCAGAGTCTTGCCCGTGCCAGGAGGGCCTACCAGTAGCACCCCTTTGGGTATCTTGGCCCCCAGCTTCGTGAACTTGGTAGGGTCGTTGAGGAACTCCACCACCTCTGTCAGCTCCTGCTTGGCCTCGTCTGCGCCCGCCACATCTCCGAAAGTCACCGTAGGCCTGTCCTGATCCTGAGCGAACTGTCGCGCTCGGCTTTTGCCAATACCCAGAATCTGGCTCATCCCACCCTGGCTGCGGCGCATCATGAAGAGGATCAAGGCCCCGAAGAAGACTATGGGTAGGAATGTGACTACGGTGGATAGGATCCCTCCACTTTCCTTCTTCACGCTGATCATGACGCCCGCGGGACCCGTCTCTACGCCTCGCTCTTCGAGCAGATCAATGATGCTGACGGTGCTCTCTTTCCTGGAGCTGAGGGCCTCATTGGTTATGGTGGTGACGTTCAATGAGTCGCCGACCACCTCGATCCTCTCCAATTGGCCGTCCTCAGCCATCTGGATGACCTGGGTTATATCGATTTCTTGAGCGCCGCTTCCCCGTGGAATCAGGATGAGCACTAGGACTACAACCGCGCCGGCGATCAGAATCCACGGAAAGCGCTTAGGGCGTGACTCTTTTTTATTCTCCATCCGAGGGTCTCCTCTCTGAAATTATGTTGACACCATGTCGTCTGAGGACCGGAGTTGTCAAGAGCGGCTGCCTCATCACATTGGGGCGACATCCACAAAGACCTTGATGGGCCTCCGCTCGGACTCGAGATGCTCGAAGGCCTGCAGATAGTTGTTTAGCCCCGATACGGGATGAGTCAACAGCCGCGACAGCCAGCCCGGATACTGGCATTCCGCCAATGCCATATCCCGAACTGCAGCCTCGTAATGCTCGCGCCTGGCATTGACCGTTCCGACCACCACCTTGTTCCCCAGCACAAAGCCGAGATTTATGGCATCCGCCCGGACCTCGACTGTGAGGCTGCCTCCAGTGACGGAGGATAATACCAGTACACCGTTCTTGCCTAGCACCTCCATAGCATCGAAGGCCATAGGCGAAAAGCCTGTGGCCTCGAAAATTAGGTCGAAAGGCCCGAACATCTCGGAGGCTTGCGCCAGAGACATCGCGCGAGTCGATACGTAGCGTGCTCCCAGCTCATCGGCGAGCTCAGAGTTCAGGTAGGGAGGTTCTTCAAGCGAGATGGTCACTACGTCAAAAGATAGAAGCTTCAGCACCATGGTAGCCAGTAAACCAATGGCTCCGGCTCCCAGCACTGCCACGGATCTTGGTTGCCACACGCGCAGTCGACGCTGGATCTCGAATGCCTGTCCTATGCCCTTTTCAACCACGCTCATCGGCTCCAGCAGGACACCTACGTCGCGTAGGCCCGCCGGCAACCGCACCAGGCGCTCAGGGGACTCAGCGTAGTACTCTCTGAGAAAGCCATGAACAAGGCTGATGCCATGTTCGTAGTAGGTTTCGTCCGTCGTCATATCGGGCATGCCGATGGCGTCGTAGAGGCTTTTGCCGGGTTGGCGCACCATGGCTACGACGTAGTCGCCTGGGCTCAGCTCCTTGACCTGCGGTCCCACCTCCTCGACCAGCCCGAGGCTCTCATGTCCCAGGACCAGAAAGTCTTGACCAGGAGGGGCTGCTCCATACAGGCCGGTATTGATCTCCCTGTCGGTGCCGTCTAAGCCCACGCGCAGCACCTTGACAAGAACGCCCCTGCCGTCATGGAGATCCTCAACGCACGGCATTGGCAACTCGACGAGGTGCGCGCTGTTGGACTCGCCCGGCACGACGGCAACAGCTTTCACGGTCATCACCACACTCGCAGTATGTCGTCCCTCGCAAAGAGAGGCCCTACGTCAAGACCAAGAGGAGGATGCGAATAGAGGCCCAGCGGGATGCTGATATCCGCGAGATAGAGCTCACCGACCTGTTTCTTCGCCGCATCGTGCTGAAGTCCCTGTTTGGGTAGGGCCAATGTCAGCGTGGCTTCTGCCATTATTGCGGGGTCATACACGGCTCCAGTAGCCGTATCCACACCGCTGGGAACATCCAGGGCTAGAACAGGAGCGGTGTGGGCGTTGGCCGCACGTATCAGCCCCGCAGACGGTCCACGAGGCGCTCCGCTCAGGCTGTAGCCGATGAGGGCATCAACGATCAGATCCGCCGAGGGAAGGTCCGGTTCGTCGCCGGCTATCTCGATCGGGACCTCCATGTGCTCTAGAATAGTTAGCTGGTGACGGGGAGTCTCCGCGAGCTGTGAGGGTGACGCGGAAAGCCACACGCTTACCTCGGCGCCCCAGTTGTCGAGGCGGCGTGCGCAAACCAGCCCGCCACCGCCGTTGCCTCCCGTTCCCGCAAGGACGAGGACCTTTCGCCTCCGGGGGTCGCCTTCCAGGAATCGACTCCGTGCCAGATGGGCAAGCTCTCGACCGGCATTCTCCATCATCTGGATGAGTAGAACGCCGTAGTCCTCTATCATGGCCCTGTCTACCTCTCGCATCTGGCCGGTAGACAGGTATGGGATGTCTGACTCCTGATTTACTAAACCCATTCGGACGACTCCTGCGATTCGGGCAGTGCCAGGCGAATCTGTCTTCCGGGCGAGCGCGGTCGGCTCCAACTTTGAGTGGCCTAGGACGGGATCTCTTCAGAGTCGTAGTTGCACTGCCAGTTCCACCAGGGACCACGACTTGGCCGAATCGCTTGTCTGTGCACCGGGAAAAGCCTTCTTCCGTGCACTCTGGCAGCTGCATGAAGGATCGATTCGCCGATCATCCTCTGTCAAATCCTCATGTCCCGGAGTCCCTCCAAACTCTGCGATATGCCGTTTCGGAGCTCCACGACATCCGAGATCTCAGGCATCCTGTCCGTCATCTATTATTCGAGACCGCCCCTTCATTGTCTCCCTGTCGATCTCCTGGCGAGATGTCTGTGGCCTCGCTGCCGGACTTCCGTTGTTGCATGACATCGTCGAGGAGTGCGCCGAATCGTGTCGACGAAGTGGCGAGAGCGGTGAAGTCGGCTCCGTTCATGATCAGCAGGTCTACCTGGGTCTCCGCCCTTGCCGAGGCAGAATGCTGTGCGCCCCGCAGGAGAGACCTCTCTCCAAAGAAGTCACCCGGGCCAAGCGTCCTTTCTTCCTCGTCGTGTCCATTCTGCTGGCGGAAGATCTGGACCTTTCCATCAAGGACAACGTAGAAGTTCCCGGCAAGGCCTCCCTCACGAAAGATGACCTCCGATGGCTGGTAATGTGCCCTGGTAACGCCGTCGCTTCTCCCCACGTCCATCTTCACTATGTCCCGGCGGAAAAGCAGCTCCATGGTCCAATCGAAAACCACCCTCAGCTTCCGCTCGAGGCGAGGAAGCTGAGAGAGGTAATATGTGCGATACAGCCACCACGCAAAGAACCCAGATATCTTCAATCCCATTACGTCTGCGGCCGCTGAGAACCTGCCAAGTGGAACGAAGACGCCCAGACTTCTGTACGAGAATGGGCGCGGCGCTTTACTACTGATCGTGGCCCGGATGTTGCGGGCGACCTGCTTCGCCTGTCTCAAGGCATACTGCGCCGTAGGAGGACACGTTCCGCCCTTGCGGAGGTCGGGGACAGCGGCGCAGTCCCCCACGGCCCAGATGCCCGGCTGGTCTGGAACCGCCAAGGTCTCGTTCACCTCGAGACGGCCCCTCGGGTCTCGGCCCCCGGGGACGGTGTCTAGCAGTCGATTCGGAGCCGAGCCGACGGCGGCCACCAGGGTCCTGGTTGGGATCTCGACGCCGTCACCCAGGATCGCCGTCTGGGCAGTGGCCTCTTGTATAAGGGTGTCGAGCCGGACCTCTATGCCTTTTCCCTCCAGCTGCCGCTGGCTGAAAGCCGCCTGCGCCTCGTTCAGCTCGGGTAAGATCCGGCTTGCTCCCTCCAACAAGATGACTCTGACATCCTCCGGGTCCACTCGCCGGTAGCTCTTCGCCGCCTCCCGAACGAAAGCATTTATCTCGGCGGCCACCTCGACTCCGGTGTAACCCCCTCCAACGACTACGAAGGTCAGTAGCTCGGTCAGCTCTTCTGGGACGTTTTCAACCTCTGCCCTCTCCATGACGCTAATCAGGTGGTTTCGGAGGGAAAATGCATCTCCGAGGGTTTTGAACGGAAAAGCGTGCTCCGTCATGCCGGGCATTCTGGAGAGGTCCGTAGCGCTGCCGACCGCCACGACAAGATGGTCGTAAGGGATGCGTTCGTAGTGGGCGTGGCCGCCGGGGTAGCGAACGACGACCTCGCGCTTCTGCGCATCGACGCCCTCGATCTCGGCCAAATAGAAGTCGGTGTGGCGTAACATTCGCCGAATCGGGTTCACGATGTGCGGAGGTTCGATGCTGCCAGAGACGACCTCCGCCAACATAGGTTGGTACAGGAAGAAGTTCTCCCGACTTACCAGGGATACCTCGATCTCGCCTCGCCTCGCCGCCTTCTCCAACCCCAGAGCAGTATATATCCCACCGTAGCCTCCACCAAGAATCACAACCCGGGGTGGGCCCTGACCTTTCGGTCTCTCTTTTGCAGATGCGCTAGACACGGTGAGCCTCCTTCGGCAGGGTCGGCCTTTCAGGATAGCTTTCGGGCCATACCAAAGCGTCCACCTATGCCCGAGCGTCGCACACTTCGATGGAGCCCTGTCGGTCGAGGACCTCCCAACGAGAGTCCGGCCCCTCACGCCAGAAGCGCAGATGCAACACCGAGTCGCCGACCTTGAGTTGGCTTAGCTGGATCTCCGGAAGCCAGCGGGGCAAAGTGGGCTCTACGTAGATCCTGCCCGCGGGGGCATCTGCCCGAAGCCCGAGGATGGCTTGGAGCAGATGGAAAACGGAGCCTGCAGCCCACGCCTGAGGAATGTTGGCGCCCGGGTACTGGACCGGAAACGTCCCGGGCTGTCGTGGCATGCCGCAGTACAGCTCGGGCAGCCGATGGCTGTCGAAATAGCTGGCCGCCTCGAAAATATCGCGCGCCACACGGCTCGCCTCCTCGTGGAACCCGTAGCGCTTGAACCCCATTGCGATGATCCCATTATCGTGCGGCCAGATCGACCCCAGTTGATACTCGAAGGGATTGTAGGCCGGATTCTTGCTGCTGAGCGTCCGAATGCCCCAGCCGCTCCACATATCTTCTTGGAGGAAACGTCGCACGATCTTCTCAGCCCGCTCGGGTCGCACAATGCCGCTCCACAGGCAGTGTCCGGCGTTTGAGGCGATAGTCTTGATCTGGTGTTTGTCGCCGTCCAGTCCATAGGCAACGAAGCCCTCGTCCTCCATCCAGAAGACCTCGTCGAAGCGACGCTGGAGATCAGAGGCTTGCTCACGCAGGGCGGCTGCGCGATCGCGTTCGCCGAGGGCGTCGAACACCTCTGCCATGCGTTGCTTCGCATCGAAGACGTACCCCTGGAGCTCGCAGAGAGCTTTTGGCTGCTTGACCTGGCTGCCATCCGGGTAAACGACGGCGTCCTCCGCGTCTTTCCAGCCCAGGTTTTCATAGCCAAGAGAAGAGCGGGTCTTGTACTCCTGGAAGCCGTCTCCGTCGAGGTCACCGTAGCGATCGATCCACTCCAGGCAGCCCAGGGCTACCTCGCGGTACTCGCGAAGGATGGCCGGGTCGCCCAGCCACTTCCAGGTCTCATGCAGGGTGATCAAGTACAGGATGGTAGCATCGGCCGTGCCGTAGTAGGGTGTGTGCGGGATTTCCTTGAAGTGGGCCAGCTCGCCGGAGCGTAGCTCATGTGGAATCTTGCCGGGCTCAGCGTCGCGGTAGTCGTCCATCTCCTTCGCCTGGTATTGGGCGAGCTTCTTAAGGGCGCCGAGGGCGAATGGGGCGTGCACCATCATGTTCTGGAGCGAGACGATGAGGCTGTCTCGCCCGAAGACGGTGACGAACCAGGGCACGCCGGCGGCTGGCAGCCAGACATCAGGGGCGAAGTCGAGGTCGTAGAGGCGGAGGGCTCCCATGTCCTCGACCGACTGGGTGTAGGAGCGGTAGACATCCTCGTTGGCTGACGACAGCCGTGTCGCCAGGGCACGCCACTCGGCCTGGAGCTGGTCGACTTCCGTCCCATCGCCATCGACGGCGTCGCAGCCGTACTTCGGCTCTCGCACGCGGTCCCCCTCGACGAGCGTGTACAGCGCGCAGGCGTGCCAGCTCTCACCAGGCCCGAGAGCCACTTCGAAACTAACTCGGCCGTTGGCGTAGTGGGGCGAGGAGGTGAAGTTGAGGATCTTGTACCCAAGCAGGCGCTTGAAGTCCTCGTGAGTGTAGGCATTTACCAGTTCGGCTTTTGCCTCATCCCATTGGGTGGTGATCCTGCCGCGGCGGATGAACTTGCGTGACTTTACCTCGAACAGGTCAGCGAAGTCGGAGCGGAGCGAGACCTCCAGCGTGAAGCGGACGGGATGCAGAGCGTAGTTGGTGACGTCCAGATCCTCGTGGATGCCCTCGCCGACCGTCCGTGTTACGGTCAGGCCCACGACCCGCGGACCAATGTCTCCATCCTGGGTGGCCACGGGAGGGTTGGTGAAGTAGAGACGCGCGGCGTAATAGCTGACCGCGCTCGAGCTCAGCAGCTGCCAGCGCGCTCCGTTGATGTAAAGCTGGTAGAAGCTGACGAAACGAGTGTCCCCAGCGAAGACGCCCTGCTCACTCTCGGGGTCGATCTCGCCTCGCCGGTCCGTCACCATAAAGGTGCTTCCCTGGTTGATCGTGATGACTGGAGGCCCCACGGTAATCTGGACCGGCATAGTTACCACTCCTACCTTGTCTCCGCTAACCTCGCCCTATGCCGAGCCACCGCTTCCTGGATGACCCGATGCGACCGGCGGGCTCACGGGTCTACGAACAGGGCACTACCAAGACCGGCACTTCGCAAGAGCGGATAACTCTGTCGGTGACACTCCCTAGGAAAAACCGTTTGAGTCCACCGAATCCATGAGTGCTCATCACGACGAGATCGATGCCATGCTCCCTCGTGTAGTTGACTATATTCTCGGCGGCGCCCCCTTCGAGCATCGCCGTTGTGACCTCGATCCCCGCGTTCTCGAGCTGAGCCGCAACGCTTCCAACGTACTCCTTACCTCGAGTGATCCGACCCTCCACCAGCTGACGTGCCGCGTCACGCTCAAGCTCCGCGGCCAGGATCGAATCGCCGCTGCGACCGGCCTCCGCCTCCGGTAGTCTCGATACCACCTGGACGAGGTGAATAGTGGCGTTGGATGATTGCGCGATACTCTGCGCCAGGGGCAGCGCTCTTTCAGCTAATTCAGATCCGTCGAGAGGCACTAAGATTCTTTTAAACATGGCAGCTCCTTGCGGTTCCCAGGTCTGCGACTATTCTCCTGGTCGCGGGAGTGGGAAGTTTAATTACGGCACATCCTTCGTCTTGAGCAGTCTTGCAGCATCCCTGGTCAGGAACCAGTGGATGATGCCCTGGGCAGGGCGAACCATGGCCGTCGGCAACGTGTGCTCCCCCTGTGCGGGTTCCAGCACGTCCCGCAGCACCTCCGCCTTGGACTCATCGGTGGCGAGAAAGACTACGTTCTTAGCCATGTTGATCAACGGCAACGTGAACGTGGTTCGGTGGGCCTGCAGGTGCGGGGCCCAGTTGGCCACTACCAGTTTTCGTCTTTCCTGCAGGGCCTCCGTGCCGGGGAACAGAGAGGCGGTGTGGCCGTCCTCGCCGATGCCTAGGAGGATCAGGTCAAAGGAGGGTGACGTGTCCAGAACCAGGCTGGCGTACGCCTCGGCGGCTTCTTCGGGTTCGATCTCGCCACGCATGCGGTGGATCTGTTGCGCCGGTATTTTCACATGGTCAAGCAGAGCCTCCCGAGCCATGCGATAGTTGCTGTCCTCGTGATCTGGCGGTAGACAGCGTTCGTCGCTCCAGAAGACGCGCCAGCGGTCCCACGCCATACGCGCAGCGTAAGGGTCGCAAGCCAATGTCTGGTAGAGTAAGCGCGGCGTAGAGCCACCGGAGAGGGCGATAGTGAACCGACCTGCGGCAGAGCCATGCTCGTCAGCCAGCTTAGCCACGAAAGCCGCTGCCGCATCTGCAGCCTCCTCTGGCGTGGGCAACACGCGCACGTTAGGCATCGACATCTCCGTGGACGCCGCAGACGCGATGCCAGGTGCGCCCGTCCTCGGCCAGCAGGGAATCGGCGGCCTCAGGCCCCCAAGAGCCGGGCTCGTAAATCTGCGGCCGCTGGGCCCCGTTCTCTGTGCCTTGAAGCAAGGGGTCAACTATGCGCCAGCCTTCTTCAATGTGGTCGCTTCGGATGAACAACGAAGGGTCGCCCTCCAACGCATCCTGTAGCAGACGTTCGTACGCCTCGGGAATGGCCTGGTCTCTGAAGGCCGACTCGTAGTGAAACGCCATGTCCTTCGAGCGCAGCGTCATTCCTTGGTCGGGAACTTTGACCTCGAACCTCAAGTGAAATCCCTCGTCCGGCTGCAGGCACAGGGACAGGATGTTCGGGGTGAGGTCCTCGCCGGGGCTCATCGGGAACATCAGGTGTGGGGGGCGGCGGAACTCGATCACGATCTCCGTGGCTTTGTCCGCCATGGCCTTACCAGTACGTAGATAGAACGGCACTCCCTGCCAGCGCCAGTTGTCCACGTGCAGGCGAAACGCCGCGTAGGTGGGGGTGGCCGAATCGGCCGCCACATCCGCTTCGCCCAGATAGCCATCGTACTGCCCAAGCACCGTACCGTGCGTAGCCTCGTCGGGCGTCCATCGGCGTATCGACTGGAGCACTTCGACCTTCCTGTTCCGCAGGGAGTCGGCGTCCAACGAGACTGGTGG
Organism: Chloroflexota bacterium; assembly: GCA_022566795.1. Lineage (GTDB taxonomy): Bacteria > Chloroflexota > Dehalococcoidia > Lucifugimonadales > JADFIF01. Next base: position 14,078 of record JADFIF010000025.1, read on the forward strand.
CTCCATGGCGACCATGGTAAGCAGTTGAAGCAGATGGTTCTGCACCATGTCGCGGACCACCCCTGACTGGTCGTAGTAGCCCGCACGGTCGCCTACGGATACCTTCTCTGCCGCCGTAATCTGCACGTTGTCCACGCAGTTGCGGTCCCAAAGCGGCTCGAAGATTCCGTTGGCGAAGCGGAACACCAGGAGGTTCTGTACCGTTTCTTTGCCCAGGTAGTGGTCGATCCTGTATACCTGGCGCTCGTCAAAAACCGCGTGGACGTCGCGGTTCAGAGCCCGCGCCGACTCCAGATCCCGCCCAAAGGGTTTCTCGATCACCACGCGGCGCCAGCCAGTGTCCTCTGCTGCAAGGCCGGAGGCCCCCAGGTTCTTGACGGCGATTGCGAAGAAGCGGGGAGCGATAGAGAGGTAGAACAGCCGGTTGGCCTTGCCCTCCGTGCCCTCCATCTGCTCAAGCCGTTGCCGTAGCCGTGTGAAGTCTTTGGGTGCCCCAAAGTCACCGCCAAGATAGGAGAGCGCCTGGCTGAACACCGTCCACCGATCCTTTCGCACCGCCAGGTCGGTGAACTCTTGCATGCCCTCCCACATCAGCTCGCGGTAGGCTTCATCCGTATATTCTGGCCTAGAGAACCCAATGATGCGGAGCCCCCTGGGCAATCTTTCCTTGCATGCCAGCTGGAACAGCGCGGGGAGTAGCTTCCTTCGAGCAAGGTCGCCCGTGGCGCCCAGTATGACGATCGAGGTGCTCTCTCCAGCCATCAGTTCGCCGCCTTTACCGCGTGCCCCCCGAACTGGTTGCGCATGGCCGCCAGCAGCTTGACGCCAAAGGGCTCGTCCTGCCGTGACCGGAACCTCGCCTGGAGCGACGCGGTGATGACCGGCACGGGCACGGCCAGCTCAATGGACTCTTCCACGGTCCAGCGCCCCTCGCCGGAGTCGTCGACGTAGGCCTGAAGACTCTCTAAGCCCGGGTCCTCTTTGAGGGACGCGGCGATCAGGTCCAGCAGCCAGGACCGCACGACGCTGCCGTAGCGCCAGATCTCGGAGATGTTGGCCAGATCGAGCCCGAACTCCTCTTTGGCCTTCATCAGCTCGAAGCCCTCCGCAAAGGCCTGCATCATGCCGTACTCGATGCCGTTGTGGACCATCTTGACGAAGTGGCCCGAGCCGGCTGGACCGACGTACCCGTACCCCTTGTCGTTGGCCGGAGCAAGGGTCTGGAAGATGGGCTCCAGACGCCGGAACGCCTCAGGGTCGCCTCCGACCATCATGCTGTAGCCTTCGGCAAGTCCCCAGATGCCACCGCTGGTGCCCGCGTCGAGGAACTGCAGGCCGCGCTCCGCGAGGCTTGCGGCACGCCGAACGCTGTCTTTGTAGTTCGAGTTGCCGCCGTCGATGATTGCGTCTCCTGGCGCCATTGCGCCAGCCACCGACTTGATCGTGTCCTCGGTTGCCGCACCCGCGGGCACCATTACCCAGATCGCGCGTGGGGGCGGCAGCTGCTCGACCAGGTCGACGAGGGACGACGCGCCGATGACGCCGTGTTGCGCGGCGGCTTTCAAGGCCTCCTGACTCGGGTCGAACGCGAAGATGCGGTGGCCTCCATTGATGAGGCGCTGCGCCATGTTGCCGCCCATGCGGCCAAGGCCGATCATGCCCATTTCCATTTCTATCTTCCCCCTGCCAAAGTTTTCGTCGCGGGTGACCAAGCGGTCATACAGCCGCTGCCTGCGCTCGTGCATCGAGAAACAGCTCGTACAGACCCTGATATTTTTCGGCTATTCGGCCCACCGCATCGGTCCTTGAAATGAGGCCTTCCTTGTGGTCCACCAACGGCTGCCAGAACACGGTTCGTCCAACAGCGAAGCCGACAACGCCATCGGTCTTCGCGCCTATGCTCAGCCATTCGCGGACCCGCTCATCGTTCTCGCCCCGCCCCAAGATAATGAGGCCTACGTCGGTCCTGCCCCCGGCGCGGGCCTGAGCCACGAAGCTCCGTGCCGCCTCTGGGTCCTCCGTGCCTTCCAGCTTCCAGACGTCGGGTTCCACCCCCACGTCCTGCAGCTCAGCCATCGTCCGCGTCGTGAGCTCGGGGCGGAGCTTCAGGTCATAGGCCTGGATGTCTTGCGCCACTGCCTCCGCCTGGCTCTCCGTTGCCGGCACGAGCAGCTCGAACATGAACTTGTACCCGTTCGAGTGGGCGTAGTCGGATAGCGTCGCCAAACGCCGCCGCTGGTTCTCGTTGGCAGTCGCGTCGCCCTCTGGGTTATAGCGGACTAGGGCCTTGGTGAAGGTCGGCGCGGCTTTTTCGATGTGTTGCCTGAAATCGTCGCCGTACTCGAAGTCGAACTCGCTCTGCCCGCTCTTCTCCACGGGAGCGCATGTCACGATCCCGAGCGCGTTTGCCTCTGCAAGCAGTCGTGCTCCGTACTTCTGGTCCACAAGCATCGCAGCCGACTCCTTCGGAACGCCGTTGCTGAGTGCCTCCAGCAATCCCTCGTAGATAATCCGCTTGTAGGCGGACAGCTGCTCCACCTCGCCCGAGTCTGGCTGCCGGCCACTGATTCCCAAGAGTCCTCTTTCAAACGAGCTCCGGTGGTCGAAGGGCAGCACGAAGAGGCCCTTCGAATATCCAAGTCCTGCGATACTCATGGCTGAACTCTCCTTGAGCTGAGCGCGCCCAACGCGGGTGTTACGCGTGCGCGCCCCGGTTATGTTCGGCGATGCGCTCCTGCACCATCTCCTCCAACTTCTCTGGATCGTGGACGAGCCAGGCGTGCTCCAGCACCTGGCTCGAGTGAAGGGCGGCGGTGGTGAATGGAGTGGCGAAGGCGACTACGTTCATACCGGCTGCTACCCCTGCGCGCACGCCGTTGGGTGAGTCCTCGATCACGATGCAGTCGCGGGGTTCGACATCCAGCCGCTGGGCCGCCAGGAGGTAGATCTCCGGGTCGGGCTTGCTCTTTTGTACGTCCTCACGAGCGAGCACCACGTCTATAGTCTGCTCCAGGCCCAGGGCACGCACAAAATGGAGCGCCTCCTCCCGAGCCGAGAGAGTCGCCAGGCCAGTCCGGCAGCTGTTCTCCTTGGCTACACGAAGCAGGCCGACAGTGTGGGGCCACTGGTTGTCCCTAACGACCTGAGGGTCGGCAACCATATCGTCATAGATCGCCCTCCGCATGTTTCCCAGCGTTTCCCAGGGCTCAGACGCGCCGTACTCGGCCATGAGAGGGCGCAGGGCAGACTCCAGCCCGAGCTTTTCCACGATATGCCGCGAAACGACCTCCCGAGAGGCACCGACCATGTCCCGGTACGCCTCAATGCCCTCCGGGTCGGGCTCTGGGAGCCCGCGAAGGCGCTGGACCGCCATGGCTACCGAGAGGGCCTTCAGCTTCTCGTTCTGGACCAGCACGCCGTCCATGTCGAAAATCATGGCTCTGATCATCATGCACCTCCTGTCGACCCGTCACCCAGGCGTGTGTTGCCGCGTCGCGCAGAGCCTTCGTCCCGCTACGCGATCTCCTCGGCCAGCCTCTGGATCGCCGCCGACCCTTCCGATTCCAGCTCGACCCTGGCGGCGCGACGTCCCGCGGCCTGCAACGCCTGCAGATCGCCGACGGCCTGAGCGTCGGCCAGGACTCCGAACGTGTATGCCTGCCCTGGAACGGGCACATCCGCCCTGTGGTCCGACGTTAGCTGCAGGAAGAGGCTCGAGGCAGGGCCGCCCTTGTGGAGCTGTCCCGTGGAGTGCAGGAAGCGAGGGCCGTATCCCAGGGTGGTGGGGATGTGGTATCGCTCCAAGACCCGCCTCCGAAGGGCGTGCAGAGCATCGTCCACCTCTGGAGTCTGCTGCACATAGGCCATGATCGCCAGGTAGTCTCCTGGTTCGGCGCGGGATGCCAGCTCCTTGAACGACACGGTAGGCTCCGAGCGAGGGAGCTCGCCGGACTCCTGGAACCGTTGCAGCACGCTCTCGATCATGTCCTTGGCCGCCTGCACGTTCGGCTGGTCGAAGGGGTGGACTCCCACGACGGCCCCCGCGACCGCCGTGGCGAACTCCCACCTGAAGAACTCGGCTCCCAGGTCGTACGTGTCCCGCAGGTCCAGGCGCACCACCGGCCGGCCGGATGATTCGATGCGATCGATCGCGGCGTCGGTGTCGGTGTTATCGTCGGCTTCCACGCGAAGGTACACGAACAACCGGTCATCACCGTAAGAATCCGGAGCTACCAGCGGCTCTCCCGCCACAGGGACGATGCCCTTGCCCTCTTTGCCCAGGCTCTCCGCGATGAGCTGCTCTGCCCACAGACCGAAGCTCCCTATGGAGGGGGAGGTCACGATCGTAAGCTTGTCGTGTCCTTTCAGCGCGATGACTCCCATGGCCGCCCCAAGCCACGCTCCAGGATTTTCACTGGTGGGCACGCATGAGGCGCAGCCCTCACGCATGCAGTCGGCCCTGTGCAGCAGCTTTGCGATATCGATGCCCGCAAGGGCCGCCGGCACCAACCCGAAGTACGACAGGACCGAGTATCGACCGCCGATGTCGGGAGGATTTAGGAAGACGCGCCGGAACCCCGCATCCAATCCCAGCTCTTCCAGCGACGTTCCCAGGTCGGTGATCGCTACGAAGTGCTGTCCAGCGCGCTCTCTTCCGACCGCCTGCTCCACCAGGCTTCTGAAGTGCCTGTAGAAGGTGTTGGGCTCGATCGTTCCCCCGGACTTCGACGAGACCAGGAACAGCGTCCGCGCGGGGTCGATGCTATCCGTGACGGCCTTGACCCACGACGGAACCGTCGAGTCCAGCACGATGAGCTCGGGGTAGCCCGGGGCACTCCCGAAGGTCTGCCGAAGGACCTCCGGCCCCAGGCTGCTACCACCCATGCCCAGCAACACCACGTGGCGGAAGCCGGCGTCCTTCGCCTCCTCGGCGAACTCCTGGAGGTCAGGCACCTGATCGGCCATGATGTCGGTAACTGTGAGCCACCCCAGCCGATCCGCTATCTCCTTGGGGTCGGGCTTCCACACCGTGTGATCTCTGCGCCAGATACGGCCCACCACATCCCGCTCCTGGAGGTCCGCCAGTGCGGCCTCCACGTCAGGCAGCAACTCCCCCAAGCTTACGGCGGGATGCGCATGCTCGCGGGCGAGCAGACGCGACCTCTTGTCCTCGATATTTGCCAGCAGTGTGTCGTAGGACTCGGTAAAGGACTTCAGTCCATCTGTCAGCAGCGTGGCCGTGACCGGCTCCATGCGAATCCCGGCCTGTTCCAGGGCCTGTATCGTCTGTTCAGCCTCAGGCGCGTCCTGGGCGAGCGTCGGCGCTGCCCGGCCGTGCTCCAAGAAGGCCATCAGCGTGGGCTCGGGGACCGTGTTGACAGTATCGGAGCCAATCAGCGAGTCCAGATACAAGACGTCGCTGTAGGCAGGGTTCTTGGTGCCGGTGCTGGCCCAGAGAGGACGCTGCACGCGAGCGCCCTTGGCCCGCAGGGCGTTGAATCTCTCGCCTCCGAAGGCGCCCTGGAACGCTTGATATGCCAGCTTCGCGTTGGAGATGGCAGCCTTGCCCAGGCGATCCGTCAGCTCTTGGTGCCCTTCGCCGATGGACTGCTCTATCAGCCGATCGACGGCGGTATCCACCCGGCTGACGAAGAACGAGGCCACGGAGGCTACCTTGCTGACATCGCCTCCCGAGCTGGCCAGGTCTTCGAGGCCGCCGATGTAGGCCTCGCGCACATCCTGGTAGGCGTCGAGGGAGAATATGAGGGTGACGTTTACGTTGATGCCTTCAGCTATGAGCTGCCGGACGGCGACGATGCCCTCGGCAGTCGCCGGCACCTTCACCAGCACATTGGGACGGTCCAGGGCAGCGAATAGCCGCCTGCCCTCTGCGATAGTGCGCTCCGTGTCCTTGGCGAGGTAAGGGCTCACCTCGAGCGAAGCGTAGCCATCTACGCCGCCGGTCCGGTCGTAGATAGGGCGCAGCAGGTCAGCGGCGGCGCGGATGTCTTCGATTGCCAGAGCTTCGAAGATGTCGCCTGCGCTCGTGCCGTTTTGCGTCAGATCCAACAAGGCGAGGTCGTAATCGGTACTGCCGGCGATTGCCTTTTCGAATATGGTGGGGTTTGAGGTGAGGCCTGTTATCCCCAGATCTATGAGCCTTTGGAGCTCTCCCGACGTGATCAAGCCTCGGCGTATGTTGTCATACCAGATGGACTGGCCGAGCCGTTGCGCTTCTTGAACCGGATTTGTCATGCCGTTCCTCCTTGGGTTCGGGCGGTTCGGGCGGTTCGGGCTTCATCTCCTCGGACAAGAGCCCTCTGTTCGATGGCCGCGACCTTCTCCAGGCGTCGGCGATGACGCTCCTCGCCGGTAAAGCGAGCATTGAGGAATGCCGTCGCGAGGTCCTTGGCAAGCTCTACTCCGATGACCCGTGCTCCAAGGCAAAGGACATTCATGTCGTCATGCTCTACTCCCTGGTGAGCCGAGTAGACGTCGTGGCAAAGGCACGCTCGGACCCCGGGCACCTTGTTGGCGGCGATGCATGCGCCAACGCCGCTGCCGCAAATTACGATCCCTCGTCCCGCTTCCCCGGACGCGACGGCGCGGGCGACGGCTTCGGCGTAGTCTGGATAGTCGTCGCCGGGGTCCAGGGAGCTGGCTCCCAGGTCCAGCACCTGGTATCTCTGGGCTTGCAACCAGGAGGCCAGCTCGGTCTTGAGCTGCAGGCCGCCATGATCTGCCGCTAACGCCAGACTCTGCGCCGTCATGTCTAGCTCCTTCCAACGAGGCGCCTGGCCTCCTCAGCCATGTGCTCAGCGGTTAGACCGAACTTCTCGTACAGGACAGCGGCCGGAGCGGACGCGCCAAAGTGAGGGACGCCAATGGCCACGCCATCCAATCCCACATAACGCTCCCAGCCTACGTTCGTACTCGCCTCGATCGAGACTCGCGCCCGTACTTCAATTGGCAGGACGCTGGCGCGATACTCCTCGGGTTGGGCGTCGAACAGCTCCCACGACGGTAGCGACACCACGCGGGCGGCAGTCCCACCCTCCTGCAGCAGCTTTGCCGCCTCCAACGCGATGTGTACTTCCGACCCGGCGCCGATGAGGATGACATCGGGCTTCGGCGAGGCCTCCCAGAGCACGTAGCCGCCCTGCCGAACGCCACTGGCGGGACTGAGCGCTTGGCGATCGAGTACCGGGAGGTTCTGGCGGCTCAGCACCAGCACGGTAGGTCCGTGCCTACGCTCCATCGCCACCTTCCAGGCCTCCACGCTCTCCGTGGCGTCTGCGGGCCGCAGTACTACCAGGTTCGGAACGCCGCGGAGACCAAGCAGCTGCTCGATGGGTTGATGGGTCGGCCCGTCCTCACCCATGCCGATAGAGTCGTGGGTAAAGATGTAGACGACCCTCAGTTCCATCAGTGCGGCCAGCCGCATCGGGGGGCGCATGTAGTCGGAGAAGATCAGAAAGGTTGCGGTATATGGGATGGTTCCGCCGTGTAGTGCCATGCCGTTGGCAATGGCCCCCATCGCGTGCTCTCGCACGCCGAAGTGCAGATTATGCCCGCAGTGCTCCTCGAAACCGTAGTGGCCGTGGTCCTTCAGCAGGGTCTTGGTGGAGGGGGCCAGGTCCGCCGAGCCTCCCGTGAAGGCATGGACTCTGTCCACGATTGTGTTCATCACCCGACCCGATGAATCCCGAGTGGCTATGGGCTTGTCATCGGCGCTAAAGAGCTGGTCGAGGCCGCGCTGCCATCCTTCCGGAAGGTCTCCCCGCAGCGCCTCCTCGAGCTGGGCAGCCTCTGTCGGGTAGGCTTTGTGGTACTCAGCCATCCGGGCCTGCCAATCGTCTTGCAGCTGCCTGCCACGGACCCGGGCCCCGCGGAACCGGTCCAGAACCTCATCTGGCACCGTGAAGGGGTCTCGATAGGGCCAGCCCAAGGCCTCCTTTGTCAGACGCACCTCTTCTTCGCCAAGCGGTTCGCCGTGAGCCGAGGCGGTCCCCGCCTTGTTGGGGCTCCCGTAGCCGATGACGGTCCGGCAGATCACCAGGCTGGGGCGGCCCGTCTCCGCCCGGGCCATGGTTGCGGCCGATTCCACGGACCGCACGTCCATCCCATCAATAGGGCCGACCACGTGCCAGCCGTAGGCCTGGAACCTCTGGGCCACGTTCTCCGCGAAGGCGATGTCGGTGTTTCCCTCGATGGAGATGTCGTTGTCGTCGTAAAAGTAGATGAGCTTGCCCAGGCGCAGGGTGCCCGCCAGCGACGCGGCCTCAGAGGCCACACCTTCTTGCAGGTCGCCGTCTGAGACGATGCCGTAAACGGAGTGGTTGATGATCTCGTGTCCGGGCCGATTGTAGTGATCCGCAAGCCAGCGCTCGGCCACGGCCATGCCCACGCCGTGCGCGAACCCCTGGCCCAGCGGCCCCGTCGTCATCTCCACACCGGGCGTCAAGCCGTACTCCGGGTGGCCTGGAGTCTTGCTGCCCCACTGCCGGAAACGCTTCAGCTCTTCCAGAGGCAAGTCGTACCCGGTGAGGTGAAGCAGCGCGTAGAGCAACGCCGAGGCATGGCCCGGCGACAGGATGAACCGGTCTCTGTCGGGCCACGCGGGATCGTTCGGATTGTGTCTCAGGAATCGATCCCACAGCACGTAGGCCATCGGCGCCGCGCCCATGGGCGTTCCGGGGTGACCCGAGTTGGCCTTCTGTACCGTGTCCACCGCCAGGAACCGGATCGTGTTTATGGATAGCTCGTCAAGCGCTCCAGTGGTCATACTCCTCTCCACTGTTATGGTTTGGTCAGCCGCTGGGTAATCTCAGCGGGGCGTCAGGCTTCCCGCGGGCGGACGCGAAGAGCCTTGAAGGCGAAACCCATGGCCGCCATGGGCGGCGCCACAAGCCACATGTCGCGCCAGGCACCGCCTCCCGCTCGGTCGAGAACGGGTGCTATGTTGCGGGAGAATCGGAGCATCGGCCGAACCAGGCCACCGCTCTGGGAACGTCTCGGTGACTCGCCAGCCGCGATAGCTTCCAACGCCGCGGCTAGCGCCTTCGTGTCATTGGCCCACTGCGCACGGAACAGGATGGTCCCATCCTTGCCCAGGATGTAGGCTGAGTTGGGTTTTGGGCTGATTGCCCGGTGGAGAGTGCCGTCGATGTCGTCCGCCGCCACTTCGAACTCGAAGCTGTGCAGGTCACGTAGCAGCTTCGCGTGGGCCATCTTCTCGTCCAGCGTCTTGGGCTGCGGCGCTGCCTGCCCCGGGTGCGCCTCACGGACGTCTACCATCACGAAGCGCACGCGGTCGCCAAAGCGCGCGTGAAGCTCTTTCAGCCCAGAGGCGGAGTTGTCCGTCACGAAGCAGGTGTAGGAGCCGAAGATCAGCAGCGCCGGACCGGTCTCGCCGAGATCGGTGGACCGGAAGCGGCCTCCGTCCAAGGTAGGGAGGTCGAAGTCTGGCACGCGGTCGCCCGGGCCGGGATCATCTCTGCTGAAGTAGAGGTCCCGCAGCACGAGCGGCAGTTGGAGATGGTCATAGCGGTAACGTCGGCCGACGTCTGGTGATTCCTCGGTTCGCTTGGCCTCGGTCGTCATGTTCAGTGCTCCTCAGCGGTGTTCGACTCAGGGTGCACTATCGCTTCGCCAGCTTCAGGACAGGATGTTCCACAGGCATAGACTCTTCCTTCTTTCCTCTCGGTCCCGACTTGTGAGACGCTAACGACTAGGCGGCCGTCGCTTAGGTGAATACCTCGTACAAGGCGCCGACCGATACGCCGTAGGCGATGTGGAGCATGAAAAAGCCCATGGCGGTCATGCGTGGAAAGCCCAGTGCGAATGCTCCAGGGTCGTCCATCTCGCCGCCTCTGACCAGCGGATGCATGAACCGCATCATGCCCAGGCCCATTCCTGTGATAATCCAGTGCACGAACCCAAAGAGAGCTCCCCACGCAACCAGCTCGGATTCCAGTCCCAGGGCGTTGTAGACTGCAACGTGTATGAGGGCAAACACGATGCTCATGACGGCGTGGACCATCGCCCCCATCGCATACGCCATCATCCCACTCCTGAAAATCATCATCGTCCCCAACATCAGGAGCAGGTTCATCCTCATCTGGTTGGGCATCGCCGCCATTCCCATGTAGAGCGGCACCACCATGATCGCTCCCCCGATGAGGCCCGCCAACACGGCGGCGCCTGCGTCGTAATCCATGTCATTCCACTCCTTCGAGATCTTTCGTCGGTCGCACCAGCTCCTGCATGGTCGCTGCAAGCTCAACGGCCGGAGTCCCTACAGGCTATGACTACGCACTGGTCCCAGTTCCCCAAGCCAGCCTTGCTTACAGCGCAAGGACTCTCAGACCTTCCTGATGGCCTCGCAAGAAATGGGTGACGTGGACACGCTTGGCGACGTGAATCCCAGGCAGCCAAAACGCATGCTAGAGGTTGCACGGTGGCCCCGTCTCGGAGCCGAAGATCTGACCTTTTCTCCACCCACGCCAAGCCAGCCAGCGGAGATGCGAGCAATGTAAAAGGTGGCTTCCACAATGTCAACTTTGTGATTAACATCACGAGCCAACTCAACGGGTTTCGCAACGTTTAGCAGTCTCTACTAGGGTTTTCGCCGCTCACCTTTCCACTCGACTCAGCTGTCTTGGCCGAGCCCGATTTCACTCCAATCCCTCATCGACCGGGTTGGGCTTTGGATTCAATCCCACGGAATTGCCGAAAGGCCAGAAGGAGAAAGAAGTCGTAGGCGCCAGGTGAACAGTGGAAGGGTGGACCAGTCTAATTCCGGGCTAGTCTGGTTGCGTTAAGGGCACTTTCGCCAAGTCAAGGCGGCGCCGACGCCATCAACATTTCGCCGAGGGCAATGATTCTGCTCAACGAGCGGCCTCATCTCCCCAGCGCGGGCCGCTCAGTCTCCTTCTATCGGATAGCCGGCTTCTTCCCAGTCGGCGATGCCGCCGGCGTACCGGCGTACATGCTTGTACCCACGTTGCGTCAGAAGGTAGTACGCGCACTCGCCGGCAGGACGTGGGTCGCCGGAGCAATAGACCACGGTCTCGTACTCCGGGTCCAGCACGTCCGCGGCGAGCTCGGTCGCTGGGATGTTGAGGGAACCGGGCATGTGCTTGGCGCGGTAACCCCAACCGCCGAGGACCATTGCGAGCTTGAGGTTATCATCCCGGTCCAGCTCCTCTTTTAGCTCTTCCGCGGCCTATCAAGTCCCATTTCGAGCCTCTCCGCACCTACAGCAGTGCGTCCTACGTGTACGAGGCCTAGGAGAGACCCGCCAGTCTACAGAGGCACTGATTCAAACGCGTAGCGTAGGAAAAGGTGGTTTCCTCCCCGCTTGATCCCCACCAGCCTACTCCACAACGGCTTCTCAGGTGCGAAGATCTTCCCGGCAACAAGGCCCGGTCGCTCTACAGAGCCGTCTCTACCAGCAATCTGTGGAGCAAGCGTGAGGAATAGCTCATCCAAGCGCTGATCCGCTAAAAAGCCACCGATCAGCTGCGGACCACCCTCGACCAGTATCATGTCACTCATACAAAAATCGCTTATCGCGTCGAGTATCCCTTGTGAGGTCAAGGGTCCAGTGCCGTCAAGGGCCGAGACCTGGATCGCCTGCGGCGGTTGGTGTCTGAAGATGTGGTCTCTGCCCTCAGGCGTCGTAACGATGAGCACAGGGACCTCGCCGGAGTGAAAAACTCGGCGGCTAAAGTCGATCCGGCCGCTCGCCGTCACGATAACG
>JADFIF010000136.1:0-3669 GCA_022566795.1 Chloroflexota bacterium
GTGGAGACCGCGACGACGTGGTCCGCGTCGGTAGCGTGTTTCAGCCCAAGGAGAAAGCCAAGCGTCAGGGCCACGAGCGCGCCGGAGTTCAGGTCCATCGTCAGGCTCCTTCCTTTCCCTTGGCCTTTCCGTTGGCCTTTCCGCCGGACGTGTCGGCGCTTCGCTGGCACTCTTCGCACAGGCCGAAGATCGCGAAGTGGTCGATATCGGCTCGAAAGCCGTGGTCGTCTAGAATATCCGCCGCCAGACCCGTCAGGAAGCTGTCGTCCAGCAGGCTCACATTGTCGCAGTCCCGGCAGATGAGGTGGTGGTGCCTCATCCGCTCCACCCACTCGTAGCGGTACTCGCCCAGACCCATGTCCGTCTCGGACACCAGGTGCATCCGCTTCAGGACGCCCAGCGTGCGGTAGACGGTCGACACGTCGATGTAGGCGTAGGACTCCTTGACCTGCTCCATGATCTGTGCCGCACTCATGTGGCCGCCGGCGTGCCGGATGGCGGACAGTATCATCAGGCGCTGAGGCGTAAGGCGTTGCCCCGACTGCTTCAGGGTCTCGGCGGTGGCCCGCTCGCAGCTCATACTTCCTCCTGCAAACAGTTGCAGCTACAATTTTACAGATTTGCAACTCGTTTGTCTATGCGCTGAGTGGCATGAGGTGTCTGTGGAAGCCGCAGTGTCACGGAGACAAAAACAATGGCCCGGAACGTTCGCTCCGGGCCACTGCTCTGGAGTGGGTCGACCCCAGGTTAACCGATAGCGGCGAAGTCGACGGTCAACATTCGCAACATCCGGCCAAGAACCCGTTAACTTCCTGTAAAGATGGCGGCGCGCCCATGTCTGTGCGGCCTGCCATCGGCGTTTGCCTGCTCAACAGCGTGGTCCCTGAAGAAACCCCTTGACCATCCCCCTGGCGACCCGTGTTTCATCAGCCTGCTAGAGTCACTCGTGGCTGAGGGCCTGGTCCACGAAGTCGATGCCCACCATCTCGCTCCAGGCGGACTGAATCTGACGCGTCAGCGAGCCGGGCACCTGCGATCCGATCGGGCGGCTGTCCACGCGGCCCGCCGGAAGAATGCAGTAGGTCGTATTGGTCAAGAACACCTCGTCGGCCGTGTAGACGTCGTATGGCTGCAAGTCCTCCTCCGACGTCGGTATGCCGATCTGCTTGGCCATCTCGAGGATGGCCCGGCGCGTATCGCCCTGGAGCGCGCTGCGGTCGCCAGGCATCTTCAGCACGCCGTTGCTGACGAGGAAGAAGTTGCCCGCGATATGCTCGGTGATATTGCCCTCGGCGTCCAGGAGCACAGGATATGCCTCCGGGTCCACGTCCGCGGCCTCGAGGCTGGCGAGCACGAAGTTCATGCGGCTGTAGTGTTTCACCTTTGGGTCCAGCGAGTCGGGCGTGTAGCTTCGCGTCTTCGGAATGACGACGTGGACGCCGGTGCGGTAGAACTTCGCGAACTGCGAGAAGTCGATACGCTGTGGCAGGATGCAGACGGTGGGAGCGGAGGTATCAAGGACGTGCCTTGCTCTGCCTCGCGTCACGAACTGTGTGATCGTAAAGTCGTCGCCCGGGCCACGAAGCTCCTCGTTTCGCGCGACCACGTCCAGGGTTAGGGCCTCCAGCTCGTCGATGTCGAGCCCCGGGTCGATTCGCACGTACTTGAGCGAGCGCATGAACCGCTCAAGGTGCTCCCTTAGCCGGAAGATCTTGCCTCCGAAGGTGCGCTGGAGATCGTAGACCACATCGCCCGTACGAAAGCCCCTGTCGGTGGCATGGATTGTGCACTCGGTATCGGCGACGAACTCTCCGTTGAAATAGGCCGTTAGTGGCGTCATTTATGAACTCCTCTCAGTGTCGTGGCGGCCCCGGGCCATCCGTGCAATAGTGCCTAGTAGCCGAAATCAGCGTAGCGTCCGGTCGAGTGTCGTCCGGAGTCCAGATCCCGACGTGTCGGGATTGGCGGGGGTACTGGGGATGGCTCGGTGTGTGGAGAGCCACCCAACGAACAGGGGTCTTAAGACCAAGAAGCCACCTCAGAAAACTCACCGCGGAGCACGCGGAGACCGCGGAGTAGAAATCAATCAAAAACACATTCTCGGCGGACTCGGCGCTGGCGTTAGTCTAGGTACGTCCTGCTATCGTGTCAACGGGCCAAGGATTCACCGCAGTCGTCAGTAGGTGGCCCGCGTTGTCTATGCGGCCATCGCTGTATATACTGGGCGCTGGCCGCGACTGGGCGCCCTGAGGGGCGCTCGCCGAGTGCTGAATACCGTAATCCAGAGAAGCTGAGGGATGTTAATGGCCAGAGGACTTGCTAGCTACCGACCCCCTGTCATGGGCGTGACGCACATGGTGTCGTGCGGGCACCCACTGGCCGCCGCCGCCGGCTCCCTCATTCTGGAACAGGGAGGTAACGCGATCGACGCCGGCGTGGCGTCGGGCATCGCCATCAACGTGACCCTGCCGGGCGCGGCCAATTTCGGGGGCGTAGCACCCATCATCCTCTACCACGCCGAGTCCAATGAGGTCGTCGTCATAAGCGGCCTGGGCCGGTACCCCAAGGCTGCCACGGTAGACTACTTCGAGGAAAATCACGGCGGCGACCTTCCCGAAGGTATCCTGCGCTCCGTGGTGCCTGCCGCTCCCGACGCGTGGATGACTGCCCTCGAACGCTATGGCACCATGACCTTCGAGCAGGTGGTCGCCCCGGCCATTGAGCTGGCCGAGCGGGGGTTCCCGACGGGGCCCAGGTTCACCCTAGGGCTTGAGCGCCGCCAGGACCTCTGGTCCAGGTGGCCGTACAACGTCGAGCTCCTCGCCCCAAACGGCCGCGTTCACCAGCCTGGCGAGGTGTTCATCCAGAAGGACCTGGCCCGGTCTTTCCGGCGCCTGGTTGAGGTGGAGCGCACCAACGGCCACAAGGGACGTGAGGGCGCGATCCGCGCCGCCCGCGACTACTTCTATATGGGCGAGATGGCGGAGGAGATCGTGAGGTTCAATCAGGAGCAGGGCGGGCTCCTGACTATGGACGACATGGCCGAGTTCTCCGTGGCGGTGGAAAAGCCACACAGCGGACGGTACAAGAGCTACACCGTTTACACCTGCGGGCCCTGGTGCCAGGGGCCGGTGGTGGCCGAGACCCTGCAGATGCTGGAGCACGACGACCTGAGGGCGCTGGGACACAACAGCGCGGACTACCTTCACCTGGTAAACCAGGCCCTGACGCTGTCGTTCTCAGACCGCCACCACTACTACGGCGACCCCGACCTTGTGGACGTGCCCATCCAGGGGATGCTCTCCACGGAGTACACGAGGGACCGGCGCGAGGCCGTAGACATGAAGCGTGCCTTCCCGGAGATGCCGCCTCCGGGCGCGCCATGGGAGTACCAGGGGCCCACCTCGGCGCGGCCGACGGCCACCCCCCACGCTATGGCGGCCGGCGACGACAATGACGATACGAGCTACACCTGCGCGGTGGACCGGTGGGGCAACGCCTTCTCCGCCACCCCCAGCGACTGGTTCACGGCCACGCCGATAATTCCGGGCCTGGGTTTCATCACCTCCATGCGGGGCATCCAGATCTGGCTCGACCAGGACCACCCCTCAGGACTTCAGCCCGGAAAGCGTCCCAGGCTCACGCCCAACCCCGCCATGGCCTTCAAAA
>JADFIF010000136.1:3768-7492 GCA_022566795.1 Chloroflexota bacterium
AATTCCGGGCCTGGGTTTCATCACCTCCATGCGGGGCATCCAGATCTGGCTCGACCAGGACCACCCCTCAGGACTTCAGCCCGGAAAGCGTCCCAGGCTCACGCCCAACCCCGCCATGGCCTTCAAAGATGGCAGGCTGTTCATGCCGTTCGGAGCTCCCGGTGGAGATGGGCAGTGCCAGGCCATGGTCCAGGTGTTCCTGAACATCGTCGAGTTCGGAATGGACCCGCAGCAGGCGGTCGAAGCGCCACGCGTCACGGGGTGGAACTTCCCCAACTCCTTCTGGCCTCATACCTACCTGCCGGCCCGCCTCATGGTGGAAGGGCGGATAGACCCGGCGGTGATCCGGGAGCTGGAGAGCCGCGGCCACGACGTCGAGGTCAAAGACGACTGGATGCCGTGGGCGGGTGGCCCCTGCGCCATTCGGGTGGACCAGGAGAGGGGAGTGCTGATGGCCGGAGCCGACCCCCGCAACGAGTCATATGCCGTCGGCAGGTAATCGCGCATCGCCGTAGACGAAGATCACCTTCGAGGCCCTGGGGATTTCTCAGCGGCCTCCCTGTTTCATGTGCCAGAGGTAGTGCTGCACGCGAGCCGCGGCGGCGGTCGATGGGTCCTACGGACGCGGAGTGGCGGTAGGCCTCGGCGTAGGATAGGGCGTTGGGTATGGTGTGGGGAACGGAGTTGGCCTGACAGTAGGCAGCGCGAATAGAGTGGGCGTCGCGAACGGCGCGAAGATCGCAATCGGTGTCGGCGTCAAGATGCGCCCGCTCGTCGGGGTCGGGATGGGGGTGGAAAAGGTGATGGGCGTGCTCACGGACAGGTTGGTGAAGGTCGTGGTGGAGATCGCCGTGCGGAACGGAATCCGCGTCCCGGTGGCGAACGGGGTTGGGAATGCCGCGGCGAAGGGCGTTGCGCTGAGCGACGCAACACGGGTAGCAAACAGTCGCGGCGTAGGCGAGGCGAATACCACCGGCGTGGGGAGTGGGGTTGGGATGGCGCCGATGGTAGCCACGGGTCGGACCTGGACGGGAGCGGGCACGGTGTCGAGACCTCCGCCGCCGCATGCGGCCCCGATGGCCAACAGGCCTCCCGTTGCCGCTAGAGCCAGCCTTAGGCCTATCCTCTTGGCCCTGTTTTCAGGTGCGGTGCCCAACATCTCCTCTGAGAATCGCTATGGCGTGGACGCTGCTGCGCGGGCGGCGGTGGCCGGAGTCTTCATCGCCCCCTTCGTGGCGATGTAGAGGTAGAGGTTCTCTGATGCCCTGGCGTTGGCCACGTAGCTCATGAGGGAGGGCTCGGTGTAGTAGACCCAGTAGGGGGAGATGGCGACCCGGGACGACCTTGCCCGGTCGGTGAAGTATCCGTACTTGTCGATCCGGCCCCGCAGGCTGGGGGATGCCTTGACCATGTATTCGGCTATCCCAACCTCGTCCACGTAGTTGTCCGCCAGCTGGTCGAAAGGGCCGTCGAAGTAGTCGTTGCGGGTAGCATTCTGACCGCGGATCGCGATCAGAATCTTCCTGTTCTCGTGGGCCTCGTCGATCAGGAACGCAAACCCGCTGCGCCGCCCCACGAGAAGACCGTCCCCGAGGGGCTGCAGGGTGTCCGCTATCGGCTCCTCCTCGTTGAGGATCCACAGGAAGTAGTCGTCCCTGTCGCCGAACACCAGGAAGAACTGGTACCCCGACTCATCGAAGGTCCTCTCGATGAAGACCTCGTCCTCTGCGAGGCTAAAGAGCTTTGGAGGCTCTTGAGACAGCTGATTCAGGTGGAACCTGACGTCCTTGCCCTTGTACCTGACGTTCCATGTGAACCTGTCGAGCTCGGTTATCTTCACGCCGTCCGCATCGGTGAAGAACTTGGAACGCCCCGCACGCGGTTGCAAGACGAATGGGGACTCCCTGAACTCCGTGTAGGCGAACGACAGGACGCCGTTCTCTCGCCGCCCCGCCGGCAGGCGAATGTTGCCTTGAAGCTGTTTCTGGTTCGTGTACAGAAGGAAGTAGTAGTAGTTCTCAGAAGGGTAGACGATCACATCGTCTCCCAGTCTGGAGAAAATGTGCCAGAAGACGGCGTCTACGTCGTCTAGATCGAGCTCGTTCTGCGCCAACCCCTCCAGCCAATGCTGGTTGAACGCCAGGTAGGTCGAGGGGGCGCCTCCGCCGGAGGTCGATGCGACAGCGGGCTTTCCAGACTCCGGGGGAGCCGCGGATGCCGAGGCCTCTCCGCCAGGGTCTTGAGCTTGCTCGGACGGGCTTGCCGGGTCCGGCCTCCCGCAGGCGACGGTGGCCATGAGGAGAGCTGCCAAGACTCCGGCCGCTATTCGAGAGCGCTTAATCCACAAACTACCACCCTGTCCGGTAAGTGAGCTTTCCATCGCCGAGTGCATCGGGACAAAACCCGGCAGCCTTGGCGTCGCCGTGGGCTGCACCACCGCCTGACCGCGGGACGACTCAACTGTGTTGGGAGGTCTCACACGGCCCTATCTGGGTCCACTATCTAGGGTCCTATCGTCTTGCAGTTTAGGGGGTAGCTTCTCCTCAGTCATGAACCAGAGGTACTAGAGGTTAGAGGGACTTTCATCCCATTTTCCGCCAGGAGGTCCCAGCGGGAGGCGCCATCCCCTCGTTCAGCCGTGACCCGTAGGACTCGTCGTCAACCTTACGGCGCCGGCGTGGACTCTGAGAGCGCTGGGTCGTGGTACGTTTCGGTCGTTCCAGAGTCGGGCGGTGGCTCGCTCGTGGAGCTCTGAGAGTCCGAAAGCGCCGGGTCGTGATACGAGTCTGAGATCACGGGATCGTGCGAGTCCGACAGCGCCGGGTCGTGATAGGCATCCGAGAGCGCCGGGTCGTGATACGAGTCCGAGATCACGGGATCGTGCGAGTCGGACAGCGCCGGGTCGTGATAGGTGTCCGAGATGACGGGATCGTGCGAGTCCGACAGCGCCGGGTCGTGATAGGCATCCGAGAGCGCTGGGTCGTGGTACGAGTCCGACAGCGCCGGGTCGTGATACGAGTCCGAGAGCGCCGGGTCATGGTAGGTCTCGGATAGCACTGGGTCGTGGAGCTCAGCCGAGAGTGCCGGGTCATGGTAGGAGTCCGAGATGACGGGATCGTGGGAGCCCGAGAGCGCCGTGTCGTGAAGCTCAGCCGACAGGGTCGGATCATGCGACGCCTCCGAGAGAGCCACGTCGTGTACGAACTCCGAGACGGTGCCGTCGTGGAACTCGTCGGACAGCGCGGCGTCATGGAGCTGATCTGATATTGCCGGGTCGTGCTCACCTGGCGTGCCCCCACCAGTACCAAAGTAGTCGGATATCTTGGGCTCGTGGGACAGGTCCGGAGCATGGTCTGACAGCACTGCAGCATGAGAGCCAATGTCGTAGTGGCCCGAGATCAGCGGGTCGTGCGATAGCGTCTCGTCGTGCTCGGAGAAGACGGCGCTGTGCGAGCCGATGTCGTAGTGGCCTGAGATCAGCGGGTCGTGTGAGAGCGCCTCGTCGTGGTCTGAGAAGACGGCGCTGTGCGAGCCGATATCGTAGTGGCCCGAGATCAGCGGGTCGTGTGAGAGCGACTCGTCGTGGTCTGAGAAGACGGCGCTGTGCGAGCCGCTGTCGTAGTGGCCTGAGATCAGCGGGTCGTGTGAGAGCGACTCGTCGTGGTCTGAGAAGACGGCGCTGTGCGAGCCGCTATCGTAGTGGCCCGAGATCAGAGGGTCGTGT
>JADFIF010000026.1:0-116 GCA_022566795.1 Chloroflexota bacterium
CGAGGATGATGGCATCGTCACCTGCAGCCTTGGGATATTGGGCAGCGGGGAGAGTGCGACCAGCACGATAGAGGTCACGCCCAGGGCCGCGGGGATCATCACCAACAGCGTGAGCG
>JADFIF010000026.1:216-25535 GCA_022566795.1 Chloroflexota bacterium
TGACGGGAGACATATTCGACCCGAACAGCGACAACAACACCGCCGAGCAGCAGACCACCGTGGGTGGAGCGGACCTAGAGGTCAGCAAGGCGGACTCTCCGGACCCTGTGCTGGTGGGCGAGACCCTCATCTACACGGTGGTGGTGACCAACCACGGGCCGTCGACCACCACCGCGGAGCTGATCGACACCCTGCCTGAGAGCGTGGACTTCGAGTCGGCCACGTCTACCGCGGGAAGCTGCAGCAAGAGTGGGGACTTCACCGTGACCTGCAGCCTTGGGATATTGGGCAGCGGGGAGAGTGCGACCAGCACGATAGAGGTCACGCCCAGGGCCGCGGGGATCATCACCAACAGCGTGAGCGTGACGGGAGACATATTCGACCCGAACAGCGACAACAACACCGCCGAGCAGCAGACCACCGTGGGTGGAGCGGACCTAGAGGTCAGCAAGGCGGACTCTCCGGACCCTGTGCTGGTGGGCGAGACCCTCACCTACACGGTGGTGGTGACCAACCACGGGCCGTCGACCACCACCGCGGAGCTGATCGACACCCTGCCTGAGAGCGTGGACTTCGAGTCGGCCACGTCGACCGCGGGGATCTGCGACGAGGATGATGGCATCGTCACCTGCAGCCTTGGGATATTGGGCAGCGGGGAGAGTGCGACCAGCACGATAGAGGTCACGCCCAGGGCCGCGGGGATCATCACCAACAGCGTGAGCGTGACGGGAGACGTAGCCGACCCCAACGAGGACAACAACACCGCCACCCAGGAGACCACGGTCGCGGCTTTGACTGATTGCGACTGCACCGAGGGACTCGGTTTCTGGAAGAAGCAGTTCAAGGGAAAGGGCAAGCAGCACATCGATGACGACACCCTTGAGAGTTTCTTACGGATAATTCGTCTCGAGAGTGGAATCTTCGACGAGGCCTTTGCCCTGGGTGGTATCGCCGATGCCAACCGGATCTTCAACAACAAGGGTGGGAACAAAGACAAAGACAAAGGCAACCGCGGGCGTGGTCATGGCAGTGGCACCGGGTCCAAGGACGCAACCGCAACGGGCGGCAAGAAAAAGAAGAACAAGAACAAGCACGACCCCACAGGCGACAGCGGTTCAGACACCGATAGCCAGTCGTCGCATGGTGCCTCGACCGCGAGTACGCGCGACAGCACCGACACCTCGGTCACTCGCCCGGCCAACGAAAGGCGTCGCAGCAAGGCGTTGGCGCACACGCTGGCGGCGTGGTTGAACTTCGCCAAGGGTGCCATCGATCGGAATGAGATGGTCGACACAGATGGCGATGGAGTGCTCGACACCACGTTTGGCGATCTGATGACAGAGGTCGAGGCTATCCTGCTCGACCCCAACGCCACGAAGTCTGACCTTGAGCGCGCCAAAGATCTCGCCGAGGCCGTCAATAGTCACGACGAGGACAACCCTGACTGCACCGTCACAGCCACCGATACACGCACGGACACTCGGACGGGTACCGATACTGATACAGGCACGGGCACAGGCACAGGCGCGGGCTCGGGTACTGGCACAGGCACAGGCACGGGCACTGATACAGGCACCGATAGAGGCACGGGCACTCGCAGGGGTACTGATTCGCACCGAAATGGGCGCAGACACTCGCATGGGCGATAATACAGGCGCTGAGGCGAACACAGGCACCGGTACAGCTACTGGCGCGACCATCCACGGCCAAGCCGCGAGCTCCTTCCGATTGGAGTAGACTTACCTGAGCCGTGCCCGAAGTATCCTTACGTCGCCATCCTAGCGTCACGAGCGACCTGGGAGACGAATAAAAGTGGTCAAGCCCCGAGGAGGCTCTACGAAGCGTACTAGAGCGTTCGAGCCGGGCTACCGCCTGGACAGCGACCTCACCGTGGTCGAGCATCTTGGCGGTAGCCGCAAGGTAGATGTCTACTTGTGTCGCAGCAAGCGGCTGAAGCGCCTGGTCGCCTGCAAGACTCTGGGCAGGAGTTACTGGACCGATTTTTCGGCACTCGAGGCGGTCATGCGCGAGGGCCAGATTCTTCGCCGGCTCAACCATCCCAACGTGGTCAAGGCCTTCCGTGTCGAGCTGCAGGACAATCCCCGCATCGTCATGGAGCACCTAACGGGTCAGACCCTCGGTACTACCTTCTTCGAGGGCAACTACGCCGCTTTCGAGGTCGGGGACGTGGTCAACCTGGTCGGCCAGCTCGCGGACGCCCTGTCCTACGTACATGGGCAGGGACTGCTCCACCTCGACGTCAAGCCATCCAATGTCATGTACGATGACGGGCGGGCGACGCTTTTCGACTTCAGCGTGGCCGAGGAGTACTCACCGGCGCATCCGCTCAGGGACAGCTCCGGGACCGCGGAATACATGGCCCCGGAGCAGACCCACCGACGGCACGTCGGCTATGCGACAGATGTGTTCGGACTGGGTGTCCTCTTCTATCGCCTGCTCACCGGAGGAGTGCTGCCCTATCCTCTCGCGGCGGCTGGCCGCAACGGCACCGAGCGCCGCCCTCGTCGCCGGCTCGACTACTCGCATGCGCCCAGGCCGCCGTCGGAGATCAACCCTGCCGTATCTGCCGCCGTAGCATCTGTGGCCATGAGGGCCATCGAGCCGGACATTCAAAGGCGGTACGATAACCCATCCGACTTCAAGCTGGCCCTGGTCGAATCCCAACGGAGCGCCGGAATCCTGCGGTGACATAAGGCCGCTCTTCCGGGGCCGGCCCGCATCTCTTTTCGAGCCCAACGGAACATCCTCGCTTCATGCTCGGACCTGTGCGATTCGCGCCCAGTCGGCGAGTTCGGGCTTGACATACTTTGCGAGCTGAAAGATTATCGGGTCGACGATGCAAGGCGGCTACGGCCATGCTTCCCATGCTCCCCATGCTCCAAGGGGGTCACGCCTTCTAGTACCTAGTGGCCGAAATCAGCGTAACGTTCAGTCGAGTGTTGTCGGGATTGGCGGGGATACAGGGGGATGGTTCGGTGTGTGGCAGATCACGGGTGCGTCCCTATGCGGGGCAGACATTAAGACGCGGTTTTCCGCAGTCGGGTACTAATCGCTACTCTTGTTTCGGCCAGCTCGTCTGGGGGAAAACCCTGTGCGGGCATGGGTAAGGAGACCAGGCAAATGTTAGCTGGCGATAGAGAACAGATTGCTTCGGCTCGACGACCCGAGGAATACGTCAGGGGACGTATCCTGTCGAGTCTTGAGGCCGAGGCCCAAAAATCCACCCAAGGGCGCCGCATGGTCAGAGAGAGGGTGCTTGCCCTCGGTAGGGACAGCATTTACAACCTCACCGGCTTAGTCAGGGCCTTTCCGTTAGACTCTGAAGATTTGCCCAGCCTGGAGAACCAATTTACCTTCTACACGCACTTTTTGGGCCGGGCTGAGGAGCTGGCCCTGAAGTACACGGGGGCCAGCTCCCCGGACTTCAGCGCCGTGATGTGTAACCGCGTTACATCCGCCATTCTGGCCGTCATGCTGGGCACGCTCCAGCGGGACGACAGGGTGCTCTCTCTGGTGCCCAAGGGGCGCTCTCACCCTTCGGTGCAGCAGGCGGTGGAGCTCGTGGGGGCTGCCTTTCGCGAAGTCCAGGGGATGACGGCCATGGAACAGGCCCTGGGGGCCCAGACCTGGACGATGCTGGTCATCACGCCGTTAACCCCGTCCAAATATCACCTCCCGGCCGTCGACGTCAGCCGCGCCGTCGCTCTTGCCAAGGAACATGACATCATGGTGTTCATCGACGATGCCCACATGATGTCCCGCCACGTCTTCTATGAGGAGCCCGTAACCTTCGAGCTCGGAGACGTAGACCTGTCCGTTTGGTCCCTCGACAAGCACGTGCCGGGCCCCCGCGGAGCAGCCATCGTCGGTAAGAAGGAGCTGATGGACCGGGTGTCCGCCCAGGCCTTTCAGTTTGGCCTGGAGGCCCAGTCGGGCCACTACGTCGCCATGGTCAGAGGGATGGAGGCTTTCGACCCTGCCCCTGTGCGCGCGGCGGGAGCGTTGGCAAAGGAGCTATACCAGCGGCTTGAGCCCAAGTTCGGAGACAGGGTCTATCAGGCAGGCCCAGGCGTAGCACTGTCCGCGGATGACTTTGCCGAGGTCGTCTTCGAGCGGGCCCGGAGCCGGGACACCTCTCTGGTCTCGTCGGAAGTCTCAGTGGCCGGGTGCTTCCTACTCTTGAAGCACCATGGCGCCATCACGATACCGATTACTGGATATCCCGGTGCGGCGCCCACCTTCCGTCTGATGATGCATCCCGATGGTGGTCGCCTGGGCGTTGACCGGCTGGAGGATGCGTTAGAAGACGCCATCGACCGTACCGCGGGGCTTCTCCAGAGGCCCGCGGAGGTCCGAGAGCTACTGTTGGGAGAACCGTGAGCGTAGCGCTTGGGTCCTAGACTAGCAGGCTGATGAAAAAATGGGGGAGTGCAGAGGGGCTAAGCCCCTTTGCCGGGTATCTGAGCCTGCGGGTGTCCCTCAGATACAATTTCTTGCCTTTCCTCTCAAGAGGGCGCCAGAGAGGGATGCTCGAAGGAGTTTCTCAGCGCCCTGCTAAGCGCACCCGCCCCTCTAGCAGCATGACGGAAGATTGCGGAGCGGCGAGCACTAGTGGACTGCGGCCGCGGGGGCCGCCGCTCTTTCGTTCACCAGGAGGCCGTCCCGAAACCTCGAGAGGGCGAAGGGCCTGATCAGGTCTGGCGTCGCTCCCGTGGCGATGAGCTCTGCGATGCACCTGCCGGCCACCGGTGCGGCCTTGAACCCCCAGCTACCCCATCCGCACGTCAGCACGAAGCCCTCCAGTCCTTCAACCCTCCCCATGATGGGAGCGTAGTCCGGGGTCATATCGCACAGGCCGGCCCACTGGCGCAGCACCTTGGCGTTCCTCAGGCACGGGAACATCTCCACCGCGTTTACGGCCAGCTCCTCCAGGGCGTGCAGGGTGGACCGCTGGCTGTAGGTCGGGTAGGGGTCCACGCCTCCGCCGATTACCACCTCGCCGCGATCGGTCTGGTAGACGTAGGCGTGAAGATTGGCCGAAGAGATGGTCTTGTCGAGGAAGGGCTTGAGAGGCTCGGTGACGAAGGCCTGCAGCGGGTGGGTGACGATGGGCAGCTCCAGGCCCACCATCGATGCGATGATGGAGCTCCAGCCGGCCGTGGCGCTGACCACCGTGCCGGCCTTGATGGGGCCGCCGCTCGTCTCCACGCCGCTGATTCGACCGTTCTCCCGCGTGATGCCCGTGACCTCGGTGAACGGGTGAAGCTCGACGCCCAGCCTGTCGGCTCCCCGCGCGTAGCCCCAGACGACGGCGTCGTGTCGGATGACCCCGCCCGGCGGGTGGTACAGGGCCCCGGTGATGGGCAGCGGCTTGCCCTCGCGGAGGTCTATTGCCGGCACCAGCTCCTTGACTTCGGCGGGCCCGATCATTCGGCTATCGACCCCCAGCATCTGGTTGAACTCGGCGCGAAGCCTGAGGCCGAAGACGGCCGAATCGGTGTGGCCCAGGTCCAACCTGCCCATCTGGGTGAACAGGAGGTTGAAATCCAGCTCCTGGGCCAGGCCCTCGTAGAGCTTCAGGCTCTCACGGAAAAACGGGATGCCTTCGGGCGTCAGGTAGTTGGCGCGGATGATGGCGGTAGTGCGCGCGCTGGCTCCACCGCCGAGGTAGCCCTTGTCCAGCACGGCGACGCTCTTTACCCCCAGCTTGCCCAGGTAGTAGGCGGTGGACAGGCCGTGGACGCCGCCTCCGATGATGACGACGTCATACCGGTCCCGAAGGGCGTGCCGCTTCCACATCCGGTCCTTACGGAAGAGTCGGAACATATACCTAGCTCATGCCTCCGCCGCCGGGGCAATCTCTTGCAGCCTCGCCATCGCCTCAATGCCGACCGGGGTGGCGCCGTGCTCTTCTCCGGCCTCCAGCAACGCATCCCACATGTACTCGCCAAACTCGCGCCCGAAGTAGACTTCGTAGCCGAGTACATTACCCACGTCCAGCCTCAGCAGCACCGCGTGCACCCCGGCGATCCTGGTCTGAGCACAGCTCAACTCGGGGAGCGCATCGGGAGAGGCGTCCAGCTCGGTGACACCCGCCAGCAGCAGGTGTCCCGAAGGGCCGGTGATCTGGACGCCCCCGAGGCCCGACGTGACATCCACGACGTGGGCGCATAGGTCCGCTTGCTGCTCCAGCGTCTCGGAAACCGCGGCGGCATGGCCCGGCTCGGTGAATACCATCGCCTCATCGTGCGCCAGACGGGCCAGCGCGACGGGCAATTGAGCGGACCCGGAGCTGACGCTCCGCCGCTGAACCGCGCCGACGTCCGGCGGCCTGGCGTCGCCGAAGGCCCGGGCGAGCGCCGAGTCGAGGTCGTCACCCTGAACGCTGAGCTTCCCCACCGGGCTGATATCGCAAAGACCGACAGCCCCCCGAAGCTGGTCGAGCTCCTGCTTCACCGATGCGTAGCGGGCGGGCCGCTGCCAGCCGTCCCTCTCCACCATAGCGGCCCCAAGCGCCAGGTGCTGGTAGTGCATGGCGCTACGGGCGATGGGCTTGGCCCAGCTGTTTGACTCAGACAACAACGTCACTCCCTCAGCCGCACTCCGTCTGGGTCGTAGACGGGGCGGAGGGTGACGCCGGCGGGAAGGTCCACTCCGTCGACCCGGATCCGAATCTCGCGCCCCTCCTCGGCCAGCTCGACCGGTACCCAGGCAAGCCCGAACCCCTGGTTCAGCGTCGGGCTCAGCCGAGCGCTGGTCACCCGGCCCACCGGCGCGCCATCGACTACCACTGGGTCGCCGTCCTCCGGGACCCTTCCATCCCGCATGACGAACCCCACCAGCAGATTTCGCGGACCTCGCTCCCTGGCGGCAAGGAGGCCGCCTCTGCCGATGAAATCGTCCTTGTCGAACCGGACCACCCAGCCCATGTCGCTCTCCAGAGGGTTGGATACGGCGTCCGTGTCCTGCCCGACGATGATGTGCTTCTTCTCCAGGCGAAGGATGCGCTGGGCCTCCAGGCCGAAGGGCAAAATGCCGAACTCCTCCCCGGCGTCCACCAGCGAGTCCCACACGTGCTCGCCGTACTCGGCCGGGAAGTGCAGCTCCCATCCTGTCTCCCCCACGAAGCCTATCCGCAGCAGGAGGGTCGGAACTCCCGCGATGCGGGCCCGCGCCGACCTCATGTAGCGGGAGGCGGTCGGTGACAGGTCGATGTCCGCGAGCTTGCTGAGCGTGTCTCGGGCCCTGGGCCCCGCGACGTTGATGGCGGCAAAGGCCGAGGTCACATTAGTCACATGGGCGCAGAGGCCGGTCCCGGCCATCCACCACTTGAACCACTCCTCGATGAGCTCAATGTTCCCGGTGGTGGTCGTGACGAAGTAGTGGTCTTGGGCCAGCCTGGCCACGGTGCCGTCGTCCAGGATGGCGCCGTTGTCGCCGCACAGCACCCCGTAGCGTATCCGCCCGACCCTGAGATCGGAGAAGCGGTGCGTGTAGACCTTGTCCAGCAGGGCGGGGGCGTCCCGTCCCCTGACGTCCAGCTTCCCCAGCGTGCTCACGTCGATTATCCCCACGCGCTCTCTGACCGCCAGACACTCCTCCTGGGGCGAGCCGTAGCTGTAGGCACGCTGCCAGGGGCCCAGGTCGACCATGGGCGCGCCCATGTCCCGGTGCTTGCGGTCCATGGGAGTCCGCTTGATGGGCAGATGGGACGGACCGGCCAGAGCCGCCAGGGACACCGGCTGCACGGGTGGCCGGGAGGTCGTAACCCCCGTCTCGTCGATGCCGCGTCCGGTGCGCTGCGCGCATATCCCCACGAAGGACTTGAGACACATCTTGCCCTGGCACGGGCCCATCGTGACCGTGCTGTAGCGCTTCAGCGTCTGGATGTCGTCGAACCCCTCACCGATGGCGTCCGTCACGTCCGTGGCCGTGATGTCTTCGCAGAGGCAGACGAACTGCTTCCTGCCTTTGGCAAAACCCGTTGGGTGGGCTGCAACGTCGATCTTCTCGCGATAGCGCCGCTCGGTCTCCGTTACCTCGTCGCGCAGCGCCGCCATCGCGGTCTCCGCATCCTGCGTGGCTTGGCCGAGGCTTGCCGCCGCCTCCGTTCCCGCGAGCCGCCCCTGGAGGATGGACGCTCTCAGGTCATGTATGCCTGTGACCTCGCCCGCCGCGTGCAGCGAAGACGTCAGCTCCCGAGGGACGACCTCATCCAGCTCTGCGTCGAACTCGTGCCGGCAGCCGGCCTGATACAGCAGAGAGCTCGCCGGCTGAAAGCCGCCGGACACGCACAGGATGTCGCAGCCAAACTGTCTTTCGCCCCCGGGCGTCTCTCCGCCGTCGAGCGGAACCGCCTCCACCGCCTCCACGCTCTTCTTCCCCACCGCGCGCGCTACCGCGTGGGCCGTGAGGACCGAAACGCCGTCTGCCATCAGGGCGGCAGCGGCCTCGGTCCGGTGGGGGCTTTCGGGCCTGGTATCCACCAGCGCGGCAACGGCGACCCCAGCCCTCAGCAGGTCCAGCGCGACGTCGTAGCCCTGGTCGTTGGTGGTGGCGACGACGGCGGTGTTTCCAGGCTTTACGCCGTAGAGCCGCATCAGACGCTGGGCTCCGGTTGCCAGCATGACGCCGGGCAGGTCGTTGCCCTCGAAGACCAGAGGGACCTCATACGAGCCGGTGGCCACTATGATTCGCTGCGCTCGAAGCTTCACCAGGTGCTTGTGGCCGAGGACGCCAAGGAGGTTGCCCTCGTAGAGACCGAAGGCCGTGGCATCGGATAGGACCTGGATGCTCGACGACGACTCGACCTGCA
This sequence comes from Chloroflexota bacterium, assembly GCA_022566795.1. GTDB lineage: Bacteria > Chloroflexota > Dehalococcoidia > Lucifugimonadales > JADFIF01. Next base: position 9,053 of record JADFIF010000026.1, read on the forward strand.
GGGCAAGCATCCCGGCCAAGTCGAGTCCAGTGGGCTCATCGAAGCCGGGGACGTCCCGGTAGGTCCTGGCGTCGAAGCGCAGGCTCCCTCCCAGGGACGGCTGGTCGTCGATCAGCGTCACCCGCGCGCCGGCGCTTACCGCCGACAGTGCGGCCGACAATCCTGCCGGACCGCCGCCCACCACTGCAACCTGGGTGTGTAGGTTCCGGTGTTGATAGCGAGATTCAGGGACAGACTCCGTCTCCAGGACTCCCAGCCCTGCAACGCGTCGGATGACGGGCTGCGCCAGCTTCCAGAAGAGCTTGGGGCGATGGAAGGTCTTGTAGTAGAACCCCACCGGCATGAGGCGGTCCAGCCTGTCGAGTACGGAGAAGAGATCGCGGTCCAGCGAGGGCCAGGCGTTCTGGTGCCGGACCCTCATGCCCTCCCGTACCCGCTCGGTGCAGGCGCGGACGTTGGGCACGCCATCTACCGTCACCAGGCAGTTGGCGCACCGTCCGGCGACGCAGAGCAGCCCTCTCGGCCGGTGATACTTGAAGCTGCGGCTGAACGTCCTGACGCCGGCGGCGTAGAGGGCGGACGCCACCGTGTCGCCCTCGTAGGCTTGCAGACGCCTGTTGTCGAACTCGATGGCGACCGGCCTGCCACGGTCGATGACCTGGGAGGGGTGCGGTTCGAGGCGCTGGCTGTGTGTAGGGTTCCGCATATACGCTTCAGAGACTAATAGGCTCTGGTTGTGCTGCTACCGCGCTTTTGCCCTCTCCGAATCTCCGCCGCGGCAGGGTGGGGGAGGACTACGCTCTCGGTTCCCCAACCGTCCGAGTGCGCACTGATCCTACTGTCGCCATGAGGCCGTAGCCGAAGGGTCTGGGGCGGTGCGCAGGTTCCATTGGCAGGGTGACTTCGTGTTGCATCTGAGCCACACGCACCTCGCACCAGATTCTTCGTCGCTCCGCTCCTCAGAATGACATAAGTGCAGGTCCTGTTAGACGCTTCAAGCCTTCTTGGGCCATGAGGTCTGCTGCACCTCGTTCGTCACCGTGTCGCGCAGGGCCTCGAACCACTTGCGGCACCCGAACTTGTGGTACCACCACTCGCGCTGGACTCCGGCGACGTTGCGCCTGGCGTAAAAGTAGCCGGTCCACGCCTCATTGGAGGCGTCGGGCGCCGGCCGCGCCATGAACTCGCCGCCGAAGCGGAACTCGTCGACGCTGCGCTCGCCGCAGTTGGGGCAATCGAGCAGGAAGGCCATCAGCCCGACCTGATCCTGACTCTTCCAGGTTCCACGATAGCCAGATTTCCAGGCATCCGACCGACAAGGGCTTCTCGCTGGAGGAAGCCCTCTAACAGAGTCAGGATGAAAGACGCAGTGGCTGTTCTGGGAAGCCTGACAACTACTAGTCCCGCATACTTCTCAGGAGGGTAGTCGCGAATATTCGAGAAGCCCAAATCGCCTGTGACGAGACACAACCCCTCACCCTGAGCATAGGCTGCAATCTCCATATCCCTCGCTCCCCTAAGGCCGATGTCGCGTACATCAATGGCCTCGTGCTCATGCCTCCGAAGGAGTTCCGCGGTTGATCGCGGAAGGTCTTCGTCGACCAAAAAGCGCATGATCTAGTCAGATGGAGTTGGCAGCGGGTGAAATTCCTGAGCGTCGATCAACTCCGAGGCGTAGCTGAGGGCAGCCCGAATATCCTCCTGGGTGACCTCATATTCCCTCATGATCTCTTGCTCACTCATACCGCCGGCGAGCCCGCCGACAATGCGCGTCACGGGAACACGCGTCCCACGGATCACTGGCTTGCCATGCTGTATCTCCGCGTCTATGACAATTCGTTCATTCATTCACTCACCTCTTCCAGGCGTTGGCGTCCCTGTGGTTTCCGGCTCACGATATACGGGCGACCTCTCGACCGCTGAGGACTGGCAGTGTGGTCATCAGACAGCAATGTCGACCTCATAGGTCGCGACTGTGAGCGGCATGCCCCGCTCGGCCCTCACCTCGAGACACTGTCGTATCGCATCCTTGATGTTATCCAGTGCCTCTTTCTCAGTGTTTCCTTGACTTACACACCCGGGAATCGCCGCGCACTCCGCCACGTATACGCCGTCTTCATCGCGATCAACCGTAACGACAAACTTCATACTGTACCCCTATTGGCTGGGCCCCAGGCGCTCGGGTTCATTCCTGACCCCATCGGATTTCGCTGGGCAGCCTAAAATGGTAGTCCACTCAGGTCAAGCGATAACGCCCTCTTGATATTCGAACGAGTTTGCCAGCTTGGCATAGGTTCGATATGTGACTTCTGACTTGATGTTGGTATGCAGGTCTCCCTCCCCATTGTGTCATTCTTAGGTGCGCGGGGGTCAACTCTATGAAATCGGGAATCTTCCTATAGATCTGTTGTAATGTGGCCTCCCCGCCAAGCATGTTTACGCTATTTTGCACTGCGATTTCCCAAACATCCATCTTAGCATCCCCCACCGCCCCAGCCTTGGCACCCTACAAAACCAGCCTGCCCCCTAAAACATCGTCAGGTAGCGGTCCAGCTCCCACTGGGACACCTGGCGGTGGTACTCCTTCCACTCGGCCTGCTTCAGGGCGGCGAACTCGTCGTAGATGGGGCCAAGGGACTCCTGGATGACCTCGTCCTCGCTAAGATGCGCCAGCGCCTCCGCGAGGCTCTGCGGAAGTAGCTGGATGCCCCTGCGCCTGATCTCGTCCAGGCCAAGGTCGTACATATTGGCCAGGTTGGGCTTGCCGGGGTCGAGCCTGTTGCGAATGCCGTCGAGCCCCGCCGTCATGTACGCCGCCAGGGTCAGATAGGGGTTGCAGGCCGCCGAGACGGTGCGGTCCTCCAGGTGGCCCGGCCCGGCGGTGCGGATCATCTGGGTCCGGTTGTTGTCGCCGTAGGAGACGAAGGCCGGCGTCCAGAGGAATCCCGAGCGCGAGCCCAAAAGGGCGCCGCCCACCTGGAGACGCTTGTAGCAGTTGACGGTGGGCGACGTCACGCAGCACAGCGCCTGCGCGTGGGCGAAGATCCCGCCGATGAAGTGATAAGCCATTTCGGACAGGCCCAGCCCCTGCGGGTCCTCCTCGTCGAGAAACAGGTTCTCGCCGGTTGCGGCGTCGGCCAGGTGGAAGTGGATGTGCCCCGCGCTGCCGGTGCGGTCGGTAAACGGCTTGGCCATGTGGGTGGCGATGGCGCCGTACCTCTGCGCGTACTGGCTGGTCATCATCTTGAAGAAGGTGTAGCGGTCCGCGGTAGTCAGGGCGTCGGTGAAGACGAAGTTGATCTCGTACTGGCCGTTGGCGTCCTCGTGGTCCGACTGGTAGACGTCCCAGCCGACGCGGCTCATCCCCTCCATCATGTCCCGCAGGTAGTCCATCACGTTGGCGATGCCCTTGAAGTCGTAGCACGGCTTGTCGAGGTTGTCGACCTCGTTGGGGTCCCACACGGATATGGTGCCGTCCTTGTTCCTGGTGACCAGGAAGTGCTCCGGCTCGATGCCGACGTAGAGGACATACCCCTCATCTCGTGCGCTGGATAGCACCCTCTTCAGGTTCACCCGGGGGCAGTACGGGTGCGCCTCGCCGTCCACGTAGAGGTCGGAGGCGAAGCGGGCAATCCCGGGTTTCCAGGGCACCGGGGTGTATGTGTCGATGTCGATCCTGGCCATCATGTCGTGGGAGTGGGGTCCCTGGCCCATGCCCGGCAGCGCGGCGCCTGCGAAGCCCGCCCCATCGCCGATCACGTCCTCGAAGTGCGACACCGGGACCATCTTGACCTTGGGCGAGCCGTTGATGTCCACGAACTGCACCAGCAAGTACTCGATCCCGTCGTCTCGCATTCGCTGGCGGACCTCTTCGCGCGTGACCATAATTGGTACTCCTCGAGAGGGCCATCGCCCATCAGCTCAATTGGCTAACGACCGATGGCTAATACACTTTGTCGGTCCCCACCAGCGGCACCCGCGCCATGGCGGATGCCTCGATGGTAAGGGCGGCCAGGTCCTCGGGCTCCAGGCTATGGACGTCCCCCTTGCCCAGGGAACGGGTGAGCAGCGCCATCTCCATGGTCATCGAGTTGATGAAGTTGGCCACGCGCTCTGCGCCCTCGTCGGGGTCGAGGCGTTTCGTTAGCTCGGGGTCCTGCGTCGTGATTCCCACCGGGCACTTGCCGGTATGGCAGTGGGAGCACAGGCCGGCGGGCACCCCAACCTCGCTCACGAAGTCGCTCTCAGGTATCTCCTTGTTGCAGTTCAGGGCGATGAGGGCGGCGATGCCGATGGCCACCGCGTCGGCCCCCAGGGCCAGCGCCTTGGCGGCGTCGGCGCCGCTGCGGATACCGCCGGAGGCGATGAGGCTCACCTTGCCGTAGAGGCCAAGCTCGCGCAGCGCCTCCCTGGCCAGGACGATGGCAGGGACCGTCGGGATGCCGCTGTGGTCCAGCAGCACCTCCGCCGAGGCGCCGGTGCCGGCCACCATGCTGTCGATGACGATGGCGTCGGCGCCGGCCTTGGCCGCCAGTTTTACGTCGTCGGCGACCCGGCATGCACCAAGCTTGACGTGTACGGGTATTCGCCAGTCGGTGGCCTCCCGCAGCTGCTCGATCTTGACCGCCAGATCGTCGGGGCCCAGCCAATCGGGGTGGCGTGTGGGGCTGCGCTGGTCGATTCCCGTCGGCAGGTCGCGCATCTCGGCCACGTCGTCAAGCACCTTGACCCCCATCAGCAGGCCGCCTGTGCCGGGCTTGGCGCCCTGACCCACGACGATCTCCACCGCCTGCGCCTGCACTAGATGGCGCGGGTCGAACCCGTAGCGGCTGGGAAGCACCTGGTAGATGAGCTTTTCGGAGGCGTCCCTCTCCGCTTGTAGCATGCCGCCGTCGCCCGTGCAGCTCGCGGTGCCGACCATGGTGGCCGCCTTACCCAGGGCGATCTTGGCGTTGGCCGAGAGGGCCCCATAGCTCATGCCTGTGATGTAGATGGGCGTCGCCAGGTCAAGGGGGACCTCCGCGTTCAGCGCGCCGATGACCGTCCGGGTGTTGCACCGCTCCTTGTACCCTTCCAGGGGGAACCGCGTCAGGCCCGTAGAAAGGAAAGTCAGGTCGTCGAAGTGGGTCACCTTCTGGAAGGTGCTAAGCCCGCGGATCCTGTATCTGCCGAGCTGGGCCTTGGAGTGGATGTCGTCGATGATCCAGGGGGCCCATATCTGGCTGCTGCCCATTACCATCGCAGCTTACCCTCCGTAAGGATGCGCCGCAGAGGGTGCTAAGACCGCAGAGCTAGAGCTTTTCTTGCCCTTCTCTGCGTGCTCCGCATTCTCTGTGGTTAGATGACCGTCTTCTCGAGGCGCTCCAGGGAGTCGAAGTGGTACAGCCTCTTGGCCGAGACGATCTTGGTGAACCTGGGCTTCTCGCTGATGCCGAACTCCTCCAGCGTGCCCCAGATTTCCATCAGCTCTTCTTCGCTTACCTCGTCGATTCTGGCGTCGCTGCCGAGGGAGCCCATCTTTCCGGCGACGTAGATTACTCCCTCGTACATCGAGTCTCCAACGGCCTCGCCGGTGTCGCCGCAGACGATGATGCGCCCCTTCTGCATCATGAACCCGGTGAGGAACCCGGTGTTGCCCCGCACGACAAGAGTCCCGCCTTTCATGGAGATGCCGGCGCGGGCTCCGGCGTTGCCCCCGACGAAAACCTGGCCGCCTCTGATGGTCGAGGCAACCGACGCCCCGGCGTCTCCGGCCACCGCTATCCTGCCGCTCATCATGTTGTCCCCGAGCGCCCACCCGGCGTTGCCGTCCACCGTCACCTCGGGCCCGTCCATAAGACTCGCGGCGAAGTACCCCACGCTGCCTCTGACCTTTATCCTGCAGGGCTGAAGAATCCCAACCGCGATATTGTGACGGGCCTGGGGATTCAGCAGCTCAACCTCGGCGCCATCGCGCGCCAGCTCCTTGAGGCGTAGGTTTATCTGACGAGCGGTCATACCGCTGGCGTCTAGAGTGACCAGGTCATGACCTCGCTCTCCTGCGGTTCCACTCGGTCGACCTCCTCGTGGAAAACGCTCAGCAGCGCCACCTCCTCTGAGGCGATGGCGATGGCGTCGTCCGTTTCCATGATGACAAGTGGCTTGGCCGACCACGGGTCCTTGGCATAGCCCAGCGCGTCCTCGGTCGACACCAGGTAGGTGAAGGTGCCGTCCAGGTTTTCCACCGAGTCCCGCAGAGCAGAATCGAGGGAATCGCCCCGCGCCAGTTTGTCGGCAAGGTAGACAGCGATAACCTCGGAATCGTTCTCCGTCTGGAACTGGTGGCCCTGGTCCTCGAAAGCGCGCTTGAGTTTATGGTAGTTGGTCAGCTGGCCATTGTGGACGACCGTGACGTCGGGAAAAGGGTAGGCCCAGAAGGGATGGGCGTGGCTGATGTCTACCCTGCTCTCCGTGGCCATCCGCACGTGACCGATGCCGTGGGTGCCCTTGAGCTGGCTGATCTCGTGCCTGCGGTCCAGGTCAAAGGGCGTCCCCACGTCCTTGATGACCTCCGAGACCCGGCCGATGCTGTGGAGCTCGACCCCCTCCGCGCTCAGCAGGGCTTCGGCCAACGCGGGAATCTCGCCCTCGTAGTTCACCGCGATGCGGAGGAACTCGCCCCAGGATTGGCTGGAGACTACTACGCCCCCCGCCCGCAGCAAAGCCTCCTCCGACCTGGCGAGGACGTCGGAAGCTCTCGTGGCGTCGTCGGTCCAGAGGCGTATGATCAGGTCTGCCTCGTCCCGTCCGCCGGCCACGGTGACGCCGCTGGAATCCCGGCCGCGATGCGTCAGCGACTCCAACATCTTAACCAGGTCGGCCCCGATTGGGGCTGAGCCCCGGGACCGGCCCGTCTTGTACATGATGCCACTGATGCCACACATTTTTCCCGCCACCTTTCGAGCACTAATTTAGCACCCGCCCTCGCGCTGCACAAGCGCAGACCGCCCAAGCGCAGACCGAAGGTTGACCGCTCAGGCCCCGCAAGACTGCCCGGGGTTGCCATGCCGCCTGACCGCGGCCGGTTGAATGCACGCAGGGCAGATGACATAATTCCAATTCCCGCAATCAGCGCCGGATATTTGTAGGGGCAACCCCCTGTGGTTGCCCAAGGTCAGGGCAGGCACAGAGGCCTGCCCCTACGGACACGACCTTGTCCAAGGCATGAGAGCCGCTCGCAATTTACGACGTCTTCAAACAGAATCGGTATAATTCCTTCGATTTGGCTATCACAAAACAAGCGCTGATCATCAGGCATTCGGCCTCGGAGTCGCTGGCCGGCAACTATACGGCGGTCCTCGAGAGTCAGGGGTTCCATCTGGAGCCTTTGAACGTCTTCGAGTCCGCTCCGCGCTATGATCACTTCTCCGCGCCGGACCTTCGCGACGTCAGTCTGATCCTGGTGCTCGGTGGCCCGCTTTCGGCCAACGACGGCTATCCCGCTCTGCAACAGGAGCTCGCATACATCGGAGACGCTCTCGCTCAGGCCAAGCCCGTGTTCGGAGTGTGTCTGGGCTCCCAGCTGATGGCCGTGGCCCTGGGGGCGACAGTGGAACCGACGGGCGGGTACCAGTTCGGGCTGCGGAAGATCTTCGTCACCGCTGACGGCAGCGCCGATCCCGTTTTCAGCAAGATAGTCATTCCCCTCGTGCCGACGCTGCACGGTGAGTCCTTTTCCCTTCCCGCCGACGCAACAGGGCTTGCCGAGGGTTTCGTCCTTCGCCGCGACCGACTTTACAAGCGAATCCACACCGCGTTCCGCTACCGCAACTCCTACGGCTTCCAGTTCGAGCCGCAGCTCACACTGGAAGAGCTGAGGGTGTGGAATGAGCATCTAGCAGGCGACTACGACCTCATGGGCCCCGGTTTCGACCCTGCCGAAGAGGCTGCCCGAAACATCCGCGAGTTCACACGATTTGCGCCGTTCCACGAGGCCCAGATGAGAGAGATGCTGATGGCGTTCTTAGGGCAGGCGGGGCTGCTTTGAGTCCGCTCCCAACGGATCTGACCGTTGCTCAGGATGACCTGACCGGCTACCTTGACGCCTGGTCGTGGGTCGAGTTTGCCCTAGTCCCGTTTCGCCGATTTGCTTGCCCAGATATTCTGACGTATTCTAGAGCCGGAGCTCGACGGCGTGTCGACGCGAAGCCTGGAAAGTGAACACGGGAGGCGGGGCGATGGTAACAGTGAAGTACTCTCTCGAAGAGTTCACGCACGACATGAACGGCCTGGTCGATGGTAACGTCGACCAGGAGAAGCTGTTCGACAAGGGCTCAGGCTACCTGGAGCGGCTGATCAGCAATCCCGAGGCCGTTCCGGAGCGGTATCGGTCTCCTGTGGGAGCGGGGCCCAGAGCCAATCACGGCTCCTACCTCTTGCACCACGGCGAAAACGGGCTGCTGATTACCGCGGTGGTGTGGGGGCCCGGCGACCACTTGGGACCGCATGACCACCGCACCTGGGGCATGATCGGTATCTTGGGAAACTCCATCACCGAGACTCGTTTCCGCCGTCTCGACGACCGCCAGCGCGAGGACTACGCTCTGCTCGAGAAGGACAGAGTCAATCACGTCAAGTCCGGGGACGTATCGCTTCTGATACCCGATGTCGATGAGATACATCAGATGGACAACTTCACGGACCGGCCCACCGTCGAGATTCATGTCTATGGCACCGACCTGCGCGGTCTGGAGCGGAGCAAGTTTGACCTAGAGACTGGAAAGGTGACCCACTTCGCCACCCAGAGGTTCAACAACTGCTAGCCGGTGGCTCCGGCCCCCAATAGGCAACGTCGAGTCTGGCCGCCGCTGTCAGAGCCACCGAGCTGACCCAAGTAACTATCTCAAAATCCCGTCCGGGGAGTCCAGATCCCGACAAGTCGGGACTGGCAAGAGGCCTGGGGGACGTGCCCCCAGGAACAAAAAGACCCTGAGGGCGGGTCGGTGGGAATATGGCGTTTGCCTTTTGAGATAGTTTCTAAACGCTGGAGGGTGTCGTAAGCATGTCCGCATCGGTGTCTCCCACGGCGTTGAGCGCCCTGCTCGCCGGTACCACCCAGTTCGCGCTGATCGACGTGCGAGAGGCCGGCGAGTACAACAGCTCCCACATTCCCGGGGCGAGCCTCATCCCGCGACGATCGCTCGAGTTCCAGATGGCCGACGCCGTGCCCGTGAAGAGGGTCCCTATCGTCGTGTGCGATGATGACGGGCGCCGCGCGTCCCTTGCGGCCGCAACCGTGAAGCGGATGGGCTACCCCGACGTCTCGGTCTTGCAGGGCGGCATGAACAACTGGGTTACCCAGGGATTCCCCACCGAATGGGGCGTCAACGTGCCCAGCAAGATCTTCGGCGAGCGGGTTCAGGTGGAGCACCACGTTCCTACAATCAAGTCGACCGAGCTCCACGACCGAATGCAGCGGGGCGATGAGCTAATCATCCTCGACACGCGCACGCCCGAGGAGTACCGTCGCTTCTGCATCCCGGGGGGCCGGAGCGTTCCCGGAGGGGAGCTGGCGCTGCATATCACCGATATCACCAAGGACCTGAGCCGTGACGCCACGGTAATCGTCAACTGTGCAGGGCGTACCCGCAGCATCATCGGCACGAGAACTCTGCAGAGGATGGGGTTGACCAACGTCTATGGGCTCGAAAACGGTACCGCGGGCTGGGTGCTGGCGGGTCTCGAGCTCGAAACGAGCGCCGATCGGGTCGAGTTGCAGGACGCATCTCCCGAGGGCATTGCCGCCGCCGACGCCTACACCGATCGACTGGCTGAGGAAGACGGCGTCCGCTCGCTGAGCGTGGGAGAGCTTCAGACACGAGCGGCTCGAGGCGAGCATGACACCGTCTACCTGGTCGACGTCCGAACGCGCGAAGAGTACGAAAGAGGCCACATTCCGGGCTTTCGCTGGTTGCCGGGCGGGCAGGCGGTACAACGCTGCGACGATCTGGCGGTCGTCAAGAACAGCACACTCGTATTCTGCTGCGATCGCAAGGCCCGGGCCACCACGACCGCGTCATGGTACAGGCAGATTGGGTTCCGCCAAGTCTACGCCGTACAGGGCGGCACAACCGCGTGGGCCGAGTCGGGCCTGCCGCTTGAACAGGGCATGAGCGTGGCAGAACCTTTCGGCGTCGCCGAGGCCAGGGAAGAGGCTCGACTCGTCTCCCCGCAGCAGCTGGTGAGCTCCTTAGCCACGTCGACGGTGATTTTCGTGGACACCAGCCAGGACTTCGCCAGGGGCCACGTGCCGGGCTCTCGGTGGGTCCCGAGAGGGTGGCTTGAGCTCCAGATCGAAGGCGTAGCCCGTAGCAAGGCCGCTCCCGTCGCCGTCACCTGCAACGACGGCCTCAACTCCGCGCTGGCGGCCAGGGCCCTCGAGGAGCTGGGGTATGCCGACGTGTCCGTATTGGATGGGGGCATGGAGAGGTGGCACGAGGCAGGCCTCAGCCTCGAGACCGGGCTCGCGGGAGTCATGTCTTCTCCCACCGACGTCGTGCCCTCTGGAGTCGACCGCAGCTATGCGGATATGGTCACGTACCTCAGATGGGAGGAGGCGCTGGGGGCTAGGCACCGGTCAGAGTAGTCTCCGGGCCTGGGCCTCACCCTCGCCTGTCGGTACGGACCGAGGCGGTACTGGACGGCCGGCAGTACAAATCTCTCCATGCGATGGTACTTTGGTCGGATGCCATCTGGGTTTCGTTCGGGCGATCATGTGGTGACCGTAGGTCACGACCCGACGAGACACGCGACGTGCTCTGGTGCCGCAAGGAGGCCCGGATGGCTGACTCCGACGATAAGGATCAGAAGCAAGCCTCGGAAGAGGACCAGGAGACAGGCCGCCAATCTACCATCCTCGGGCTTGCCGAGCAGCTGCTCGCCGAGGCAGACAGGCTTGCGCGAGGAGTCCGGGAGGACGCGGAGCGAGAGGCTGAGGCGCAAGCTGCAACTATCGTGGGTGAGGCTGAGCGTCGCGCCGAAGACATCGTCTCAGCCGCCGGCGAGAAGGCAAAGCGGCTAGAGTCCCGGGCACACACCGCGGTTAGGAAGCTGTCGGAAAGAGTCAGGGCCGAGCTCGAGTCTTCGGTCAGCGCGCTCGATAAGCTGACGGTGGTGGACGACGAGGCGGAGATCGGGGCGCCCCTGCCAACACAAGGCATGGGCCACACCTTGGTGGAGGAGGCGCCTGAGCGCCCCAACCCCCCAAGACTTCAGGGGTACGACCTTCGCGGCCGAGGCGCACGCGCCTCCAACGCAAACGGGCGCTAGCCAGCCGCGCGCTCAGAGCCCTTTCGGCCATCCCTCGGCTCTCGTTTCCCGCTGGCCCGTTTCCCGCTGGCCAGAGAAGAACTTCCGGCTCCGGCGTGGTCAAAGCGGCCCAAACTTGAGAATGGTGCCGTCCTCCCCAACCGCCCAACCGTTGTTGCGGTCCACAAAGGCAACTCCCCTGAGCCCGGCTTCTGTCCCGCTCGGCCATGGTATCCAGGTGATTCCACCGTCATCGGAGCCGACGATCGTGCCGAACGCTCCCACGGCCCACCCTCTCAGCGCATCCACGAAGGCGACGTCCCGTAAGGTGTGCCCGGTGTCCGAGTCATGCCTGGTCCAGGTTGCCCCACCGTCCGTGGTGCGTGCGACCATTCCATCGGTCAAGAAGCGCAAGAACTGGAGGCCGGATCCTAAGCCCTGTCGCTTCCCGCGCCATCCCGATATCCACCCATTGTTCTCGTCCAGGAAGAACGCTCCGGTCGTCCCGAGCTGAACCCCATTTACGCCGGGCTGGTGCGCCCAGGTTTCGCCTCCCTCCGAGGTGCGGAGCAGACTGCCTCCGGCGAACACGGCCCAGCCCTGGCGCGCGTCGACGAAGGCCAGGTCCGAGCGCAGACCGGTATTGCTGATAAATTGGCGCGCCCACGTCTTGCCGCCGTCTTCTGTCTTGAGCATCACGCTCCCACGTTCGGTCATCACCCAACCCGTCTGCGCGTCGACAAAGGACACTCCGAGGAGGTTGAGGCCCAGCGTAGCGTCGGCCGCCTGCCGCTCCCAGGTCTTGCCCCCGTCGCGGGTGTGGATGACGACTCCTAGCTTGCCCACAGCCCAGCCCTCCTCTGGGCTGACGAAGCTCATTTTTAGAAGGGTAACGGTGGTGCCGCTGTCCTGGCGCTCCCAGGTCGTTCCGCCGTCGGACGTGTGCAAGACAGTGCCGCCGACGCCCACGGCCCAGCCGCGACTCGAATCCGCGAAGGCCACGTCGGTGAGCGTGACGTCGGTGTTGCTGGACTGGGCGCGCCACACCCCTTGCGCGCCCTTGGGGAGATCCGGCTGCGCGTCTTGGCGACTCCCCGTCAGCAGGAAGGTGGCGGTGAGCAAAGCGGCGAGGAACATCGCGGCGATGACCGCGACTTCGAACGTGGGATGGCGCCGGTAGCGGAATCGTCTAAGCAGAGCGCCCTCGCGTCACCGGAGCGCGCTGGAGGTCGAGGAAGCCATCGTAGGGGCAACCCCCCGTGGTTGCCCAGCGTTCGGGTAGGCGCGGGGGCCAGCCCCTACGGAGGGTGAGGTGTCGAGCAAATGGGCAATTCCGTTGCGACCCCTACGCGCTAGTTGTAATCCCGCTGTACTCGCGCACGTCGTTGAGGTCGCGTATGGCGTCCCCCACAAAGTTCACCGCGAGGACCACGAACATGATCACCAGACCCGGGAAAGTCCCCAGCCACCAGGCCCGGGCGAAGAAGGGCCGAGCGTCGTTGAGGACCGAGCCCCAGGTCGGAGTGAGGGGTGACACCCCTAGCCCAAGGAACGTGAGGCCGGCCTCGATGAGAATGGCTGCGGCGAAGAAGACCGATGACAGCACGATGACCGGAGGCATGGCGTTGGGAAAGATGTGCTTTACCATCATGCGCAGGTCGCTCACGCCGATGCCTCTGGCCGCGATGACGTAGTCCTCCTCCTTGATCGAGAGCACCATGCCGCGGACCACACGCGCGAAGTCGTCGATATAGGCCAGGAATATGGCCATGATCACGTTCTGCACTCCCAGTCCGAAAATGCCCACCAGCATCACGGCGATGATGAAGTTGGGAAAGGCCCACTGGATGTCGATGTAGCGCATCACGACCATATCGACCCAGCCCCCGTAGTACCCGGACAGGAGCCCCAGAGGGATGCCCACCAGCGCCGCGAACGTCAGCCCGAAGATCGCGACGATCATGGAGGTACGGGCGCCGATCATGAGCCGGCTCAGAAGGTCTCTTCCGAGGTTGTCCGTACCCAGAGGATGGCCGATGCTTGGGGGCTCCAACAGCTCGTAGTGCTGGGCCTGGGCGTCGTACGGCGTAATCCACCCCCCAAATGCCGCGGCGATCGAAAACATAACGATAATGACCAGGCCGAACACGGCGCGCTTGTCTTGACGGAAGCGCCGCCAATAGACCCCGATGCCCTTTTTACGAAGTCCCGCCTGGGCCGCTACTTCCAGGGTCGCCTCTGCCTGCTGGCTCATGCGCGCGTTCTCCTAGTCGGCCGATGAAAAATGGGGAGTGCAGATCCCGACAAGTCGGGATTGCCGGGAGTCTGAGAGCCTGCCCTGAGCACCGCCGAAGGGGTATCCCTCAGATACAATTTCTTCCCTTTCCTCTTCCTCACTCGAAAAGGCGCCGGAGCGATGGTCGAAAGACTTTTTCAGCGCCCCGCTAATCGGAGTAGCGTATCCTCGGATTGATGAATGCGTAGAGTATGTCGACGACGAAATTGGCGGATATGAAGAGAATGGCTATGAAGATGATGACGCCCTGGACAATTGGGTAGTCACGGCCCAGGATGCTGTCGACCAGCAGCCGCCCCAGTCCCCTAAAAGCGAAGACGTTCTCGATGATAACGACGCCGTTCAGCAGCAGCGCGAGCACGATGCCCATGACGGTGATCACGGGGATAAGGCTGTTTCGGAAGGCGTGGCGCCATATGACCACCCGCTCCCTCATTCCTTTGGCATAGGCGGTGCGTATATAGTCCTGGTTTAGAGTCTCCAGCATGGCGGAGCGGGTCTGCCGGGCCAGTATCGCAGCTATGCCGGTGCCCGTTGCTATCGCCGGCAGGATCAGGCGTGACAGCCAGGGCCAGAAGTGGACCCCGTCAGAGTCGTATAGCGGGTGGTAGCCGAACACGGGCAGGAGGTTGAGCTTGACGCCCACGACGATGATCAGCACTATGCCAAGCCAGAAGGACGGCATGGCCAGGCCCGTGAACGCCACCATGGTGGCCACGTGGTCCCATATGCTGTACCGCCGCACCGCCGATATGACCCCCGCCGGTATCCCGATGCCCACTCCGATGATGAAGGCGACGGCCGCCAGGCTCAAGCTCCTGGGTAAGGCTTCCTTCATCTGGTCCAGTACCGGCAGCCTCAGGTAGATGCTGTCGCCCAGGTCCAGCCGGACGATGCTCCGAAGGTAGTAGAAATACTGTATTGGGACGGGCTTATCCAGGCCCAGCCTGTTCTTGATCACCTCGATGGTTGCCGGGTCCCCTTCTGAGCCCACCATGGTGGTAATGGGGTCGCCGGGCAGTGCCCGCATGAAGACAAAGGTCAGGGTCATCGTGGCCCAGACTGCAAACAGCGAGAAAAGGAGTCGACGTATTAGGTATCTTTGCATAATAAATGCGAGCTTCGTTCTTCCTGAACCCTACACAGCTGTGGGCGCTGCTCCTCCGCCACCTACTACGGGAGACCACACCTCTTGGTGAGGCGTGGTCTCCCTGTTCTACGTCTTCCGGCCGGACTCAGATTCCGGCGGAGAAGACCCTACCTGTCCAGCCAGACGGCACCAAGCTGCCTGAGGGCGTGGATCCAGACGTAGCCCTTCACGTAGTCTTGATAGGCGGTTCCCTGGATGTTGTGGTGCGTGAAGGTGCCATGGAAGGTCTCGTCCATCCTGTCGCTGATCCCCTGGACGAACTCCAGCCGCTGGTCCAGGTCCACCGCGGCCTTCTGCTTCAGGTTCAGACGGTTGACGACCTCGTCGTTGTACCCGTAGGTGTTGAACTTCGCGCCGTCGGCGAACCAGTCGTCAATGGCGTCGTCCGGGTCGGGGTCGCCGCCGCTGCCGCCCATGAAGGCCTCGTACTCGCCCACCGCGCGGCGTGGCTGATATATCGACGACTCCACGATGTCCGGGATGATGGTGATGTTGAGGCTGTCCTTCCACAGGCCCGCCAGCACCTCGAGGGGTACCTTGTTAACCGGCGTGGTCATGACCGTCATCTCGAACCCCTCAGCGAACCCGGCATCTGCCATCAGCTTCTTGGCCTTGGGCAGGTCAAAGGTACGCCTGCTGGTGCCGCTCAGGTCCCGGAAGTAGAACTTCTCCCCCGGAGGGATCGGGCCGTATGACGGGATGGCCCGGCCCTGGAAGGCTCGATCGATGTACGCCTGCCGGTCGAGACCGTTGCCCATGGCGTAGACGACGTTGATGTCGTCCCAGGGAGCGGTCGGCAGACCCATCTTCGCGCCCCGGTCGCCCCTGACGTTGAAGGCCACCATCTGGAAGCCCACGTCAGGCGTCGTGTCGACGACTATGCTCGGGTCCTCCTCGAGCTGGTCCCAGAACTGCGGGGCGAAGTCGTAGATGATGTCCACCTCGCCGGTTTCCAGGGCGGCGATGAGCGTGGTGAACTCCGGGATATTGAAGTGGGTCAGCGTGTCGACGCACGGGATGGTGGGGTCGTAGTAGGTGTCCCGCGCCGCCTCGAGCTCCAACCTCTCGCCGAAGAAGTGGTCGGTTACCCTGAAGGGCCCGGCGCCCTGGGGCTTGCGGTTCATTCCGCCCTCGCCCACCCTGGCGATGTACTCCTTGTCCGATAGCGTCATGACCCGGCCGCTGGCGCGCTCCACCACCTTGGTGAGGAACGATGCCCTTGGGAAGACCGAGGAGATCTCCAGGGTGAGGTCGTCGATCTTCACGGGCCGGTTTACGCCCTCCAGTCCCTTGGTGTGGATCGACTGAGTGGCGGGGTCCAGCTGGTGGTCGTATGTGAAGACCCAGTCGTCTGCCGTCACCGGGCGGCCGTCGTGGAACTTGGCGTTGGGCCGCAGCTTGAAGGTGTACGTCAGCGAGTCGCTGGACACTGACCAGCTCTCCGCCAGGTCCGGGACGGGGTTCAGGTTCTGGTCCAGCTGCACAAGGCCCGAGAGGACCTCGGCGGTAATGGAGAACTGTATCACCTGGTTGATAGTCGGTGGGTTCAGGTTGGTGAACTCGGTTATCCGGTTGCCCAGCTTCAGGTGGCCTCCCCGCTTCTCACACCCGGCGGCCAGGCCGTTCCAGAACGTGAGACTAGCAGCCTCCATTGCCGGCCCAGGGGCCGGGGCAGGCGCTGGCGCTGGCGCAGGGGCCGGTGCGGGCGCAGGGGCCGGTGCTGGCGCAGGGGCCGGTGCGGGCGCCGGTGC
>JADFIF010000137.1 GCA_022566795.1 Chloroflexota bacterium
GCGAACTGGATGCTTCCCGAGCGCGGCGTCGGCAACGTCGGCGGCGCGATGGACCTGGCCGCGGGCGCACGCCGGACGATCGTCGCCATGGAGCATACGGACAGGAGCGGCACACCAAAGATCGTGCCTGAGTGCTCCTACCCGCTGACCGGCAGGGGGTGCGTGAGCCTTATCGTAACCGACATCGCCGTGCTGGAGGTCACGCCCGAGGGACTGCTGCTGGCGGAGGTGGCGCCCGGCTGGACCGCGGAGGAGGTCCAGGGCCAGACCGCCGCCCGGCTGGCCATCTCCTCCGATCTCAGGGACATCGAGCTCTGACGCGCGGGCCCGGCCGGGGGTCACCTGTAGTGGCGGGAGAGCTCCGACGTGTACCTAGCGCCGATGCTCTCGGCGTTTTGCTCCAGCCATTCGCTGAACCTCGTCGCGCCCGTGGCTGGGCCCTCTGAGACGAGGAGGCCCGCCATCAGTCCGTCGATCTCGTCTCGCGTGACGACGACGTCTCGGACTATGTACCCGACCACCCTGGAGAGCCACATCGCCACTGCCGGACTCACGTGGGCTATCCTCGCCCTGCTGTTTACCGCCGCCGCCACAAGCCGGACCAGCTGCTCGTAGCCAAACGTCTCGGAGCCTACCGCATCGATGGTTTCCGTCGCGTCATGCTGGGCGGCCGCGACGGCTATCTCCGCAACATCCTCCACGAAGACCGGCTGGACCTTGTAGTCACCCGACCCGAAGACCGCGAACACCGGGAACCTTCGCAGGACCCAGCCGATATTATTGATCAGGATGTCCTCGGGTCCGAAGATTACAGTAGGTCGAATGATGGCGTAGGACAGGTCCGAAGTCGCAACTGCCTCCTCGACCAGGCCCTTGCCCCGGAAGTATGGCAGCCCCGACTCGGAGGAGGCGTTCGTGATGCTGATGTGGACGAGCCGTCGCACCCCGGCCCGCTCGGCGGCCCTGATCAGGGCGCGGGAGTTGCTCACGGCGGTGTCGAAGGTGGTCGTGCCGCGAGCAAAACGCACCCAGTATGTGTTATAGAGGACATCGGCGCCCTCGAGGCTTCGCGCCAGGCCGTCCTGGTCTTCGAAGTCGAGAGGCGCGACCTCGATATTGCCACCGAGGGTGTGAGCCCTGTCCGGGTGCCCGGTGATCGTCTTGACGGGCGCGCCGGCCGCAAGCAGCCGCTTGGCGATATATCGGCCCGTGTACCCGAAGGCGCCGGTGACCACGCTGAGTCCGCCTGGCTTGTTGGCTGTCACTTCACGTTAGCGGGGCGCTGAAAAACTGTTTCGACCGCCCCTCTGGCGCCGTTCGAGGGAAGAAAGGGAAGAAATAGTATCTGAGGGACACCCCTTCGGCAGTGCTCAGGGCAGGCTGTCTCCCGGCAATCCCGACGGATCGGGACTGCACTCCCCATTTTTCATCAGCCTGTTAGGGGCGAGCGGTGGCAACGGGTCAGACGATAGACCAAAGTGCGCACGCCTACACCAACCGAAACGTCGAGCCGTTGCTGTCCTTCGTGACCTCGATGCGAACTGGGAAAGCCTCCTTGATCTGGTCCACGTGCGTGATCACGATGATCTTCTCGAAGTCGTCCTGAATCGACTGAATGGCCTCAGTCAGCCGCTCCTGGCCCGCGGTGTCCTGAGAGCCGAACCCCTCGTCTATGAACAGGATGGGTAGGGGCGCGCCGGACCTCCGCGCCAGCAGCTTCGAGAGGGCTATGCGGAGCGCGAAGTTGATGCGGAAGGCCTCGCCCCCGCTGAAGGTCTCGTAGCTGCGGGTGCCCACCTCGTCGGCTATCTTGATGTCCAGCTCCTCGGATGCAAGGCCGGTGCGACCGTCCCTCCTGCCCTCCAGGAGCTGGAGGCGCAGGTGCATGCGGTTCTCCGTGAGGCGCCCCAGCAGCTCGTTGGCGTCGGACTCCAATCCGGGAATGGCGCTCTCGATTATGAAAGCCTGGATGCCGTTCTTGCCAAAGGCCCTCGCCAGCTCGTCGTACGTTCTCGACTCGTCCGAGAGATCGACACGCCGGCGCTCTTTCTTGGCGATATCGCGGGCCAGCTCGTCGCAGCGCTCCATCTGCTGCGCGAGCACCCCCTGCTCGACCAGGGCGGCATCTCGGCGCTCGTTCGTGTCCCCCAGCCGCCCGTCGGCCTCCCGAAGCTGCGATTCGCGGGCTGGAAGCTCTCGCAGCTCGCCTTCCAGGGTTATCCTACGCCGGAGAGCGTCCTTAAGCTCGGCTTGGCGGCCTTGAACAAGCTCCCGGGCGGTCTGCAGCGCCTCGTGCTCGAGGGGCAGCCCTTCGGCCGCGTCAGCGAGCCTGCGATGGAGCTCGGCGTACGGCTCTAGCTCGACGCCTCGTCCTCGCACGAGCTGATGCTCTGCGGCGTCGTATCCGAGGGCCGACGTCTCCTCCTCCAGTGCCGCCAGCGCCGCACGCTCGTCCAGCGCGAAATCGCCGCTGGCGATGGTCGAGTCGACGCGCTGAAGCTCGGCCGACACCCGGCCGGCGGACGCTCGCGCCTCCAACGACTCCGCTCGCTGGCGTTGCAGGACGGCCAGCCTGCCGTCTACCCGCTGTCGCTCCCGCGTCAGATGCCCCGCCATCTGCGAGAGGCGCTGGGCAATCTTCTTACCGCTGGCCTCCAGGGCCTCTCGCTCGCGCGAGTTGTCCTCGTGGCGTTGCTTCCGCTCCAAGCCCAGTGTCCGATACTCGGCGCGGAGGTGCTCCTTGCCTTCGGCTCCCAGAGGCTGATTGCAAAGGGGACACACGGTGTCGCCCCGCTCCAGCATGTCGAACTTCTCGCGAGACTCCTCCATCTCGGCCTTTAGGACGGCGTTGGCCTGCTCGAGGTACTGAACACGCGCGGCCGCCTCCTGACCCTCACGCTGGCTGCGGCCGACGTCGGCCTCAAGCCCCTCATGGGCGTTCCGCTCCCGTTCGAGGTCTCGTACCTCGCTCTCGATTGCGTCCAGGGTGTTGGCCCTGGGCTCCAGGTCCTCCGCCAAAGTCTTTCGAAGCTGGTTGAGCTCGGCCGAGAGCCTTGCGCCCTGAACCGCAAGCTCCTGCTCCAGGCGACCTTTGGCCCGGCCCAGCTCGTGACTCCGGGCCAGGGCCTGCTCGAGCTGCGCCAAACGCGCTCGGGTCTCCTCCAGTTTGGCGTAGCCCTCGTCGATCTCGAACCTGCGGCCTAGCGCCGTCTCGAAATCGACGACTCGGGACTCGTGGCGCTTCATCTGAGTCTCGAGTCTGGAGACATCCACCTCCAGCTCCGGGAGCCGCTGGACCAGCTTGTCGAGCTCGAGACCGCTCTCCCTGAGGCCTTCCACCGAGCGCCGGAGGTTCTGGGCCACAGCTTGCAGCGCCTCGACCTCCGGGCCCAGCGACGCGAGGGCTTCGCTGACCGACGCGAGCCGCTCTTCGTACTCGGGCCTTCGGTCTATCTCTTGACGCCCCAGGGATATCTCGGTGTCCAGCCCGACAATGTCTTCGCGGATGGCACGGCTTCGAGTCCGGGCCCTCTCCTCCAGGCGATCGTAGTAGGACAGGTCCAGGACCTGGGCCAGGGTTGCCTTGCGCTCCGCGGGCCTGCTGGTGGTAAAGCGGTCGGCGTCGCCCTGGCGGAGGAAGGCGGTGTTAATGAAGGTCTCATAGTCGAGGTGAAGAATCTCCTCGAGCTTCGCCTGGGTGCCGCGTATAGACTCCTCGGAAATGGCGCGAAAGCCGTTGCCCGAGCTTACGAAGAGGTTGAAGTCGGTCTTGCCCTGCCTGGCCTGGACCGAGCGCGAATGACTTCGGGACACCCTGTACCGCTGTCCCTGAGCGGCGAAGTCCAGCTCGACCGACATATCCGTCTGGCCCTGATGTACGAGCTCTTCTTGGGTGCGCGCGCGAGCCTGACCCCACAGCGCCCAGGTGATAGCGTCCAGCAGGGCCGTCTTGCCGTGGCCGTTGTCGCCGCAGAGGCACGCCACGTGGATGCCCTCGAGGTCCAAGACGGGCGCCTCGCCCCGGTAGCTCATGAAGTTCTTGAGGGCCAGCCTGAGGGGGATCATGGTTTGGTGTCCCGATGACTTGGCTGATCGGTCCGTTCGACTAGGTAGTATAGCGTGCGCAGCGCTGAGTAGCATGTTTGATGGGTTAATTCTCAGGACACTTTTCCGTTCCTCGCGACCGCCGTGTAGATGGTATGCTTACAGGAGTGGGGCGGAGCTAGGAGATGAAATGCATGAAGCGCTGCTGACGGTCCAAATGGAGGAGTTGCCTGAGGGCGGGTTCCTAGTCACTAGCGACGACTTGCCTGGACTTGTAGCCCAGGGACGCACCGTGGCTGAAACGCTGGAAATAGCGCAGGACGTCGCTCGCAAGCTTGTGGAGTCCTATCGCGAGCACGGTGACGAACTTCCTAGCGCGCTCAGAGAGCCCCCCGCCGCGGGCGTTGAGTTGCGGATACCGGTGGCCGTCGGCTAGTGGCCGGACTCGCAGGCCTGCGAGCAGCCGAGGTCATCCGCAAGCTGAGGCACGCTGGGTTCCGATTTGACCGGCAAGCCAAAGGTAGCCACGAGATATGGTGGAATCCCACGACCAAGAAACGGACGACCGTGCCAAATCATGCTGGCGACCTGCCTGAGGGAACGGTGCGAGCGATCGTAAGGCAGGCAGGCCTCTCCGTCGACGAGTTCTTAAGGCTTTAGCTGTAGACGGCGGTGGCTACCGCCCTGCCAGGTAGGCGCTCATGGGCTTGACGCTGTAGCCGCCGGAGCCATCGACGAGGCTCTCGACGGCGACGCGGGCGGTGTCCAGCGACGTGAAGCACGGGATGCGCTTGTCGACGGCGGCGCGCCGGATGTGGAAGCCATCTTGCAGGGTCTCGCGGTCGCCGGTCACGGTGTTCACCACGGCGTCGACGGTGCCATCCACGATCAGATCGACGACGTTCGGGTGATATGAGCTGAGGACCTTCGCGACCACCACGACTGGAATTCCCAGGTCTCTCACCATCGCCCCGGTGCCGTCGGTGGCGTACAGGTTATATCCCGCCTCCGCCAGGTTCTTGATCATGGGCACTGCGTCGGGCTTGTGGCGGTCCGCGATGCTGAGCAGGATGGAGCCTTTGGGAGGCAGCGTGAGGCCCGCCGCCATCAGCGCCTTGAAGGCCGCCGGGCCGAACTCGTAGTCGATGCCCATGACCTCGCCGGTGGACTTCATCTCAGGACTGAGGTAGGTATCCACGCCCGACAGCTTCGACATCGAAAACACCGGGGCCTTGACGGCGACCAGCCTCTGGCGCTTCCACAGGCCGCCCTCGTAACCTTGCTCTTTCAGGGACTTGCCCAGCATGACCCCGACGGCGAGCCGCACCATGGGGACGCCCGTGACCTTGGATATGAAGGGGATGGTCCGGCTGGCTCTGGGGTTGACCTCGATTACGTAGACCTCGGTGCGCTGAGCGTTGGTCCGGGCACCATCATCGCCCGGGCTCCTGTAGGGGGCTCCGCCCACCAGCACGTACTGGATGTTCATGAGGCCGTTGACCTGCAGCTCGCGGCCGATGCGGGTGGTGTAGTCGACGATGGTGTTGACCTCATCCTCGGACAGCGTCAGGCCGGGGTAGATGGCCATGGAGTCGCCGCTATGGACGCCGGCGCGCTCGACGTGCTCCATGATGCCCGGAATCAGCACGGACTCGCCGTCGGAGACGGCGTCGACCTCCACCTCGCGGCCCTCGAAGTACTTGTCTACCAGCAGCCGGCGGCCGCCACCCGCCTCCAACGCCGCCGACATGTACCGCTCCATCTCGGTGGCGTTCTGGACGATCTCCATCGCTCGGCCGCCCAGTACGTAGCTGGGCCGGACCAGCACCGGATAGCCAATCTCCTCCGCTACGCGCAGGGCCTGCTCGAGGTCTGCAACCGCCGCGCCGGGAGGATTCGGTATGCCCGCTTGGGCCAGGAACTCCTCGAACAGGTGGCGGTCCGATGCGATATCTATGGACTCCGCCGTGGAGCCAAGGATGGGTAGGTGGACCTTGTTCAACGACTGGGACAGGTTTATGGCCGTCTGGCCCCCGAACTGGACAATCGCCGGAGGCACGACGATCTCGTCGTCGTCCGTGATCGAGGCCTCGGCTTCGATCACGTCTCGCACGCTCTCTTCGTCGAGGGGCTCGAAGTAGAGGCGGTCGCTGGTGTCGAAGTCGGTCGACACCGTTTCAGGGTTCGAGTTCACCATGATGCTCTTGACGCCCAGCGCCTGGAGAGCCCATGCGGCGTGAACCGAGCAGTAGT
The DNA here is from genome assembly GCA_022566795.1 of Chloroflexota bacterium. GTDB lineage: Bacteria > Chloroflexota > Dehalococcoidia > Lucifugimonadales > JADFIF01. The sequence goes on from JADFIF010000137.1 coordinate 6,298, forward strand.
CGAACTCGATGCCCTGACCGATGCGTATCGGCCCGCTGCCCACCACCACGGCCTTGCTCCCTCGGATGGGCTCGGCCTCGTTCTCCTGCTCGTACGTGCTGTAGAAGTAGGGAGTCTGCGCCTCGAACTCGGCGGCGCAGGTGTCGACCATCTTGTAGACGGGCCGAAGATCCCACTGGTGGCGAAGCTTGCGCACATGTTCGCCCGACCTGTCGGTAAGCACGCCGATCTTGTCGTCCGAAAAGCCGAGGCGCTTGGCCTGACGCAGTAGCTCAACGTCCAGGTGTTCGGACAGCAGGCGGGCCTCCATGACCGCGATGTTGTTGAAGGCTCTGGTAAACCACGGGTCGATGCCGGTGACTCGCGACACCTCCTCGGGAGCTGTGCCACGCCTGAGGGCGGCCATCAGTGCCCACAGGCGCTCGTCATTTGCTTCGAGTTTTTTGTGTAGCGCCGTCAGATGGCTGACTGCATCGCCTTGGGCGCCGTTTGCCGGGCTCGGCGGCGCCAGCCACTGGGGATCTTCCCACAGCAGCGAGCGGTTCGAGATCTCCAGCGATCTGACCGCCTTCTGGAAGGCCGCCTCGAAGGTGCGGTCGATAGCCATCACCTCGCCCGTGGCCTTCATCTGGGTGCCGATGGTGCGGTCCCCACCCGGGAACTTGTCGAAGGGCCAGCGGGGAATCTTGACGACGCAGTAGTCGAGGGCAGGCTCGAATGCGGCCATCGTCTGCTGGGTGACGGCGTTGAGTATCTCGTCGAGGCGTTTGCCGGCCGCGATCTTGGCCGCGACCCTGGCGATGGGGTATCCCGTCGCTTTGCTGGCAAGTGCCGAGCTGCGACTCACCCTCGGATTCACCTCGATGACGTAGTATTGGCTCTCGCCGTCGGCTTGGCCGGGCAGAGTCTCGGCCACTACGTCGCCGGGGGCCAGTGCGAACTGGACGTTGCAACCGCCCTCGATGCCCAGCTCTCGAATGATCTTGAGGCTGGCCGACCGAAGCATCTGGTACTCCTTGTCGGAGAGGGTCTGGCTGGGCGCCACGACGATGCTATCGCCGG
>JADFIF010000138.1 GCA_022566795.1 Chloroflexota bacterium
CCTTGACTTCACCGACGTAGACAGGCTTCGTGATGCGGCGCTTTTTCATGAAAGGCTCCCCGACGCGATGCGACTAAGGAACGGAGGGAAGGTACGGGGAGGGGCGCGCTGAGCAGCAACCGATGGTCACACCCTCTCGTTAACGCTCTCCCTTTAACCCTCTCCGTTCTCGATGGGAGGAGGGATTTTCGAGTTATAGCCTACCTTAAGAGGTCGGTACCGTTCAAGATGCGCTGGATGTCCGATATGCTGATGAGCACTATGAAGCCGATGAGCACGACGAAGCCGATGAGGTGGACCAGCCCCTCGCGCTCGGGGGAGATGCGCTTGCCACGGCGGACCCACTCGATCATGACGAACAGGAAGCGACCCCCGTCCAGCGCCGGTATGGGCAGCATGTTGAAGATTCCCAGGCTCAGGCTAATGAGCGCCATAAGCTCGAACACCGGCGATATTCCGGCCTCGGCGACCTGGCCGGTGATCCTGGCGATGCCTATCGGCCCTGCCAAACCGGGGTCAGGGCCGCCGGCGACCCAGCGCGAGATGCCGTTCTTTGATATGAGGACCACGTCTCGCATCTTGCCGAAGGACATGGGGACGGCTTCCCAAATAGGAAAGCTCTCTTTGACGATTCGCACATTGGCTGTCCCGATCATGATCCCGGTAGGTCCCTGCGTCATGATCTGGCCCAGCTCGAGCTGAGCGTTGTACCTTCGGGCATCGGACAGGGAAACCTCCCGCCCCGGGTCCGAAACCGCGTCCACCACCTTGAGATCGGGTGGATTCAGTCGAGGCACCAGGCGGACAGTCTCCACCGTGGAGAACTCCGGGGAGGTCCCGAGGCCGCTCACGATGGACCCTCGCCTGACCGTCAGCTCGATCGTAGCTCCCAGCTTCGCCATAATCCGCTGAATCAGCTTCCCGGAGTTGTCGATCTTCTTCCCGTCGACCGCCACTATGGTATCCCCAGGCCGCAGGCCGGCCTCCAGTGCCGGTGAGCCAGGAGCGACTCCGCTGATCACCACGGACCCGACGACCGTATCTTGAGGGATCATGAACAGTATCGTGAAGATAACGACCGGGGCTGCGAGGTTCACTATCGAGCCGGCGCTAAGGACTATTGCTCGCCGAAGGACGCTCTGGCTGGCGAAGCTGTTTGGATCGCTTTCGGGGTCAGCATCTGGAGTCGCGCCACGCCCGTCTTCGCCCTCCAAGCGGACGAATCCGCCCAGGGGGATCCAGTTGATGGTGTAGGTCGTTTCGCCATATTTCACCCCGAAGATACGCGGAGGAAACCCGATACCAAACTCGTGGACGGTGATACCGAAGCGCTTGGCGGTGACGAAGTGACCTAGTTCGTGGATGAAGACCAGGAACCCCAGGAGGGGAACGATGAGTAACCACGTCGGCAGGCCGACGGGCAGAAACGGCAGTACGACGAGGAGAAGGAACACCAGTAGGGGTACACCCAATAGCCACACAAGCCGCCAGCCACCACGTCGCGCCACGCCCTAACCCCCCATTAACGCAGACACCTGCTCCCGCGCCCAGTTCGCCGCTGAGATTGCATCCTCCAGCGACGGCTCCTCGATGTTTTGATGTTCGGCCAGCGCATCTTGAATCACCGGGCCGATCTCCAGGAATCCGATGTGCCCTGCAAGGAAGCCTTCCACCGCCGCCTCATCGGCGCCGCACAGAGCCGCCGGCCACGTGCCACCACGCTTGGCGATGCTCAGCGCCAGGTCGAAGCATGGGTAGCGCTCCTCCTCCCATGGCTCGAACGTAAGCGCTCCCGTGGCCACCGGATCGAACTTGCGGATACTCTCATTATAGACCCTATCCGGGTAGAACAAGGCGTACTGGATAGGCAGCCGCATGTCCGGAGGGCTTAACTGGGCCTTGACGGAGCCGTCTACGAACTCGACCATCGAGTGTATGACGCTCTGCGGGTGGATGACGACTTCGATGTTTTCCCACGGCACCTCGAAGAGCCAGTGGGCCTCGATAACCTCGAAGGCTTTGTTGATCATGGTGGCCGAGTCGACCGTTATCTTGGCCCCCATTTTCCACGTCGGGTGGTTCAGCGCCTGATCGGCCGTGACCTTGGCCAGCTCATTTAGAGGTTTCTTGCGGAACGCGCCTCCCGACGCCGTGATGATCAGCCTGGAGACTTCCTTGTCCTCACCGCGAAGGCACTGCCATATGGCGTTGGGCTCGCTGTCCAGTGGGAGCAGAGGAACATCGTGGAGCCTGGCGTGGGCGGTGACCATCTCCCCGGCCATGACCACCGTCTCCTTGTTGGCAACCGCGACTGTCTTCCCTTCCTCGATGGCGGCAAAAGTAGGGCCGAGAGCCACGTCGCCCACGGTCGCCGTGACGACCATATCGACGTTCGGGTCCCGAACCATCGTAGTCATGTCGCACTCTTCGCACCCGTTGGACAGAAGGTGGGCCTTCTCCTCGCGGGTGCCTTGACACGACACCAGACTTGGGCTGAACTCTCTTACCTGGCTCTCGAGCAGGCCGAGGCTTCTATGCGCCGCGAGCCCCACGATGCGAAAATCGTTGGGAAATGCTCGAACGATTTCCAACGTCTGCGTGCCGATGGAGCCCGTCGAACCGAGTACTGCAAGGCCTTTTGTAGCGCGTTTCATGCCACGAAATAATACACGACGACCAGGTTGAAAACAATGGAATCTAGGCGGTCTAGAAGACCACCATGGCCCGGAACGGCCCATCCCGAGTCCTTAACCTCAGCAGTCCGCTTGAGGCGGGACTCGAAGAGGTCCCCTAGCTGCCCTGAAATGCCGATCACCACTCCGAGCGCAACGACCTTCCACACGGCGGCATCCAGTCCAAATGCGTACACGGCCGCAACGCTCGCTACTACCGCGCCCGCGGCTCCTCCGGTTGCTCCCTCCCATGTTTTCGCGGGGCTAAGCGATGGCGCAAGCGGGTGTCTTCCGGCCAGCTTTCCCACCAAAAGCGCGCTCGTGTCCGCGGCGAAGGTCACCAGGATGAGAAACAGCATCCACTCTCGCCCGTGGTCCAGCGCCCGGAGCACAGGGGCATGAAACAGGAGCCCGCCTGTGTAGAGGACGATGGCCACGGTCACGAGCCAACCCGATGGTCCTGTTCCGCGAAGAGGCCGACGCCACAGCCACAGAAGGCTCAGGCCCGCTCCGACGCTCACCCAGGGCAGGGCGACGTTTCCGCTGGAGATTTCCCTACCTACCAAGTACGAGGCGCCGATGAGTCCCGCGGACCAGATGACGGCTGCGGGAACGAAGGGCCGATCTCCCCATCGCCGGGCCATCGCGGACAGCTCGAGCGCGCTACCGCCAGCCAGCAGGGCTACGACCGCCGCGAACCATGCGCCTCCGAGCCAGATGACGAGTACGACTACGGGGATGGCAACGGCGGAGGTGGCTACCCTGGATGCCATGTTGCGGGGGCCGGTAGTCTGTGCATCGAGCTGCGTGGAAGTCAAAGACAGTCCTCGACGCCGTCATAGAGGCATACCGAGCCGACGGCGCGGCGGCTCTACGGCGAGCTATCGGCCGTGACCCTGCCGAACCTGCGCCGGCGATTGCCGTACGCTTCCAACGCGCGGACAACCTCGCGCTCATCGAAATCAGGCCAGTAAGCGGGAGTCGTGTAGTACTCAGCGTAGGCGGACTGCCACAGCAAGAAGTTACTCAGCCGCATCTCGCCCGACGTCCGGATGATAAGGTCTGGGTCGGGCGTTTCGGCCGTGTAGAGGTACTGCCGAAAGAGGTCTTCAGTAACCTCGCCTGGGGTCACCCCACTCTCGAGAATGCGTTTGACGGCGTTAAGGATTTCGGCCCTGCCTCCGTAGTCGAAGGCCACGTTGAGAGTCAAGCCGCCGTTGTCCTTGGTGAGCTCGACGCTTTCGAGAATCGCCTCTCGGAGCTGAGGCGAAAGCCTGTCGAGGCGTCCGACGTGTCGAATGCGCACTCCTTGCTCGTGCAGCAGCTGCGCCTCGCGCCCTATGACCTCTCGAAGAATATCGAGCAAGACCTCGACCTCGTTGGTCGGGCGGGCCCAGTTCTCGGTAGAGAACGCAAAGAGCGTCAGATAGCTGACGCCGAACTCGGCGAATTTTTCGATAACGCGCCGAACGTTGTCGGTGCCAGCGCGATGACCGTCAGACCTAGGCTTGCCGCGGCTTCGGGCCCACCGGCCATTGCCGTCCATTATGATTGCGACATGGGCCGGGACCATCTGGGCGCCGGAATCCGCGCTGTTAGCCAGCTCAGAGGAGCTGCCGACGGAGTGCGTCACACCTCCATGACCTCGGTTTCCTTTTCCTTGCGCAGCGAGTCCATCTGGCCAATATAGGAGTCGGTCAGGCGTTGGAGCTGTTCCTGGGCCTTTCGCACTTCGTCCTGAGACAGCTCCTTGCCCCTCTCCATCTGCCTGAACTCGTCCTGGCTGACCCGCCGAACGTTGCGGACGGAGACGTGCGCCTCCTCCACCTTCTTGCCCACCAAGCGAACGAGCTCTTTCCGTCTCTCCTCTGTCAACACGGGGATATTAATCCGTATTATGCTTCCATCGTTATTGGGGACAAGACCCAGGTCGGTCTTGAGGAGACCTTTCTCGACGTCCTTTAGCGCCTGCTTATCCCAGGGCTGGATCACCAGGACCCTGGCCTCGGGCACAGAGATGGACGCCAGCTGATTCAGGGGCGTGGGAATCCCGTAATAGTCGACGAGTATGTTCTCGACCAACGCTGGAGAGGCCCGACCCGTACGGATAGAGTCAAGCTCGCGCTGAAGCGCCTCCACGGACTTTGTCATCCTGGAATCGGTAGCTGAAAGGGTTTCCGGTACCGTAGCCATAGCTTCGTGACTCCATAGGACGCTCGCTCGCCGCTCTGCTCTAGCCGTGCGGCTTCGCGGCGACTAACGAGCCCAACCGCTCGCCCTTGACGATGCGCTCTAGGCTGCCTGGGATGAAAAGATCGAACACTATGATTGGGATATCGTTCTCCATGCAGAAAGAGACGGCGGTGCTGTCCATCACCCCAAGGCGCTTTTCTAGAGCGTCGATGTAGGAGACGAACTCGTACTTCGATGCGTCGGGGTTGGTTTGAGGGTCGGAGGAGTACACACCGTCGACATTGTGCTTCGCCATCAGCATTACCTTCGCCCCCATCTCGACCGAGCGCAGCGCGGCGGCGGTGTCGGTAGTCATGAACGGGTTCCCGGTGCCGCAGGCGAAGACGACGACCCGGCCCTTCTCGAGATGGCGCACGGCCCGACGCTGGATGTAGGGTTCTGCAACCTGCTGAACGTTGATGGCGCTCTGCACCCGCGTATCCACACCGAACTGGCGCTCGAGCGCGTCCTGGAGAGCCAACGCGTTGATGAGCGTGCCCAGCATGCCAGCGTAGTCCGCCGCGGCGCGGTCCATAGAGCCCGCCTCCGCCTCCTCGGCACCCCGGAGGATGTTACCGCCCCCAACGACTACACCCATCTCGACGCCCAGATCGCGCGCGGCCTTGATCTGGCTGGCCAGGTACGAGACGGCCTTCGGGTCTATGCCGAAAGCCTTATCGCCCCGGAAAGACTCGCCGCTGAGCTTCAGCAGGATTCGACGGTACCTAACGGCGTTGTCCGTCACGCCACTACTCTCCGAGGGAGAACCTGGTGAATCTCCGAACCCTGACGTTTTCCCCCAGCTTGCTGATTGCCTCGTTCACCAGGTCTTGAACGGTCTGTGAAGGGTCTTTTATGAAGGGTTGCTGCATGATGCACGCCTGCTGCGGGTCAACTTCGTCGCCGTCGGGAATCTCGGAGTCGTCCACGTAGAGCGGAGACATAGCGGCTACCTGCATAGCCAGATCGTGCGCAAGCTCTTTGAATTCAGGTGTGCGCGCCACGAAGTCTGTTTCGCAGTTGACCTCGACGATGGCGCCGATCCGCCCTCCGCTGTGGATGTATGACTCGACAACGCCCTGGTTTGTGGCCCTCGAGGCTTTCTTGGCCGCTGAGGCTCCGCCCCGCTCTCTTAGAATCTCCTCAGCCCTGGCCAGATCTCCTTTGGATTCCTGCAAGGCCCGCTTGCAGTCCATAATTCCGGCACCGGTTTGTTCTCTCAGCTCTTTTATCGCCTCGACGCTAACGTCCAACAGGTGACTCAGGCCTCCTCAACAGGATCAGGCGACACCTGGTCCTGCTCTGCGTTGCCTGCAGCCTCATCCGCTGGCTCCGTCTTGGATGCCGAGGCCTCATCGGAGGCTGGCGTGGCCTTAGCACCCTCGGCCGGCTCCGCGCCCCTTGCCTTGGCAGAAGTCGATCGTGTCTTGACAGAGGATGTTCGCGCCTTGGCGGAGGCCCTGGGTGTCTTGGCAGAGGTTGCGGGTGCTGCGGGCGCTTCGGCTGCGGGCGCTTCGGCAGACGTCGCCGGCGCCTCAGCAGGGACCGCAGGTGCTGCGGCAGAGGCTGCTGGCGCCTCGGCGGAGGCTGCTGTAGGGACCACGGGCGGCTCGGCAGAGGCTGCCGGTGCCTCAGCAGGGACCGCGGGTGCTGCGGCAGAGGCTGCTGGCGCCTCGGCGGAGGCTGCCGTAGGGACCACGGGCGGCTCGGCAGAGGCTGCTGGGGCCTCAGCAGGGACCGCGGGTGCCTCGACGGAGGCTGCTGGCGCCTCGGCGGAGGCTGCCGTAGGGACCACGGGCGGCTCGGCAGAGGCTGCCGGTGCCTCAGCAGGGACCGCGGGCGCCTCGACGGAGGATACGGGTGCTGCGGCAGCCTCGGGAGAGGCCGCGGTAGCAGGCTCGTCTTCGGGCGCCGATGCGGTGAACTCCTCCACGGTCACGACGGGTACCGGTCCGATCTCGACAGAGTCGCTTTCACCGTCCTCTGTGGCGAGCATCTCCTCGGACTCGAAGGCGATGCGCCTGTTATTCCCCTCTATGATAGCGTCGGCAACGCGGCTGGTGATGAGCCTTATCGACCGGATTGCATCGTCGTTGCCTGGGATTGGGTAATCGACCAGATCGGGATCGCAGTCGGAGTCGACCAATGCTACGACCGGCACACCGACGCGTCTCGCCTCGGCGACGGCGATCGACTCCTTGCCAACGTCGATGACAAACAGTGCGCCCGGCATCTCGGTCATCTCCTTGATGCCCCCGAGATAGCGGTTGAGGCGCGCTATCGAGTACTCAAGCTTTAGGGATTCCTTCTTCGGCAAGAACTCGAACTCACCCTTCTCCCGCCTCGTCTCGAGCTGGACCATATAGTCTATGCGGGACTGGATGGTCTTGAAGTTGGTCAGGGTTCCGCCAAGCCATCTCGTCGTCACATAGAAGGCGTTGGCC
>JADFIF010000139.1 GCA_022566795.1 Chloroflexota bacterium
GCGGAGGGGGTGTCGCCAGAATCATGCAGCGCGCCCCTGGAGTCGTGCTCATGGCCGATGAGATGCCGTCGCTGGACGGAGTGGAGCTGCTGCCCCTCGCCCGGCGCCTGACGAGCTCGCCGATCATAGTAGTAGGCGACGGCGGCGACACGGCGGTCGTCAAGGCCCTGCTTCAAGGGGCCGACATGTACCTTCGGAAGCCCGTGAACTACCTGGAGCTGCTTAGCCGGGTACGCGCGGTGGCGCGCCGGTCAGAACCGGACCCGTATGGGCGTGTCTCGGAGATGAGCTTCGCTAGGTGGCTTGAGAGGCTGGCCGAAGTGCTGATGCGAGTTAACCGCGTCCTTATGCTTCCCGTGGTGAACCCGCGATCCTAACCTTGAGAGCCCTTACGCGCGTACTGCTGATGGCGCATCGCTATGGCTTTTGAGCGTTGGGGGGCCGCTACGCGGTAGATTCGGAGCGGGCGGGTCTGATTTCCCTACCTCGGCGTCTTGCCAGCCGCCTACGAGCTACCTTCAGGCTCCGGACTGCCTTAGCATGCGCTGAAAAAAGGGAGTGCAGTCCCAATCCGTCGGGGTCGCCGGGAGTCTGAGGATGTCCCTCAGATACAATCCCTTCTCTTTCCGCGATCGAAAGGGCGCCGGAGAGCCTGCCCTCAGCATCGTCGAAGAGAATGGTCGAAAGAGTTGTCCATCAGCTTGTTAGGTCGCTCGGATCGGAGACGTGAGCTCGTCAGGGCGCGGTGACGTTCAGGGCGCCCGACTTCAGCGTGACGGCAACGGGCTGGCCGTCGTCGTCGTCGACTTGAGGTGGACCAACGACACTCACCTGTGTCGAGCCAGCCGCCAGTAGCCGCACGCTGATGGTGGCCAGCACCTTCGTATCAAAAGGTCCCGCGAGCGCTCCAGCCAGGTCGACGGCCGCTATCCCTACCGACGCCGCCGGAAGAATCCCCAGCAGTCCACTTAGCTGTACACCTGTGATCGGGTCGCTGTAGTCCGGGAACTGGACAGCCACGATCTCGGCCACGGCCGGGTCCTCGACCGCTACCGTAACGAAGAATCCCGCAAGGGAGACCTGCACGGCGTTCAGGGACATCTGTAGCGGGACCGTCATTCCTACCATACCCTGCCCGCCTTGGATGGCGAGCTCCGACTGAGCCGGAATCGGCGTGGGTGTCGGCACCGGCGTGGGCGTCGGCACCGGCGTGGGCACCGGCGTCGGCGGTGGCGGTGGCGGTGGTGGCGGCGGTGGCGGCGGCGGTGGTCCGAACACGAGGGTCGGCGTCGGCGTCGACGTTGGCGATGGCGTCGGCGATGCCGTTGGGGTTGGTGTTGCCGGGGGCGTCGGAGTGATGATGACGGTCGCGGTCGGAGCTGGTGTCGAAGTTGTCTCGGGGGCGGCAGGCGGCGGCGTCACACCGCTGGTGGAGGGCGATGCAGGCGGTGGCGTCGCAGTGGCCGTCGCTACTGGAGTCGGGGTAGCCGTTGCCTGTGGCGTGGGAGCAGGTGTTTCGGCGAGCTCAACGTCATCCGGCTGGCTCACGCCAAGCGGATCAGTCGAACCCACACCAGTCTCGACGCTCCCGCCAGCCCCGACAGAGGGATTCCCATCGGAGCTGAGGTTGGCCTCCGGGCCAACGTCTTCAGCGAATTCCACGATCCGAAATGGCAAAAAACGCGATGTGGCCGGGTCCTCTACAGAGGTCTCTTCAACGGGCGAAACTTGGGTCGGGTCAGGCCCTGCGCCGCTTAGGATAGGCTGGTCGCCAGCAGCCAGCTCAGGCGTGAGAATTGCGCTCAAGTCTAGCGTGGGGTCTGCGGTCGCGTCGGGCTGTGGTCCCACGGCACGACCGAGGCCTATAGTCGTGCTGACGTAGACGCCGCCGATGAGGACCAGGGCCGCGGCCGTTACGGCCAGCGCTACAGGTATGTTCCGGCTCTGCAAGAGGCTCATGGGAGCCACGGGCAGCACCGGCTACGAAAGCCCTGAGAAGGCTGCCTCCAGCCTTCGACCGGCACAGGCCGACGATCGTCGTGTCGCAATGCCCTTGACCCTCTCCATACTCGCCGGGCCAGGAGCGGGCAGCCTCAGTTGCCGGACGAACATTCTTCAGGAAGAATGGCGCCCGGCTAAGCTCCCAGTCTGGCTTCGGCTTACCCTCCAAGACTCTCCCAAGAATCTCAGAGGTCTAGTCCAGTTTAGGAATGGCGAAGCCACTGCCACATCGCGCTTTCCTCCTAGTGTCTATGAGAAAAAAGTCATAAGCGGCTGAGGACCTCCTGAAGTGCCGAGAGACACTGACATCCGCTGGGTTCCCCATCGGAAAAGGCGCGCGATGCTATGGAAGGCAAGCCTCTGCGAGGCGCGGAGGTGGTCCAGCGGGTGGCGTCAGGGGTGAAGCAAGAGGATTCGTCAGCCGTTAGGGGGTCCTAGATCATCCTGGCCAATTTCGGGGCTCGTCGATGTGGCTCGCGCCTACCGGCGCAGCTTCACGGGTAGCCGCGCAGCCCCGTGCCTCAGATGGCAAGCCGCCGAAGCAGTTCTTTCGCCGAGCGGGGTTTGCCGCCCGTTGATCGATTCCGCTCACTTCTGGGAAAAGTCCGTACGTTTGACGCAAGGCGGACCTGTCCAGTCTGGAGCAGTGGCGATGAAGTACAAAGCCCCGGCCTACCCCGGTGGAGGTCAATAGCGTGGGTGCGGACTCCGAAGAAGTCGCCCGAGCAATGGCCGCGAGGGGAGGCCGAGGCGGGGCGACCTCGCCAGACGGATCTCAAGCCCAGTCCGAGGCCTCGAGTTTGGGCTGACCCAAAAGTCCCATGACCAATGGGTCATGAGCATGAGCGTGATGGGGTCTTATGATGAAATGGGCGAGGCTCGTGACACAGTTTCCTACCGCGGTACCAAAGGTCCGCCCGGTATCGCCGGTATCGAAGGAGGGCGCCGCGTGCTGGTCTACCGCGTTACCGCCGTCGTGGTGTGCTCGATCGCGGATTGCGATGGGCAAGGACTGAGATGCCGATGCCCCTAGACGCGCCTCTGCACTCAAACGGCCATCCTGAGGGAACCGGCCCGGGGCATCCCCTACCGAGGGTTGCAACAGACGTGGCTTGGCCCTGGGAGCCACCCAACCCCGTCGCTCAAGGGGTTCCGACGCACGACGTGTTCGTGAACCCCGGACTTGCGCTCGCCGGACTTGCGCTCGGAGGTGTTCAGCAACAATGCTCGGCGCTCTAGCTTTCCTTCTCGGCGTCTCCGTAGGGAGCTTCGTGAATGTCGTTGCAGATCGGTTGCCGGGAGGGCGGTCCCTGGTCCGACCTCGGTCTTTTTGCGAGTCATGCAACCGAACACTGACTTCGCTGGACCTCGTCCCGATCGTCAGCTACCTCTGGCTCAGGGGCCGATGCCGTCACTGCGGAGCGCGCATACCGCTGCGAAGTCCTCTGGTCGAGCTGTTCACGGGCGCCCTATTCACCCTAACCTATCTTCGCTTCGGCTACAGCGCCGAGACCGTCGTCGTGTGTGCGGCCCTATCCGTTCTGCTCATCGTCACGCTGATCGACCTGGAGCATGGCCTGATTCTGAACGTGATCGTCTTCCCAACGATGGCGGCGCTGGTGGTGGTCGCCCCATTCTGGTCAGAGCTGGGCTTCGCAAGACCGCTGCTCGGCAGCCTCGGAATGCCCGCCTCGCTGTTCAATTCGCTGATAGCCGGGGCGGGCGCCTTCGCCATCTTTCTGGCCATTGCCCTCATATCGCCGGAGGGCATGGGTGCTGGAGACGTCAAGTTCGCCGGCGTGCTAGGGCTCATGCTGGGCTTTCCGGGGGTCTTGTTCGCCCTCTGGCTGGCTGTGGTCACGGGAGGCCTGGTCGCGGTCGTGTTCTTGCTGCTTCGCAAGCGGGGCCGCAAGGACGCGATCCCCTTCGGGCCGTTTCTGGCCCTAGGAGCCGCTGTGGTGCTCCTGGTTGGGGCAGACCTCAGCACAGGCTACCAGGAGTTTGCGGCGAGGTTGCCGGGATTCTGGGCCTGACGATCTGGCTCGCGCGGGCGCCGCAGCCCCGCTGGTCCTCCTGCCGCTTTCATCCGGCAAAGCAAGGCGAGGAGATAAGGCAGGCCAACCCCCTGTCGATCCGGGGCGGGCCTGCGTTGGGCGCCTCAGCCTCCGAGGGCCGCGTCCACCTTGTTCAGTGCCTGCGCCATCAGGCGGGCGTGCTCCTCGGTCATGTTCATGTTGAAGTCGAACCTAACGCTGCGGCCGAGTATGGACAGCGTCTGAGGGCACATTTCCTTCGAGTATTCGACGTTTCCCTTGTAGCTCGGGTCGTTCCAGGGGTAGCCTGACGGGTGGGGCGATCTCTTCGCCAGGATTCCATCCCAGTAGCTGTAGATATGCCTGTCTGGGAAGCCGTCGTTGTAGATCGAGGCTACGTCCGCCCCTTCGGCCTTGAGCGCCAGGGCGTAGCCCCGCGCAACGTCCGGGTCGTGCACGATGACCGCCGCGGACACGCCGGTGTCCCCTGCCGGGTCGTCCACATGCTGCAGCTTGTAGCCCTTCCCTTCCTCCAGGGCATCGAGGAACGCTCGCTTCAGGGCCCGCTGGTGGGCCAGTATCTCCTCGATCTTGCCAAGCTGGACCCGGGCCATGGCCGCCAGGACCTCGCTGGGCCGGTAGGTCTGGCGGGGGAACGGCGCGTTCCGCCACTCGGCCTCGTCCGACTTCGTCCACATGGGCAGACCAGGGTCTGCGGCGAGGGATGCGCGCTCGTAGATGTCGCGGTCGTTGGTGTAGAGGAGCCCGCCCTCCCCCGAGCTGATGGTCTTGTAGTAGTTCAAGCTCCAGGCTCCGGCGTCGCCGAAGGTGCCAACTCGCCGCCCTTTATACTCCCCGCCAACGCACTGACAGCAGTCCTCTACGATCTTCAAGCCATGTCTCCGGGCAACCGCTACCAGGTCGTCAATCCGCGCGGGAACGCCCCGCATGTGCACCGGTACGACAGCCTTGGTATGTGGCGTGATCTTCCGCTCCACGTCGGCTGGGTCTAGGCCCAGCGAGTCGTCGATCTCGGCGATGACGGGCACGGCGCCAGTGGCTATGACGGCCGCCGCGGTAGCGATATACGTGTAGCCGGGGATGATAACCTCATCGCCGGGCCCTGTTCCCACGCCCGTGAGAGCGCAGATCAGCGCGCTGGTACCCGAGTTGACCATCAGCGTGTAATTTACGCCGAGGAACTCGGCAGCTTCGCGCTCGAAGTTCTCCGCCTCTCCGTCTTCCCGGTATCGAAATAGCTGCTGACTTCTCAGCACCTTGCTAACTGCATCGATCTCTTCCTCGCCAACGATGCTCGGCCCGGAGACCCCGGATGGCAAGGCTGAATCTATTACCGGGTGGCCTCCGTCGATGGCCAGCTTTTCCGAAGTCGGCATGGGGAACCTCCGCCTCTGGGCTACTCAAGCTCCACGATGGGATCGCCGTCCGAAACCTGTTGACCGGGCTCGACGTGAATGGCTCGCACTACGCCCGTCCAATCCGCTCGCAACACCTGCTGCATCTTCATAGCCTCGAGCACGCACACCTCGTCGCCCGTCACGACCTGGTCGCCGATCTTGACCGAGACCGAGAGTATAACGCCCGGCATGGGGGAGCGAAACATCTTTGTCGCGGCCGGGGTCGCCGTTGGGGTCGGCGGCGGGGTCGGCGCGTTGGGATTGGCCTTGCGCCCGGAAGCGGTCGACGCCTCCGCAGGCTGCGGCGCCGGGAGGGAAGGCTTCTCCTCTCTCGCCGTCAGACCCTCAAGGTCGACATCGACCGGGTCGCCATCGACGAGGACTCTCACCGGATTGCCGGTCAGGTCCCCCACCTCCACGGTGAACCACCTATCGCGGACCTTGACCTTTAGCGTCTTCGCCATCACCGACCCCTACAGGAGTGAGATGAACACACCTGCCACGACCGCCGAACCTATCACGCCCGCGACGTTGGGGCCCATGGCGTGCGAAAGGAGAAAGTTCCGAGGGTTGGCTTCCTGCCCCATGTGGTGCGAGATTCGCGCCGCCATCGGTACGGCTGAGACGCCGGCGGAGCCGATGAGGGGATTGATCTTCTCTTTGAGGAGAAGGTTCATGAGCTTCGCGAACAGCAGACCTCCGATGGTCCCGCAGGAGAAGGCGACCAGGCCGAGGCCGAGGATCACCAGCGTGTCGAATTTGAAGACCTGTTCTGCGGATAGCTGCGTACCCACAGTGATCATCAGGAAGATCGTCGCGATGTTCAGAAGCTCGTTGGATGCGGCGTTGGTGAGCCGCGGCACTACGCCGCTCTCGCGGAACAGGTTGCCGATCATGAACATGGCGATTAGAGGCGCCGCGCGGGGCACGAACAGGATTATGATGATCATCGCCACCGTAGGGAACATTAGCCTCTCTGTGCGGGAAACCTCGCGCGGAGGCTTCATCTCTATCTCTCGCTCGGCTTTGGTGGTAAAGATTCTCATTAGCGGCGGCTGAATAAAGGCCACGGCGGCCATGTACGAGTAGGCTATCACCGCGGTAATACCCAGAAGCTCCGGAGCGAGCCGGGCGGACAGGAAGATCGTCGTGGGTCCGTCCGCTCCGCCGATGATGCCGATGGCGGCAGCCTCCGGCAGCGAGAATAGGTCCGTCGCCAAAGCGCCCCAGAACGCCACGAAGATGCCCACCTGGGCGGCCGCTCCCAGCAGCAGCGTCTTGGGGTTCGCGATCATAGGTCCGAAGTCGGTCATAGCCCCCAGGCCGAGGAAGATAATCGGCGGCAAGAAGTTCCAGAATGAGAGCCCGAAGTGGAAGATGATCCCGAAGACGCCTGAGCCCTGGACGGCGCTCGGGTCGTAGGTCGTGAGACCCGTCAGCGGCAGGTTGCCGATGATTATGCCCAGGCCGATGGGGAGCAGCTCGTAGGGCTCCAGGTCGCGCGTCACCGCGAGAAAGATGAACGCCAGCGCCACCGCTAGCATCACCCCGTTGCGCCAGTCTATATTGTTGAATCCGGTGGAGCTGAGAAAGTCGAGAAACTGGTCCAAGCGCCTCTAACTCCGATGCCACCGACGAGCTTCGGCGGCGCATATGGCCTGTCGAGACGGGGGAAACCGCCGCCCAGGCCGCCCGCGGGCAGTGGGGCTGGCGGAAGGGCGGGAGGACAGCACTTCCAACTATCCGCCCTCCGCGGTGGGCATTG
>JADFIF010000140.1:0-5557 GCA_022566795.1 Chloroflexota bacterium
CTTCGCGACGGCATGAACCTGGTGGCCAAGGAGTATGTCGCGTCTCAGGGAGATGACCCCGGCGTCCTGGTTCTCTCCAGGTTCTCCGGCGCGGCAAGCGAGCTACGGGATGCGCTGATCGTAAACCCCTACGATGTAGAGGCGACCGCGGCCGCCATCCACGAGGCGCTGCGCATGCCGCCCGACGAGCGCAAGCGTCGGTGGCGAGGCCTCATGAAGGCCGTCGAGGAGAACACCTCCCAGAGCTGGGCCGAAGGCTTCCTCGCCGACCTGGCCTCATCTGAACCTCGTCCGGCGTAGCGTGAACTGGGTCCACTTGGGGCATCGTGAAGCCCTCGCTCATCGTCCGGGGATTCTTCGGCTGGTTCTCATATCGGCTTGCGGTGTTCCGGGGTCTTCCCTGGCGACGGTCCTCGGTATAAGCCTGTGCCGCAGGCCGCGCTTGAGGTCGTCGCAATACCAATTCCGCTAATCAGTGACGTATATTTGTAGGGGCAACCCCCCGTGGTTGCCCAAGGGTCAGGGTAGGCACAGGGGCCTACCCCTACAAGACACGACCTCGTCCAGGGCGTGAGAACCGCTCGCAATTTACGACGTTTTCAAACAGAATTGCTATGAGGCCCTCGCAGACCGGTCAACAGGCGGCGCCCGAATCGGGAGGCCTTGGCCGACCCACGACCGTTCGCGCGTGCGCACCGATGCCACTCCGACCTGCTCCCGTTTGATGGCATCCAAAGGGTATGAACGCTGCCGCGCCGCCCCGACGACGGCTAATCACTGGCACTGGAGGCTCCGCGTATGATCGCCAACCCGACGCTCAGCACCTTCGATGAGACCAATATATTCTTCGACCGGGCCGCCGATCGACTGAAGCTTGCCGACGGCGTCAGGGAGCTTCTTCGCCGGCCCTGGAGGGAGCTGACGGTCTCCGTTCCCGTGAGGATGGACGACGGCCGCATAGAGGTCTTCACCGGATATCGCATCCAGCACAACGGGGCCCGGGGGCCGTATAAGGGCGGCGTTCGCTTCCATCCGGCAGCTAACCTCGACGAGGTCAGGACCCTGGCGTCGCTGATGACCTGGAAGACCGCTCTCGTGGACCTGCCGTACGGCGGCGCGAAGGGTGGAGTCCAGTGCGACCCGTACAAGATGAGCCAGGGCGAGCTCAATCGCCTCACTCGGCGCTACACCATTAACATCGAGCACCTGATTGGGATAACCCGCGACATTCCCGCGCCCGACCTTGGGACCAACTCTCAGACCATGGCGTGGATGATGGACGCGTACAGTCAGATTCACGGGTACACACCCGGCATCGTGACGGGTAAGCCAGTCGAGTTGGGGGGCTCCGTCGGCAGGGATTCGGCAACGGGCAGGGGCGTCGTCTACGTCATGACTGAGATGGCGAAGGACATGCGCATGAGCGTCGAAGGGGGCCGCGTAGTCGTTCAGGGCTTCGGTCAGGTTGGGTCGTGGACGGTCCGCCTCGCCTCCGAAATGGGATGCAACATAGTTGGCGTCAGCGATATCAGCGGGGCCGTCTACTCCCCGTCCGGCATCGACGTGGACAGGCTTTTCAGGCACAAACAGGAGACTGGGACCGTGACCGGATTTCCGGGCGCAGACCGGCTAACAAACGAGGAGCTGCTCGAGATCGAGTGCGACTTCCTGATCCCCGCGGCCATCGAGAGGGTAATCCACGCGAAAAACGCGCCCAAGATCAAGGCGGCGGTCATCCTCGAGGCGGCCAATCACCCGATAACCCCGGAGGCCGACGAGATACTCAACGACCGAGGCATACCGATCATGCCCGACATCCTGGTGAATGCTGGAGGCGTCGTCGTTTCCTACTTCGAGTGGTCGCAGAACCTCTACCAGCAGCACTGGGAGGCGGACCGCGTGAGCGAGGAGCTGAGCAAAATCATGACGCGGGCCTACGGCGCGGTCAGAGACACCAAGAAGCGCGAAGGCATTACGTATCGCGAAGCCGCCTTCCTTATCGGCATCAAGCGCGTGGCCCACGTCACCGAGCTCCGGGGTTTCATATAAGAAGAGGCTTGCCGGCCCGTAGCACGGACCAGACTGTCGATGGCTCCAGGCCTGGCGGGTGAGTGCTCCCAGGAAAGGGCGGATGGCGTTCCTAGGGCGCCTGACCATCTTTAGGAGTGAACCCCAGCTTGACGTGGGACTGGCGGAAGGGTAGTCTTGGCCTCACTTCCAGAGGCCGCGCTCCGCGGTAGGAGTTTGCAGCGGGCCGGCAAAGGAGGAGCCAATGGAGTTCGGCTCGTTCATGGAGTTCCACCGCCGCGAGGGGATGAGCCAGGCAGACGCGTTCCATGAGTCCTTCGGGCTTGTAGACATGGCCGAGGACCTGGGCCTCGACGCTATCTGGATGGCGGAGTCTCACTTCAGTCCCGACCGGGCGGTCCTCTCGTCGCCCATGGTAGTCGGGGCCGCCATTGCCGGACGCACCAAGAGGATCAAGATCGGCACGGCCGTTCACGTGCTTCCGCTGGGCAATCCGCTCCGCACTGCCGAAGAGGCCGCTTCGTTGGACCAGATCAGCAACGGCAGGCTCGACTACGGCGTTGGACGAAGCGGGCTTCCCGGAGCGTACGAAGGCTACGGCATGGCCTACTCGGAGAGCCGCGAGCGATTCTTCGAATGCCTCGACGTCATCACCAAGGCCTGGACCAACGACCGCTTCTCGCACCAGGGCAAGTTCTACTCCTTTGACGACGTGTGCCTGGTGCCAAAGCCCCTGCAGAAGCCTCACCCACCCATACGGGTCGCGGCCACCACAAACGAGACTTTCCCTCTCCTTGGGAAGATGGGGTACCCGATTTTCATCGGAGTCCGCGGCCTTGCCATGTCTCAAGTCGCCGAGCAGGTGAGGACCTACGCGAAAGCCTGGAAGGACGCCGGCCACTTGGGGCCCATTGACGTTTCTTTGAGGGTCCCGGTCCACGTGGCGCGCAGCCACGAGGCCGCGCTGAGAGAGTCCGAGGAGAGCTTCATGAGGCAGTTCCGCCGTTTAGGCGCCCAGCTAGCGGCGTCCGTTGCCAAGGAAGGCTCGGACCCGCGTGAAGATCGGGCGTCCCGCAGCGAGCAGCTCGCCGCCCTGTCGTGGGATAGGGTTCAGGGACAGAAGGTCGCCGTGGGCACCCCGGAGACGGTAATCGACCAGCTCCAAGAGATGAAGGAGACTCTGCATCTGAGCGGCGTAGTCGCCGAGTTCAATGCCGGAGAGCTGATCCCTCAAGACAAGATCTCCTCGTCGCTACGCCTCTTCTGCGAGAAGGTAATACCAGCCTTTAAGTAGGCTTGCTCTCGACCGTTGCCGCCGCTTAGTAACTGTCTCAGAAAGGCAAATGCCTCGTTCCCACCCACCCGCCCACGGGGTCTTTGGCTCCTGGGGGGCACATCCCCCAGACCCCTTGCCAGAGGGGTCAGCCCCTCTGGACTCCTCGGACGCAATTCTGAGATAGTCACTAAGAAAGCCCCACGCGCTCGAAAATATCGTCGACGTACCGGATGTAGTAGTCGTAGCCGAAGAGACCGTCGAGCGCTTCTGAGGACAGCTTGCCGCCGATGTCAGGGTCCGCCTTCACCAGGTCTCGAAAGTCCTGGTCCTCGTCCCAGGCGCGCATCGAGTTGCGCTGGACGATGTCGTAGGCGCTGTCGCGGCTGAGTCCCTGTTGGACGAGGGCGAGCAGAACGCGCTGCGAAAACAGCAGCCCTCGCGTCATCTCGATATTCTCCTTCATGCGGTCAGGGTACACCCTCAGGCCTTTCATGACGCCGGCGAACAGATTGAGGATGTAGTCGAGAGCCAGGCACGAGTCGGGCAGAATCAACCGCTCGGCCGAGGAGTGGCTGATGTCGCGCTCGCCCCAGAGGGCGACGTTTTCCAGCGCCGTCACCGAGTGCCCGCGAATGAGACGAGCCAGCCCGCAGACCCTCTCGGAGAGCTCCGGGTTGCGTTTGTGCGGCATCGATGAAGAGCCGGTCTGGCCCTCACCGAATGGCTCCTCGACCTCTCGGGTCTCAGTACGCTGGAGGCCGCGAATCTCGGTGGCGAACTTCTCGAGCGAGGCCGCGATCAGCGCGAGAGTGGTCACGAACTGGGCGTGGCGGTCGCGCTGGATGATCTGGCTCGACACCGGCGCCGCGGCGATTCCGAGGCGGCTGCAGACGCGGGCCTCGATCGACGGAGGAGCGGTAGCGTGGGTCCCGACCGGGCCGGAAATCTTGCCCACGGCCACCATCTCCCGCGCCTGCGCGAGCCTCTGGTCTGCCCGGCGCATCTCGTCCCACCACAGGGCCATCTTCAAGCCAAAGGTAATCGGCTCGGCATGGACGCCGTGGGTCCGGCCCATCATGATGGTGTGCTTGTGCTCGATGGCCCGGGCTTTCAGAACGCCCAGCAGGTTGTCGAGCTCCTCGGACAGGAGGTCGGCGGCGTCCATTAGCTGGAGGCTCGTAGCCGTGTCCCACACGTCGCTGGACGTCAGCCCCAGGTGCAGCCACCGGCCCTCCGGTCCGAGTCCGTCGGTCACCGAGCGGAGGAAGGCGGTGACGTCGTGCTTCGTACGTTTGAGCACCTCGTTCAGGCGCTCCATGTCGTTGGTGGCCCCGCGAAGCTTCGCCATGTCCTCGGCGGGGATGACGCCCTCGTCCGTCCACGCCTCGCATACTGCAAGCTCGACGAGCAGCCACTTGGCGTACTTGCTCTCTTCGGACCAGACGTGCTTCATCCTAGGCCTGGAGTATCGTTCAATCATAGGCGTTATTCGCGTTCTCGGCCCCTTGGCACCCCAGGGAGGCCGAGGAGTCGGCGCCCCTCTTGCCCGGGCGTAAGGCGATCGCGAGGGCAACTACGTGATCTCCTATCGCGGTGGCCACTAGATCGGAGCCTTGAGGCCCTCGCGGTAGTCGTCGTACTTCTGGCGAATGGCATCGTGTGTCAGCCCCAGGATCTGCGCTGCCAGGTACCCGGCGTTGCGCGCGCCCCACGAGCCGACGGCGACGCATGCGACGGGAATTCCGGGCGGCATCTGCGCAATAGCGTATAGGGCGTCGATGCCCTTCAGCTCGCTCGTCGTGAGGGGGACGCCGATGATCGGCAGCGTGGTCCAGCCGGCCAGCACGCCCGGCAGGCCCGCGGAGCCGCCAGCGCCGGCGATGATCACCTCGATGCCGCGCTCGCGCGCGCTGCGGCCATACTCCATGACGCGCTCCGGCGTCCGGTGCGCGGACATGACGACAATCTCGTGGTCGACGCCCATCTGGGTCAGGACGTCGGATGTCTCCTGCATCAAGTGCTCGTCGGACCGGCTGCCCATGACCACCCCTACCAAAGGCACGTGAATACCCCCAACGCTACATGAGTGTCCAGTTGTTTCGATACGGTCATAGCTGTTCAGCAGATGGCCGCGATGTCCCGCCGCGAAAAAGAGTCCTTGAATCGGATTCGCTCAACTCCGCAGTAGGCCGTCGCTCGGGCCTCGGCCACAGTTCGGCCGGTCGCCGTCACCGAGAGCACGCGGCCTCCGTC
>JADFIF010000140.1:5656-7112 GCA_022566795.1 Chloroflexota bacterium
ATGGCCGCGATGTCCCGCCGCGAAAAAGAGTCCTTGAATCGGATTCGCTCAACTCCGCAGTAGGCCGTCGCTCGGGCCTCGGCCACAGTTCGGCCGGTCGCCGTCACCGAGAGCACGCGGCCTCCGTCGGTGACGATGCCGTCGGCAACCCCGTTGGCGTTGGAAACGGCTTTGGTACCGGCATGAAACACGACCGTCCCGACCTGATCGTCGAGGCCGGAGATTTCGTAGCCGGTCCGGTACTTGCCGGGATAGCCGCCGGACGCCACGACCACGCCGACGCAGGCCATAGGTTCCCACTCGATTGCCACGCGGTCGAGGGCTCCGAGGGCGGTGCACATTGTAACTTCCGCCAGGTCGGCTTTCAAACGAGGCAGGATGACCTGGGCCTCTGGGTCTCCAAAGCGGCAGTTGAACTCGAGCACCTTCGGCCCTGAGGCGGTGAGGATCATGCCGAGGTACAGCATCCCGCGGTACGGAAAGCCTTCGGATACCATCGCCCGCGCGACCGGCTCCATGATCTCGGCTCGGACGCGGGTTTCGAGATCTGCCGTCCAGACCGACGCTAAAGGCGGGCTGAAGCTGCCCATGCCTCCGGTGTTCGGGCCCGTGTCGCCTTCGCCCGCACGCTTGTAGTCGCAGGCGGCGGCGAGAGGAGAGACATATTCGCCATCCACGAAGGCGAACACGCTGACCTCCTGACCTTGCAGGCACTCCTCAATCAGCACCGTGTCGGCCGCCGAGCCGAGCTGCCGGTCTACCATCTGCAATTTCAGCGCCTCTCGCGCCTCTTCTGGCGTCCGGGCTACTACGACACCCTTGCCGGCCGCCAGACCGTCGGCCTTGACCACAATCGGTGCCGGAGTTGACTCCAGGTGTTTCGCGGCAGCTGTGTAGGAGTCGAAGACCTCGGCGGCGGCGGTCGGAATGCCGTGTCTCAGCATCAGGCCTTTGGCAAAAGACTTGCTGCTCTCGATGCGGGCGGCGGCCTTCGTCGGGCCAAAGGTGTTGAGGCCGGCCTCCTGAAACGCGTCGACGATTCCTGCCGCCAGCGGCCCCTCCGGTCCGACGACGGTCAAATCGATCTCCGCCGATTTGGCGAATCGCAGGAGCGCGTCGATATCGTCGGAGAGGATAGGCACATTCTCGGCCAGGGTAGCGGTCCCCGCGTTGCCGGGAGCGACGAACAGCTCGGCTACCTTTGGGCTCTGGCGGAGCTTCCAGGCCAGCGCGTGCTCCCTGCCTCCACCGCCAACGACCAGGATGTTCATGAGGCCGAGACTTTGCGTACGAGCTTACCCGACGTTGCGTCCACAGCGTGCGTCTCCACCGTCTTGGCGTTGTTCTTACCGGCGACCACACGGCAGGCATTCACACCCATCTCGTCCAGCACCAGCAAAGTCCCCATTGCGACGAACGCGACGTCCGCTATCTCCTTCGAGGCGTCGCCAAGCTC
>JADFIF010000027.1 GCA_022566795.1 Chloroflexota bacterium
ACGAAGAGTCGGCGAGGCAAGCCCTGGCGCCATCGCCTGAGTCCTCGCATTGGTCGGCGTGGTTGGCCAGGCGCTCGAAGCCCAGGTCCAATACCTGCTGCAAGAGGGCATCTGCGTCACTCTCTGACAGCTTCACTTCCATTACCCGTCGCTCGTCATATCGCAGGCCCTCGTCCACATATACGAGCGTCCCGTCTTCCAGCATCGTGAACGGGGGTACTCTTCCGAAGGGTTGAAAGCTCTCAGCCCCGGTCGAGAAGGTAGGCTCGGACTCGTATTGGACCACGACGCCTGGGAGGTCGAACCGGTCTGTATCCAGTGAGTCGGGTGGCGCCGCGGAGCCCGCGCATGCCACGGATGCCGCTACCAGCAAACCCACCAGAATTGTCGCTACCCACGATGGCTTCGCGCCTATCCGCTTAGTCACGCTCATGATCCCCTCCTCACATATACAGACGACGGTCGTGTCCGCATTGTTCCCTCCGCTTAATGACGGACTGACTTCGCGAGGGCACCTTCCCACCACGCTGGAGGCAGGGGCGCACCTTGACGGAGGGCAAGCTCTCAATCTAGGCGTTCTGAAAGAAATTGCTCTTGCCCAGGGCTGGTCCGACGATGTTCTAGCTAGACAGACGCTCACCTCGCTTTTGCCCAACTATATAGGCAAGTAGTAAGATGGCCAACGCTGCTAGCTGCAGGCCTGGAGCGAATGGGTGCCAAATGTCGGAGGGACTGTTAGAGGCCCTGGCGCACGGCCACCGGAGAGGACTTAATGGACCTGATCGAAGAGCAGCTGTCGCGCAGCAAGACGATAGCCGTCGTCGGGCTTTCGCCAAATCCCGACCGGCCGAGCCACTACGTCGCCAAGTACCTCCAGGAGCAGGGCTTTCGGGTGATCCCCGTGAACCCGCTTATCGACGAGGCCCTGGGTGAAAAGAGCTACCCCGACCTGAAGTCCATCCCTGAGCCGATCGACATGGTGGACATCTTTCGGCGCTCGGAGCTGGTGGGGCCGGTGGTCGACGAGGCGATCGAGGTCGGCGCGAAGTACATCTGGATGCAGGACGGCATTTCAGACGAGGCCGCGGCAGCCAGGGCGCGGGCCGCCGGGATACCCGTCGTCATGGACAATTGAACGCTGCGGGAGCACCGCCGCCGGTTCGGCGGCAAGTAGGGCCCGGCTCTTACCTGGCGCTCTGTGTCTGTGTCCGTCCTGCCCGGGACAAGGGCAGTATCAGCATGATGACGGCGGCCAGCGCGAAGAGAGCAGCGACATAGTATAGCGTCGCCGTCACGCCGGCAGACTCGTACAGGGCCCCCGCGATCAAAGGCGACAGCGCGCTGAGCCCAAACGCGGCGAAAGAGGTCATGCCCAGCATCGTGGAGGCGACGTTCCTGTCGACGATGTCCAGGGCCGCTGCTGTCAGGATGGGCTGGTCAGGGTACAGGAAGAGTCCAAGCAGCGTAATCAGCACCGTGAAGGCAATGCCGTCGCTGAACACGATCAGAAGAAGACACATAGCGCATGACCAGAGCAGGCCCGGCACCAGTACCATTTTTCTGCCCACACGGTCGGAGAGGTATCCCGCAACCGGCTTGGCGATGAGCCCCGCCGCGATCAGCAGGCCGACGTGGTATCCCCTCGTGAAGGGGCCGAGGTCGAGCTCATTGCCGAGGTACAGCGGAATCGCGGTGAGAAGCGCCACGAGAGACATGCCCCTGAGGCCCTTGACCAGCGTGATGCCCCACAGAGTTGGCATCTTCAACAGCTCTCGCGTTGCTGCCATCCTGGCCTTGAACTCGACGATTTCGACCTCGCCGCTCTCGGCCCTGCCGATATTCCTCAGTCCGAAGAGCATCAAAAAGGCCAGGAAAAGCGGCGGCGCCGCGTAGACGCTGAGGAGGCCTCTCCAGCTCAGCAGGGCCAGCAGCGCTCCAGTCACCAGCGGGCCGACGACGTCGCCGACGCTGCCCCCGACGCCGTGAAAGGACAACGCGGTCGCTCGCCTGTTGGGAAAGTGGTGTGACAGGGACGCAGCGGCGAGCAGGTGCCATATCGAGTGACTGACAGCCACAACGCCCATTCCGACGATCAGCAGTGCATAGACGGGCGACAGGCCCATTATCAGGGTTCCTATGCTGAAACCCACGATGCAGACAGTGAGGAAGACCCCCGAGTGTCGACGTAGCATGTCGACGACTACGCCGCCGGGTAAGGAAACCAGGCCGGAAACCGCCTCTCTGACGGTGAGGATGGCCCCAACGCCTACCCCGCTAAGCTGGAACGCGGCCTGAATTTCGGGAAGAAGCACGACGAAGCTCTGCAGGCCCCAGTGGAACACGGCGTGCCCGCTCGCAAGGCCTGGAATGATAATTCGGCCTGTCGAGGCGGTATCTCTGCCTTCTACATCGACGGCGTTGGCGGTCTCCATTGCAATCCTGTCATCCAGCCTTATTGGCTACCCTAGCCGGATTCGGAGCTCCCGCGCTCCCTTCGTCGAAGGCGACGGCGGGCTTGGGGAGCGGTCGACGATCGTTTACCAGCTTGCACCAGAGCACGAGGCCCTGGGTGAAAAGAGCTACCCCAACCTGAAGTCCGTCCCCGAGGAGGTGGACATCGTGGACATCTTCCGGCGCTCGGAGCTGGTGGGGCAGGTGGTCGACGAGGCTATCGAGGCCGGCGCGAGGTACATTTGGGTGCAGGATGGCGTGGTCGACGATGCCGCGGCAGCCAGGGCGCGGGCCGCGGGAATACCCGTCGTGATGGACAGTTGAACGCTGCGGGAGCACCGCCGCCGGTTCGGCGGCAAGTAGGACCCGGGCCCTGGTACCTAGTCAGCAAGAAAGCGATACGCACTTTTCCCACCCCTCGCCAGAGCGGTTTAGGGTCTTGGGGACACCCCCAGATCCCCGCCAATCCCGACTTGTCGGGACTTGGAACCCCCGGGTAGCCCAAGGGGGTCATCCCCTCGTAGCCTCTTCGAGAGTGGGCGAGCGAGTTGTCAACCGAGCACTAGCTACACCAGGATGCTCTCCTCGTAGAGCTCGAAGCGCTGCCTTATCATCTCGCAGGCGTCCCGCAAGCCCTGGAGCACCTGCTCGGGCTGCAGGTCGGGCGCGAAGGTCCCGGTGATCCCACTCTCGTCGTGTGTCGCCTTGACCTTGGCCCTCACGAGCCACCTGCTGTAGCCGCGCACCCAGTCGGCAAGCTGCGGCGAGACATCGACCGCCAACCGTAGCTTTTGGCCGGTGCTCGCGTCGCTGACCGCGAGAGTGAAGGTTGGGGCGCTGCCTCCTTCGTCCGGTGGCTCGACGGCGATGTTGAAGGTCACCCCGGCCGCCGGGAACGAGAGATCGAGATTTGCCTTTGTTGCCGAAGCGGTTGTCATCGGATTGGCCTCCTGACAGGGTTTTTTCTTGGGGCGCTGAGTTTCAGGTTCGTTCGAGGGTCGCAGGTGAAGACACTTCGCTTCGCTCCAGGGTGACAGGGGCGGGTGCTCTAGGGTGACAGGGCCGGGCGATGCCCCCAGGGTTGACAGGGCCGGGCGAGTTCTTGTGCTCCACGGTGGCTCAGTCTGCTGCCGCGGCGGGTGACTTTAGCTTGATCCCGAGGGTCGGGAGGTTCTTCGAGGGGTCGATGGGCCGCCGCTCGATGAACGCCAGGCGCCGCTCCTCCGCCTCCTCCGACTCGATGTAGTTTGGGGCGTACCGCTCCGTTGGGCTGGGGATGTCCTGCATATACTCGGTGACCTCGTTGAAGGTCAGCTTCTCGAGCTCCAGGATGAGGGGGCTGTTGTTCTTGATGAGGCCGCAGTAGCGCGCCACCTCGGCCTCGAGCTCCTCTGCCGGGACGACCGAGTTGACCAGCCCCATCTCGTAGGCACGC
Source organism: Chloroflexota bacterium (assembly GCA_022566795.1). Classification (GTDB taxonomy): domain Bacteria; phylum Chloroflexota; class Dehalococcoidia; order Lucifugimonadales; genus JADFIF01. The sequence continues at coordinate 3,887 of JADFIF010000027.1, forward strand.
TGCGCGGTGTACTGCTGAGTCAGCATCCAGATCTCCCGCGCCCGCTTCTGGCCGACGACGTGCGCCAGGTAGCCGACACCGAAGCCGGCCGCCGGACTGCCGACTCGGGGCCCCGTCTGCCCAAACGTCGATCGCGTCGAGGCGACGGTAAAGTCGCAGGTGTACGCCATGATGTTGCCGGAGCCGATGGCGAAGCCGTCCACCATCGCGATGACGGGCTTTGGCATGTTGCGAATCAGGTCCGTGAAGCTCGACTCGCTCGTCCCGCTGTACTCGGGACTCGATCGGTCTTCGCTCTGATCGCGCCCCGAGCAGAAGGCGTTGGGGCCCGCGCCGGCGATCACGACGACGCGAATCGCTTCGTCGGTGGCGGCGTCTTCCAGCGCCACCGCCATCTCGTCGGTCGTCTTGCCGCGTATGGCGTTGTAGACCTCGGGCCGGTTGATGGTGATCCGGGCGACACCGTCGGCCTTGCGGTAGAGGATGTCTGAGTAGCCCATCGCGTACCTCCTTGTCCAATGCGGGTCCGATGCGGGATTGGCCGGGCCTGGCCCTCTAGTCTTAGGCCGAGGCCCTGGCAGCGCCATGATACCCCAACGGGGCGTGCCTGCAAACACGACCGGCGTTCGCGGCGAGCGCCTGCTCCCCGCCCCTGCCGTCGGGGCGGCCTCTCGGTCATGCTGGTGCTTAGAACGGTCAACAGACCCTGGTGGTCATTCCTCTGAGAATAGGTCATGCTGAACCCGCCGGTGAAGAATCTGAGGTGGGAGCGTGTGGATACGCAGCACGAGGACCACCACCCCCCCAATGGAACGTGCCCACCGCCCCAGACCCTTCGGCTGCGGCCTCAGAGCCTGCACTGAGCCCTGTCCTCGAGCGCAGCGAAGGATTGCCGAAGTGGTGACAGCAAACTCGGTGCCTACTCGGACAGGTGTGGACCCGGGTCGGAGCCTTTTCGAGAGTGGGCGGTGGCCTGTATCAAGACTTATGCGACGAAGCGCTGTCTGTTGCATCGGGCGAGAAGGACTCTGTTGAGTGGTGCCAATCACGCCGAGTATAATGCGGTGCATGGACGTTGGCGACATCGGCGAGTTCGAGCTTATCGACAGGCTTGCCGCGACCATCGCGGCGGAGGGCAAGGCCTCGATCGCGGCCATCGAGGGCCATGGCTTCAGGCTGCGTCTCGCGGTAGGAGACGACGCGGCGGCGTGGGATGCGCGGTCCGGAGTGCAGGTGCTCACCACCGACACGATGGTCGAGGGCGTGCACTTCGACCTCGCTTACACGGGCTGGCGCGACCTGGGATGGAAGGCGGTGGCTGTCAATCTGAGCGACGTGGCCGCCATGGGGTGCACGCCGCTCTACTCGATCGTGACCCTCGGCTTGCGCGACGATCTGCCGGTGGAGGGGCTGGTCGAGATGTATCGAGGCATGCTCGACGTGAGCGGGCGAATCGGAGGCGGCATCGTCGGGGGCGACGTCGTGCGCTCGCCCGTTTTCTTCGTGACGCTGGCCATGCAGGGTGTCGCCGCCGACACGGACGACCCTACCCTGCTCACCAGGCATTCGGCGTCCGCGGGAGATGCGGTCGCGGTCACGGGCCATCTTGGGTGCTCGGCGGGCGGCCTCCGGGCGATGTCCGACCCGACGCTGAGGATTGCCGGCGAGACGAAGGCCCATCTCGAGGCCGCGCACAACAGGCCGGTCCCCCGTGTGCCCGAAGGCCTCGGCCTGGTGGCCCATGGGATTACTACGGCTATGGACGTGAGCGACGGGCTGGTGGACGACCTTGGAAAGATATGCGCGGCCAGCGGGGTCGGCGCCGTGATACACTCGGACCGGCTTCCGGCCGACCGGTACCTGCGAGAGGCCTTCCCCGACGACTGGCTCGAACTGGCGCTCGGCGGCGGAGAAGACTACGAGCTTCTGTTCACAGGGTCGCCCGAGCTTGTCCGGCGGTGCGCCGGGTCGCTGAAGGTCCCAGTGTCGATCATCGGTCAGATCGTTCAGGGGTCGGCTGTCAAGGTCCTGGACGGGCGCGGACAAGAGCTCGAGGTCCGGAGCCGGGGGTGGGACCACCTCGCCCGCAGCCGATAGTTTTTCGGGAAGAACAAATAGAGGAGTCTGATGGCGAGGCCAACCCCTGTCCGGCAGTCCAAAGCCCCGTATGAGTCATACCCTCTGGGGGAGGTCCTCCGTCGTACCGCCGCACGCCTGCCCAACAAGACCGCGATCATCGACGGAGGGCGCCGGTACACCTACCGGGAGCTGGACGCCTACAGCGATCGTTTCGCCGCGGCCCTGGCGAGGCTCGGTGTCGCAAAGGGCGACCGAGTGGGCATTCTTTCGCCCAACTGCGCCGAGTTCGAGATCGCATTCTTCGGCATCGTCAGGGTTGGCGCCGTAGCCACGACGATCAACTCGGGCTACCGCGAGCGTGAGATCGCCCACCAGCTTAACGACAGCGGCGCCCAGGTGCTCATCGTCCATGAGACGCTGCTCCCGCTGGTCGAATCGGCGCGGAGCGATGCCCGCGAGCTGAAGCGCGTCGTCGTCATAAAGGACGGGTCGGACCAGGCGGACTCCTTCTGGGGCCTGATGGAACATGCCCCGGCCACACCGCCGTCCGTGGGGATAGACCCGCACAACGATCTCGCCGTCCTTCCCTACTCCAGTGGCACGACCGGACTCAGCAAGGGAGTAATGCTGTCGCACTTCAATCTCGGCAGCAACGTCCAACAGTTTCTTGCCCGCCCAGGGGAGGCCGCCAAGACTGAAGAGAATGATGTTATCCTCGTTCACCTGCCTCTCTTCCACATCTATGGGATGACCCTCCTCATGACCGCATCTATTAGCGCCGGCGCCACCCAAGTCATGATGGGCCGTTTCGACATGGGCCTCATGCTGACTCTTATGTCGGAGCACTCGGTGACGATGCTCTACACGGTCCCCCCGGTCGGCCTCGGCTTCACCCAATTTCCTGGCGTCAGCGACCACGACCTCTCGTCGATAAGGTTGGGCTTTTTCGGTGCGGCGCCGCTTTCCAGCGAGTTGCAGGGCCGCATCCAGAGCGTCATGGGGTTTCCGATTGTACAGGGCTATGGGCTGACCGAGGCATCGCCCGTAACGAACTCCGATTTCGTCGAGCCCGGTCTGGCTCGGTCGGGGTCGGTCGGCCCTGGGCTGCCCGACACGGAGGAGAAGGTCGTCGACCTCGACAAGGGGACCGCAGAGGTCCCCGCGGGCGAGGCCGGCGAGCTCCTGGTTCGCGGGCCTCAGGTCATGAAGGGCTACTACAACAACGCCGAGGCCACGTCCGAAACGCTGAAAGCCGATGGCTGGTTGCGCACCGGCGACATCGTCCGTATGGACGAGGACCGCTACGTGTGGATTCTCGACCGGAAGAAGGAGCTCATCAAGTACAAGGGATTCCAGGTGCCGCCAGCCGAGCTCGAAGGGCTGCTTCTGGAGCACCCGGCTATCGCCGACGCCGCCGTCATAGGCAAGGCCGACGTCGAGGCGGGCGAGATTCCCAAGGCATTCGTCGTCCGGAAGGCGGGCGCCGAAATCTCCGCGGAAGACGTCATGAGCTTCGTGGCAGGGAAGATCGCGACCTTCAAGCATGTCCGCGAGGTGGAGTTCGTCGACTCGATCCCCAAGAACCCCTCGGGCAAGATCTTGCGCCGGGTCCTGATCGAAGAGGAGCGCGCCAAGGCAAACGTGTAGACCTCGGGTTATAGTACCTACTGGGCGAAATCGGCGTAACGTTCAGTCGACTGTCGTCGGGAGTCCAGATCCCAACCAGTCGGGATTGTCGGGGGGGATGGTTCAGTGTGTGGCAGATCACGTGTGTGTCCCCAATCTGGGGCAGACATTATGACGCGGTTTTCCGCAGTCAGCTACTAGCAGCAACAACTTATGGAGGAGGAAACAGTGGGCAGATACTACGGTGAAGCGGCAATCCCGGACCAGATGCGCCGGAACTTCGACGTCTACGACAGGATCAAGTCTCTCGGCATCTCTCTAGGGTCCTTCGATGCAGATGTCGTCTCGCTGGCCAACGCCGGCATCGCGGCGGCCGTCATCCACGAGAGCGGTCTTGTGTACCTGTCTGGGACGAGCGGCGGCACCCTGCCTATGAATGACGACGAGGACCGAATCAAGCACGGGCAGCAAGGCGCCCAAGAAGCGGCCGACGTGCTGATCCGGCGGCTGCACTGGGCTCTGAGCTGCGGTGGCGAGGGCGATCTCAACGACGTCCTCTACACGGTGAAGGCTCTGGGCATGGTCGTCACCCCGGGCGGGGGCGTGACCAGCGCGGGGCCTCCGGTGACCAATGGCTTCTCCTTCCGCTGGCACTCCCTTTTCGGCGGTGGCAAGAGCGACTTCGCGCAGAACGGCGTCGACCCAGGCGGATTCGCAGGCGTGCACGCCAGAAGCGCCATCGGAGGGTTCGACGGACGCTTCTCCATCGAGCCGGAGATCATCGTGGCCGTCCCCTCCGCGCTGTGCCGAGACATCATACGCAACCGGGGCTGGGTGTTTCCGTTGCCCCCGGTGATGCTCGAAAAGGTGAAGGCGGCACGCAGCTAAACAACGAGGCGCTTCGGCCGCGTATCCTGAAGTTGTGGTAGGGCTAAGCGCGGCCCAGGGAGTGAGGCGACGCAGCTTGCTGACTCAGACTTGAACCTGCGACGGCACATGTATCGAAAAAATCTCTCCCATGCCCTGTTCATCGACTTCTATGAGCTGACGATGGCTCAGGCCTACTGGCAAAGCGGCACGACGGCCGACGCCACCTTCAGCCTCTTCTTCAGGACGTACCCGCCCGACCGCGCCTACTTTGTGTTTGGCGGCCTGGCTGATTCACTGGAGCACCTCGAAGGGTTCCGATTCTCGGGCGGCGACATTTCGCACCTCAGGGCTACCAAGCGCTTCGACGGCGGCTTCCTCTCTTTTTTGCAAGAGCTTCGGTTCACCGGGAGCGTGAGGGCCATGGACGAAGGCGCCATCGCCTTCGCCGGCGAGCCCGTGCTCGAGGTGACCGCCCCCGTAATCGAGGCGCAGCTTCTCGAGACGTTCTTGATCAACCAGATCAACCTGCAGACCGTGCTCGCCACCAAGGCTTCCAGAGTAGTCCACGCCGCTCAAGGCAAGAGCGTTTTCGATTTCGCCGCCCGCCGCACTCACGGGAGGGAGGCTTCGGACAGGCTCGCGCGCCTCAGCTACATGGTCGGGTTCGCAGGCACGAGCAACGCTCTGGCCGGGGGGGTATACGGTATCCCGACCTTTGGCACCATGGCCCATTCATTCATCACCGCCTTCGACGACGAGGCGGACGCGTTTAGGGCCTATGCGAAGGCGTTCCCGGACACCAGCACCTTCCTGGTGGACACCTACGACACGGTCGTAGGCATCCGAAACGCCATCGCCGTGGCCAAGGAGATGCTCCAGCGCGGACACGCCCTTCAGGCCATCCGCCTGGATAGCGGCGCTCTTCGAGACCTTGCCAGGACGGCGCGGACGATGTTGGATGAGGCCGGGCTGGAGGCCGTGCGCATCTTCGCCAGCGGCGGGCTCGACGAGCTAGCGGTGGAGGAGCTAGTCCGGGCGGGAGCGCCCATAGATGGCTACGGCGTTGGCACGAAAGTGGGCGTCTCGGCGGACGCGCCCTGGGCAGATTGCGTCTACAAGATGGTAACCTACGACGCGCGTCCAGTGTTGAAGTTGAGCGGAGACAAGGCCACCCTCCCCGGACCCAAGCAGGTCTTTCGGCGCTGCGGGGCCGGCGGCCGTTACGCGGCGGATGTCGTTGCATGCGCCTCCGAGCCACCTCCAGCCGGAGCAAAGGCGCTGCTGCAAGAGGTCATGCTGAACGGCAAGCCGCTGGCGCCGCCTTTATCGCTCCGGGAACTCAGGAAGCGGTTCGCGGACTATTTCGAGCGGCTTCCTGAGGAACAGAAGGCGCTACGGTCGCCCGCGGCCTACGACGTTCGGATAAGCGACGGCTTGGAAGAGCTTCGGCAAAGGCTGACGGGTGAGGCCGCACGGCGCCAGAGCGCCACAGACGGCGAGAGCGAACGGGAGTGACGCAAAAATGGCTAGGCTGCCCTACATCGAGCGAGACGACCTCGCCGACGACCGGAAACGCATATACGACCGAATCGCCGAGACGAGAGCGGAGGCGGAGGCCGGCGCTAAGATGCCTCACTCGTTTCAGGTGCTCCTCAATAGCCCCGACGCAGCCGAGGCCGTGGGCGGGCTCGGCGAGTACCTGAGGCTGCGCTCGTCACTGAGCCCGGTGGTACGTGAGACCGCGATCATCTCGGTGGCCAGGGAGCTGGGCAGCGACTATGAGTGGGCGCATCACGAGCCCATCGCACGCCGCGTCGGCGTACGGGACGAGGTCATAGAGTCGATAAAGAGCGGTCGCGCCCCAATGGGACTGCCCGCCAAAGAGGGGGTTTTCGTTCAGGCGGCGAAGGAGCTGGCCCGCAAGGGTACCATGTCCGAGCGCACGTTCGAGGCGATCCTGCACCTGCTGGGACCTCAGCAGACGGTCGATCTGGTCGTGCTGATCGGCTACTACGCGATGCTCGCCGGAGCACTGAGCGCGCTCGGCGTCGAGCTGGAGCCGGGCATGGAGTCCAGCCTGCAACAGGACCGCTGAGTGGCCGGTCCCGTCGGGCTTCGCTCAGGGCCGGCTATGGGAGGTTGCCACTCTCTACCATGCGCACCCCTGGTACTGACTCGTAAGCGGGGTCCCCGCGTTGGGCCGGCTATCGAACAGGGCTCGAACTCACAACACGTCCCACACTGCCTTTCGATAAGCGCGGCGCGCTCGTGATAGAGCTTCCAATTCGGGCTCGATCTTGTTCGCCAGTGACGCTCGCAGGTCGGCCAATACGCGGATAAGCGGCTCACGCAAGCGAGACTTGATCCCCGCACCTGCTCCCCCCCGGCCCGTGAGCCGTCGGAGCTCATGCGAAATGTCGCTCTGCCCACCATCGGAGAACACAACGTCATATGGCTCATCGAAGGTTTGAAGGATGTCCTTTGCGTCGCCTCGCAAGATCCGGACTCTATGCGAAAGACCTCGTTTACCAAGCTCAGCTTCCGCGAGATCCGCATGGACCGGATCGATTTCGATAGTATCTACATGGGACTTGGGCCCACCTGCGTCGGCCATTAAGGCTGCTGTATACCCCAACCCGGTGCCAACTTCCAAGAAGCGATTGGCTCCGATTCTCTCCGCGAGTATTTGCCAGACTGGGGCGCGATAAGGAGGACTCGGCCAGGCCGTACAAGGGCCGTCGTCCTCCCCGGCGTTGTGTTCTCGGCGGTGGAAATGTGTGCGTTCGTACAGGTCAAGATGAAAATCCAGCGTGTCGCCAAAAAGCCGTTGCAGCAGAGGGACATGCCACTGGGCATAGATTTGCCTGTTTGAACTATCGACGAAATCAAAGGACATCGGCGTACTCCGCAATCTCCCCCTCCATTACTCGGACCCACCTGCCGAATCCGATCTTACAACACTTCCGCCGCAAGACTTATGCAACTAGGTACTACTTGTCCGGCGGCGTAGGTCTGACCAAGGGACCCGCGCGAAAGCTACTCTGAATCTGCTGTGGCGTGAGGACGTGGTCGTACAGGGCTACTAGAAAGATTCGCCCCAGAAACGATCGGGTCATGGTGGCCTCGTTCCCCAGAACCAACGGGTAGTCGCGGTCCCAGGTAGAAAAGCCGCCCTCCAAAGCCGTCGATGGCCCCCGGGCGGCGCCGTCGACGTACACCCGCTTCGCGGCGCCGTCGTACGTCACAACCAGGTGCCGCGGTGTGCCCGTGTCATCGAACACTCCAGGCACCCTGGTGTCGCTGTAGTAGTCGCAGGTCGTGCGCACTCGAAAGCTCGCCGCCGGACCATCCTGACCCAGGTGGAGGTTCATCTGGTGCCGCCAGGTCCCGTCGGAGAGCGTGACGATACGTGAGGGCGGTCCTACATCTTCGACAGTGGCCGGAGCGACCCACGCCTCTAGCGTAAAGCCGTTGGCCCTGGTCAGTGCGTCGTAGATCTTGCCGGCGGCGCCTCGGCTCTCGATCGCCGAACCCGGCCCGACGAACCGCACGCCATTGGTGTCCGGAAGCCACTGTACCCTCGCGTCATCCAAGATAAAAAGGTCCAGGGGCTCTCCGAACCCACTGACGTCGTGCACCGTGGCTCCGGATCCCTCGCCAAAGTCGTAAAAGACAACCAGGCCATCTGTCACCCGACTCATGCTGAATACGGTGCCGGTATTCGACGGCTCAGCCTCAAGCTGAGGGGGACGACTGGACTCTCCGCACTCCTCCAGGCGCGGAAGACTGGGCGTCCACGCGACGCCAGCGATGACCACCAGGACGGAAAGCACGGCCGTACCGCCCGATGAGGCCAGCGCCATGAGCGTGCGGCTTACACGAAGCCTGTCGAGGGCCAGAGCCGCCGCGGCTCCAGCGATGGCGCCCGCACCGTCGAGCACGACGTCGAAGACCTGCGCGCTTCTGCTTGGGACGATTAGCTGAGCAGTCTCGGTGGCCAGCCCTACCAGCACCGAGGCCGCAGCGGCCACGGCCAGCGCCCTAATTCGGCTGAACCCGATGCCGCTGGCCAGCAGATATATCAGCACGCCCAGGACCATGTTGGTTGTGAAATGGCCTATGGACGCCACGCTGCTAGGCTCCAGGGTGGGGACCTCGGGCGGCAGTGGCGCCAGGGCCAGGTAAAAGAGGCAGCCGGTCCAGACGAACGTGGCCCCAAGGGTCACCAGACGGATGGTCGGCCGCGCCGCGGTGTAAACGATTAGCCTCCCGGTGCTCGGTCAAGCACGCCCAAGGCTTTTATCTGCCGTCTCCAGAAGAGATGCTTCGCTTCGCTCTAGCACGACATGCTATCCCTCGTGACGCACCCTGAAAAAGCCCTAAATGCCGGTGCGGGTATAATGTAGGGTATGTACGCCCTCTGGCGCTGGACACTAACACTCGCCGCGTGCGGGGTTCTAATCGCCGCCTGCGGCCGGAGCGACGCATTAACGCTAATGGTCGAAGATGGTGAGGGCGCCGAAGGGGAGGTAATTTCAGTAGAGCTGGCTCTACTGAACGTCACGAGCGCCATCGCCGGGTTCGGGCTGACCGTATCGGTACAGGACTCGAGAGTCGCCCGCATCGTCTCGGTGCAGTTCCCTGATTACAGCGACCCAGAGAGCGGATTCGAGCTCACATCCGTGAAAACCGATCCGGTGTCTGGGTCGGTCTCTATCGGTGCGGTGGACCTCAAGGGAACCCTCCAGGCGTCGATCTCGCGCCACGTGCTGGCCACACTCAATCTGGAGCTTCTTCGCGCGGGCGAAACCCGGGTTTTCGTGGCGGATGTGGCCGGCCTCGATGACCTGGCCGGGAACGCGCTCGCTCCCGATAGAGTCAGTGGAGTGCTCTCGATTCAGCGGTAGAGCGCCTCGACGCCAAACGGCAAATGGTGCCAGTGCCTGACTACGGAAAACCGCGTCATAATGTCTGCCCCGCATTGGGGACGCACTGGTGATCTGCCACGCACTGAACCATCCCCCTGTCCCCCTTCCTTTTCTGGAAGGGGGAAATAGGACTCTGGGGGGCACCCCCAGTACCCCCGCCAATCCCGACTTGTCGGGGTGTGGACTCCCGACGACACTCGACTGAACGTTACGCCGATTTCGGCCACTAGGCGCTAGCTCCGGGTCATCTTCAGCACGCCCATGAAGGCCTCCTGCGGGATCTCCACGCGGCCGACGCGCTTCATCCGCTTTTTGCCCTCGGCCTGTTTTTCGAGCAGCTTGCGCTTTCGCGTCACGTCGCCGCCGTAGCACTTGGCCAGGACATTCTTCCGGAGCGCCTTGATGGTCTCCCGCGCGATGATCTTGTTGCCGATGGACGCCTGAATCGGCACCTCGAAGAGTTGACGCGGGATGAGCGTCCGCAGCTTCGACACCAGCTCCTTCCCATGGTGGTAGGCCCCGTCCCTGTGGACGATGGCCGAAAGAGGGTCGACAGGCTCGCCGTTGACGAGGATTTCGAGCTTGACGAGCTTGCCGGGCCTGTATCCAGCCAGCGAGTAGTCCATCGACGCGTAGCCCTGCGTCCGCCCCTTGAGCCGGTCGTAGAAGTCCACCAACACCTCGGACAGCGGGATGCTGTACTCGAGCAGGACCCGGACGCTGTCGGAGGCGGCATCGCCGTCGGAGCCCGCCTGTTGGAGGTACTCCATGCGCTTGTACTCGCCTTGCCGGTTCTCCACCAGGTCCATCACGGCTCCGATAAAAGAGGCCGGCGTGATGACGCTCAGGTCGATCCACGGCTCCTGAATCTCGGCGATTCGCTGAGGGTCCGGCAGCTTCGACGGGTTCGCGACGTCTTGCACGGTCCCGTCGGTCAGGACCACGCGATAGGCGACGCTGGGTGAGGTCGCCAGAAGCACCAGGTCGTACTCGCGCTCGAGCCTCTCCTGCACGACGTCCATGTGGAGCAGACCCAGGAATCCGCAGCGGAAGCCCGAGCCCAGCGCCAACGAGGTCTCGGGCTGGAACGTCAACGCCGCGTCGTTGAGCTGAAGCTTCTCCAGCGCCTCTCGAAGCGCCAGGTAGTCCTCGCCATCGGCCGGGTAGAGACCGGCGAAGACCATCGGCTTCAGGGGTTCATGAGCCTTCAGCGGGGTCTGGGCCGGACGCCGCGACAGCGTGATGGTATCGCCGACGGGCGCATCGCCGACGCTTTTCAGGCCCGTGGCGATGTACCCGACCTCCCCGGGCCCCAGCCTGTCGACCTTGGTAGCCCCAGGGCGGAAGAACCCGAGCTCCAGCGCCTCGCTGTCGGCGCCGGTCGACAGCACCCGCACGCGCTCTCCCGCCGGCACCTCGCCGTCGAAGACCCGCACGTAGGCCACGACACCCTTGTAGGAGTCGTACTTCGAGTCGAAGATCAGCGCCCGCACAGGGTCTGATGCGCGGCCGGCCGGCGCAGGTATTCTCTGGACGATAGAGCGGAGCAGGTCTTCGACACCATCGCCATCCTTGGCCGAGGCGAAGGTGATCTCGTCCTCGGCGAAGCCAAAGGCCTGCTGCACCTCGAGGGAGACCCGCGCCGGCTCGGCGACGTCGAGGTCGATCTTGTTGATGACGGGGATGATGACGAGGTCGTGCTCCATCGCCAGGTAGACGTTGGCCAGCGTCTGCGCCTGTATCCCCTGAGTGGCGTCGACGACCAGCAGCGCCCCCTCGCACGCCGCCAGGCTGCGCGACACCTCGTGGCTGAAGTCGACGTGGCCCGGGGTGTCGATGAGGTTGAGCTGGTACGTCTGGCCCTGGGGCTCCGTGTAGGTCATGCGGACCGCCTGGGCCTTGATGGTAATTCCTCGCTCGCGCTCCAGGTCCATGGTGTCCAGGACCTGCTCGACCATATCCCTGCCCTCGACGGTGCCGGTAGCCTGTAGGAGTCTGTCGGCGAGGGTGGACTTACCGTGGTCGATGTGCGCGATGATGCAGAAGTTGCGGATAAAGCGCGGGTCCATGTTTCAAGCGTAGCATAGGGCCGGAGGGCGCTCAAGGAATTTTTCGGCGGCAGGCCAGCCGCTTCGCGTCCAATCATTGCACCGCGCGCCACCTTGAACAGTCGGTGGCATTGAGGTACAACCGATGACGCCAGGTTGCCGAGCACGCTCTCTCTGAGAGCGCTCGGGCTGTGCAAGGAGAGTCGTGATGGTACTTGGCGTGTTAACCCGCTTTGGCCGGTTCTTTTTCCGCCTAGCTCTGGTCATCTTGTTGGTATTTGCGACGTTCTGGTCGATTACCTGGTTTTTTCCCGGGGACAACTTCTTCGACCGTTTGGGAGCGTCCTACCAGTTCTTGTGGTCAAACACGACCCGCCAGCAGTTCACCGACATCATGCGTGAGAAGCCCTTGCTCTACTTCGCCCCGACGGTTCTCATCGCGCTGATCATCGGGTCGTGGTTTCCCCGGAGTCTTCGGGCGCTGCTGGTGGCCGTGATGTACGGGCTCGGGTTCGTCGGTGGACATGTGTTCTGGTAGGCCGCTGAGGCTGAAGATACGTCGGGCGGCAATGTTCATGAGATGGTCTATGGCGTCAGTTCTTTGGTGGAGCGGGGCAAATAATACGCAGAACCTTCGAGTTGGCGACGCTGCTTAGTCAGGCCCTCTAACAAGACCTCACAGCTAGCTCATCTCTGCTAGGAACTTCTTGACTTGGGGTAATACCAGCTCGCTTTTCGCGTATCCCTCGTAGTGGCCGAGGCCGGGCAGTGAAAAAAATGTCCCGTTAGGTAACTGCCTCGCGGCCCGCTCCACGTCAGAGAACAGCGAATCCCGCTCCCCCACGTACATCAGACATGGCACCGTCATCGTTGGCAGCAGCTCTTCCAGATTCGGCCGATCCTTTGTGAGCGCTATGAGGGCCTCAACATCGTTGCTCAGGAGACGAGCCTTAACTTTCGGTTCGATCGGTTCCGCCATCGCGGACTCGAAAGGCGCGAGGAATTCTTCGATACCCCGCCTCAGCAGCTCTCGCGCAGCCTCCATGCTTCTTTCGTACGGGTGTCCAGCTCCAATGATAAGTGAGTGGAACCGATCCGGTGCGTACTTTGCAACGCCAAAGGCGAGCGAGCCTCCCATTGAATAGCCGAAGTAGTGGGCCCTGGGGATGTTGAGGTCGTCTAAAATCGCTACGATGTCGCTTACACTTTTGTCCAAACCGTAGGACTTAGAGTCATGAGGCTTGCCGCTTCGGCCGTGTCCTCGATGATCGACTAGGACCAGCTGATAGTCGCCCTTCAGTCCCTGGACGTATCCGTACGAATACCAGTCTTCCAGACTTTGCGATGTCCCGTGCTGAAGCACCAGTGGTGGCCCTTCGCCCTCCACATGGTAGTGGATACGGACTCCATCGTTGCTTACATATGGCATGACTATTGCCTCCGATTCCAGGGACTCTCAGGGCTTCGCCAAGGTAAAAGGGAGTGACAGGTGCGTCGGGCATTATCCGCTCGAGACCGAAGGGCGGTCAACGTGGGATTCGGCACGGCCGAGAAACGATAAGCGACAAGTCATTGCAAGGAATCTGGAAACTTCCGTTGAACGAATGCTGAGTGGGGAAGCCGAGACTCGAACTCCCACGCCCTTTCGGCACATTGGTAAAACGGCCGCTGTCGTCCACAAGCGTTCCGTCGAAGTGTAGTGCGCGGCTACCGTAGTGTCCATCCGCACAGCGCCTCCGATAGTCATACCGACAGTGTGATACCATAGACGGCGGAGGTTCACTATGGCCAAGCCAACCGTCGCCAAGGTAACCATCAGCCTTCCCCAGCACCTTCTCGATCTCGCAGACCGGCTCGCACGGGAGCGCAAGACCACCCGCAGCGCCGTGATCTGCGAGCTTCTCGAAAAGGAGGAGAGGGCCAGGGTTCAGGCGCTCATGGCCGAGGGATACCAGGAGATGGCAGAGGAGAACCGCCGCCTCGCCGAAGAGGCATTTCCGCCGGCCGGTGAGACCGTCCTGCGCGACACCAAGTGGGACGAGCCCACCGATGGCTAGACGAGGCGAGATTTACCATGTGGACTGGTCCGCTGGCAGAGGGGCGGAGCAAGCAGGTGTCCGCCCCGCCCTCATCATCCAGAACGACGTCGGGAACCAGTTCAGTCCCACCACCATTGTAGCCGCCATCACCTCGCAGCCGCGCCGCCGCCGCTATCCGTTCCATGTCGCGTTTACGTCCGAGGAGAGCGACCTGCGTCTGGACGGGACCGTTCTGTGCGAGCAGATCCAAACTATAGACCAGTCTCGCCTGGGCCGAATGGCGGGCGCGCTGCCCCCGCAGAGGATGCTTGAGGTCGATGCGGCCCTTCACCGCAGCCTGGGACTGGAGGACTAGCCTCGGGCGATAGCTCAGCAAGTACGCTGTTCCAGCCCGTCGACAGGCTCAGGACGAACGGGACCAACACCGCTCGTCTTGAGCTTGTCGAACCACGGGCGGGAGGTTGCGGTTGGGCTTTTAGCCGGTGGTGGGGAAGCCGGGACTCGAACCCGGACGCCTTTCGGCACATGATCCTAAATCATGCTCGTCTACCAATTCCGACACTCCCCCGTGTGGACCGGTCGCGCTTGGACGCTCAGCTACCGTTTTGGGCGCCAGACTGATGACGGACTTGGTCAGCCACTGACATTATAGGGCCGCTTTCCCGGACTTGTCGACGATGGTGGATGGGCATAGCCTGCAATTTCCATCCGCGTTAGAGGTGCTGGCGAGCGACCCCGCAGGCGCCCATTCGGGCTACCCATGTGAAAAAACGCCCAAGTGAGCGGGGCCTGGCGAATCCGGCTGGAACCTTGTTACATTTCTTTATCTTGTTGCTCGGTTTGTTAATGCCAAGCGTGTAACCTTGGGTCGACCTTGTACAGACACCCGAGGCGTTGTGACAGTAGTGAAGCTTCGGCGGGATTCTCTCGCGCAGCTCAGAATACGTCACCCGTCGGGACTCTGGGACCGCTGGAGACTTGGTGTTGCACATGAAGGAAAGGCGTAACGGGCGCCGACCACGGGGAGGCGGCAAAGGATTGGACGCATCGGCTGTCACCGAGCCCGTTGACGGGCTGACGGGCGGGCTCACACTTGGGGCCGCGGACGAGCCGGTGCTTCGAGCTCGGGACGAGCTGCGCGACGTAACGCAATCCGAGGTCGATCGCGTGATAGCAGCGTACGAGGCCTGGCTTGTCGACGTTCAGACGAGCTTCCCCAATCGGATCGGACCCAAACTGCTCAGCTACGCCATCCAGCAGACCTTCCGCGCCTGGGAGCTTTCCGCACCGTCGCAGACCAGCACCGATGCGAGGCCGGCGCCGGAGCCAAGTCAAGTCAATACACTCATGTTTCCGGCGGTTCCCATAGCGGAGCCGGAGACGCCTGCCGGTCCCGGCGAGCTCGAGGCTGAGGCGATGCTGATTGACCCCAACGCGTCGGACGTCCTGGCCGGCGCCGACGCTTTCTCCGAACCGCAAGGCGCCGACGGGGCGAAGCCAGACTCCGAAGGCTGCGATGGCGACGCCGACCCGTCAGAGATATTGGAGGGAACTGTCGACCTGTCCATTAGCGCGAGCTCGGCCCTCGGTCAGGTCCCTAGCTTCCTGATGGAGCTCCGTCGCCTATTCGATCTACGACTTCTGGAAATGAGGAGCGACCGGAGCAACGGGACGACGCTCATCACCCTGGGCCTCAGGAAGCCACTGCCCTTGAAGCGCATTCTGCTGAGAATGATCAGCGTGTCTGAGGTCGACGAGTCTCCGCCGGACGATGCAGCCTCAGAGGAGCCGGCTTTCTTGTACGTTCGTCTTAACGCATGAGGGCGGGAAGCGATTCTCTCGCGACCCCCAGCAGAGTGTCGAACAGCCTCTATCAACCGGCCAGTCCCCGGCCAGTCCCCTTCGGGCCAGTCCTCTTCCCGGCCGGCAACGGGCCTGACCGGACACCATACCCACGATTTTGGCGGAAAGATAACCTCTCGGCATCTCGAATTTCCAGGTGGCGGCGTTTAGCCTATCACCACTCTGGAGTAGAGGTGCTATCCGGTGACATCCGACGCGCCGGCGCCGCAGAAGCTTGTTGCCGCCGCACGATCTATACGTCGTGCTCGGCGCGAAGAGGAACGCGGCGAGAATCAGGACCGGGTCTTGTGGCTTCGCTTGCTCACTGAGGGCTCGCGCTGGAGTACCTCGGGCGGGGCCCTCGGCGGACTCTTGTTGGTCGGCGGAGGAATCTGCTACGCGCTGACGAGGTCCAAACCGGCTGGAGCAAGCCTCCAGCGGGCGTGGGTGTGGGTTGGGCGAAGGGTGGTCACGGTGTGCCGGTGGAACCCTGCGACTCTGGCAGAGGACCGCGGGCCGGATGGCAGCGTACGCCTGACTGTGAGCCAGCTCGAAAGCGAGGTCGGGAAGGCCGGACGGCTGGCGCTCGGGCGTCGCGTGCAGCAGGCACTCGATGAGTACCATCCGGGCTGCGCGCCGTGTGGCGTGGACATGTACCGTGATCACGCCTACGGGAGAAGCTTCTTGAGCCGGCATGGGGAGCTGCGTCTCAGCGTGCCCGTGTTCAGGTGCCCTGAGTGCGACGCGATGGCCAGCGGCATGGACCTCGTGGGCGAGGAGTCTTTTTTGCGAAGTGCCGCTGTCCGCACGCACTCAAGCAGTGCGCGTTTTCCGCCCAGCGCCTCGGACCGCAGTGAGGATTCGCCTACGCGAATGTAGGCTAGTCCATTTGGCGGCCCTTTGGATGCCAACGCCTACGGCATCGACCTGAGAGGCTGAGCGCAGCCCGCCGAGGGCCCGCGCGGTCACGCTGCCCACCGTACCTACACCCCTGGCGATTCTTCCGCGGATTCCGACGGAACTCTTGACAAACTACGTACGCTTGTTCTAGACTTTGGATAGAACATGTTCTATTTTCTGTTGAGGAGTTGCCCGATGCTTACAAAGTCTTGCCCACGCTGCCGCGGATACCTGCACACCAGCCGTGACATCTACGGAGGGTATCGAGAGTGCCTGCAATGCGGCTACATGGAGGATGCTCCGAGTCCCGGGGACAGACGGGTTCCTCGCGTTCGAGTGCCAGAGAAAGATGTGGCGTAGCTGGGGCGGCCGGCCCTTTCCAACCCTTCGAGGACCTCAGCCCTGAACAGACTCAGGCGTCGCCTTTGGCGCGTGTGGCCAGGGCGGCAACCGCCTGGCTAGCGCTCCGCACCGGACATAGCGGTTCGCGGTGCGCTCCGGGCGCCTCCCGCTAAACCTCCCAAGGGTGAGAAGGCTTACCCGGACACTCGTCGACTTCACCGTATTCGCGCTCCCACTCGACCTGACCTTTGATCCGGTACGAGTGACAGGACGCACACCGCTCGATCGCCTTGTCTCCTGACAGGAGCAGCGTGACACCTGTTCTCCTCCACTGATGTGTCCGCGCTCCGACTTCGTCTGCTAATTTCGAGAAGGGCCGTCGCAGCCCGTCGAGCATCCTCATGAGGTCCCCCACTCCGAACAGTTAGCTCACCGCACGCCGCATCGAAATCGCTCTCTTCTGGGACCGTTTTCTTCAGGGGCCTGCGACCCGGTCGGGACCGATAGTGCCACGGATCGGCACACCTCCGCATCGGCCATACGTGCTCTGTTGTTGCGTCCAATCCGCCTAGGACGTTTCTCATGCCCGGATCCGAGCGCCACCGGGTGGCAAGCCTCAACCGCGGCGAGAGACTGCTCTGCCGCTAGTACTTGGTAACTATCTCAAAAAGGCAAAGACCTTATTCCCACCCACCCGCCACAGGGTTTTTGGCTTCTGGGAGGTACGTCCCTTCGACAGGCTCAGGGCAGGCTCTCCAGACCTTTTCCGGAGGGCCGGGCCCCCTGGAACCCCGGGGGGCCGGGCTTGTCCCCTCGGAGCCTTTCGAGGGTGGGCCGACGGGATGTATCAAGACTTATGCAACCAAGCATTAGCCCAGATCGCCACGGCGGCGCTAGTCGGTCCGCCAGCGTGCAGATTCATGACCTTAGTACTAGGGCCACTGGTACCCATTGGTCATGCGGTGATCGACCCTTGGTACTTAAATTGGGGTACTTAAATTGGATGCGGACTCGTCGGCTGGCGTGACCTGTCTTCGATCGGCGCAGGCGTTTCCAGCACTTGGTTGCAACCCTGGCGGAGGTGAGGCGATGACTGGAAGATGCAGTAGCTGCGGCGTAACCGCGATTCGGCGGAGGATCGCCTGTCTACCGGCTGGAGTGTCGCTCATGCTGTGCGCGGCCTGTTACTACGCCCACACCGACAGGCACGGCGCCGAAGCGTAGATTCGAGCCGCTCCTGCAAAAGTTGGAACCATTCTCAACGAAATCCTGATTTCGTTTCGCTCGAAGTCGAACTGCGGCTCCGCGAGCCAGGCTATCGAACTGCAGTAACGTCAACGTAACCCTTGGCTAGCTTGACATCCACATGGACAAGTTCCAATACTTTTCAGGTTATTGTTCGAAGTGTCAGATAGATTTTCCGCAAGGAGGCGCACGATGGCATCGCAGCGGCCGCCTCACCCGGCCGAGCCGTCTACCACGGGCGTCGACGGTCCCGCTGACGAAGCGGAGCGCTCCCAGCCACCGATGGACTTGGACTCAGACGGGCTAGACACGGCTCGCAGACTCCAGCACATCGAGGCTAGGATCGATGACGTCGCTCGAGCGCTCGACCACCGTAACTCCCCTGCGGCAAGCCATGGCAGTGCGCCTAGAGACGGCGACAGCGACCCCGGGAGTCTGCTGAGCCGGATCGAGGCCTTGGAGGCGCGGGCTGGGTCCTACACAGCGGATGTTTACAGACCTCGGGGCTCGGTTATCCACGATGAGGCGACACGTGGTCTCGGTGGGCCGGCTCCCGAATCGACAGAGATCGCACATCTCAGGTTTCAAGTGGCCACGCTGGCGACTCAGCTTGCTCGGGCAGAGGCGGACCTGAGCGAGGTCCAGGGAGGCCGCGTGCGCCGGTGGCGGCACGGCGGGCACAACAACGCAGGGTGGAGGTTCTGGCGTCGCCGGTAGCTTATCGACCGCCCGCGTTGAGGCAGCTTCGCCTTTTCGAGGTCGTCAGGGCACGCTGGCCTTCGGCGGCAACGCGTGGGGCATGAGACGGTAAAGGCCGGTCCGGCTCCCATTCGCAACATCTCCCGCTCGGTTCGAAGGTGACCATGGCTGATCCGCCGCAAGCCGCAGGCCGGTGGCTGTACTCACGATGACCAGAAAGTCGCTAGCCCTCTCGGCTGCGCTGCTGGTGGCCCTCGTCGTCTTCTCGGTCCTGCTGAACCGAGGCCTGGTTCAGGGCGTCGTCAAGAATGTCGACATAGTCCTATCCACCGATGCCACATCGTACACGAGTGGGCAGACCGTTCGTTTCACCGCGGCCCTGAGTTTTGGGACCTCGACTTCGACCGAGGAGGTGCTCATCCACAGGGTCACACTGGTGGCGATGCGCGGTAGTACCAAGGACCTAGACGTGACGCTGCCGGTGGCGACCACGACGACGGCCATCCCCATCACCGATGGCGCCTCAGGTACACTGCAGGTGGCGTCCGTCACGTATACGCTGGTTTCAGTAGTGGGGGCGCTCCCCAACAGTACGTCGTCACCACCACTTCCGGCTGACACTTGCCCTGTTGGCGGGCTGCCCCCGGGGACCCTCCCGGGAGGAACCCTTCCTGGCGGAACCCTTCCGGGGGGAGTTCTCCCCGGGGGAGGAAACATCGCGGGCAGCGGACAATTCTTGGGTGCCAGCACAGCCACCACAACCGCCTCCATCGGCTACACAATTGACTGGACCCCGGCCAGCACCGGGTCGTACCAGAGCCAGATCGTCGTCGTTGCCGTCGGGCTCGCCGGGTGCTCGGTCACTGTTAGCGACGTGCAAACCTTCACTGTCAGCTCACCCATACCTACACCGACACCTGCGCCTACCGGCGGCGGTGGTGGCGGTGTCATACTACCTAGCCCCACGCCGACGCCGGTGCCGCAGCCGACCCCCATAGCGCCCGCCGATGTCGAGAACGCCACGCTTGAAGAGGCGGTCGCCATAGTCGAGGAGGCGACCGTCGAGGAGGCGGCTCAGGTCTTCGAAGCGCTGACGACCGAGACCGCCGCCGCCATCACGCAGCAACTGAGTGCGGAGGTGGCCGCCGCGATCGTCGAACGGCTGACGACCGAAACGGCGGTCGAAATCATCGAGGCGATCGATCTCACAACGGCGGCGGCGATCATCGTGCTGGCCGAACCGGTGACGGCGGCGAGTATCGTTGAGCGGTTGGGAACAGCCACGGCATTCGATCTGATCGAAGCGATCGACGTCGCCAGGGCCGCCGCCATCTTGGACCTTGTGGCGACCGAGAGGGCCGCCGAGATCATCGAAGCGGTAGCATCGGGACAGGCGGCGGATATCCTGTCCGAGATGGAGCCTTTGAGCGCCGCCTCGGTCCTGGAGCAGGTCCCGGTTACCAAGCTAACGCAGATCGTCGAGGTCATGTCCGAGTCAAAGCTGATTGCGCGCCTGAATCATCTGCCGCCGGAGAAGCTGTTCCAGGTCCCGCCGGAGGTGCTGTTCAGGAACATGCCGTCGGTGCCTGCGGAGCAGCTCGTCGTGGAGGTCCCGCCTCGAGCTGACTCGGACCTTCCACAGCCCGAGGTAGTCGTTACCGCCGGCGCGCTGACGACGTATAACGTCCCGAGGACCCGAGCGTCTTCTTGGGCAGTCCTCGCGCAGGGACGCGCCCCTATCGACCGAATCCTGGGCAAGTTCGGCAAGGACCTCTCCAACGTGGGCGTGACCCTCGAGGACCTGTCGCAAAGCGGCGGAGGGTTGCCCGATGTAGGTCCGAACCGCGTCGTAGGGCCCTACTTCAGGGTCGAC
>JADFIF010000028.1:0-5198 GCA_022566795.1 Chloroflexota bacterium
ACCAGGGTCGTGAATCCCCCGGCGCTGCCTCCGCGGATCATCAGCCGGTCGCCGTCCACCGACCCTCGCCGCTCCAGGTAGCGGGCGGCGTTCACGCAGTCGTCGACGTCGACTATCCCCCAGCTTCCGTTGAGCCGTCGCCGGTAGGCGGTGCCGTAGCCCGTGCTTCCACCATAGTTGACGTCGACCACCGCGATGCCGCGGCTGGTCCAGAACTGGACGGATAGGCTCAGCGTGCTCGACGTGGCGCCGGTCGGCCCGCCGTGGCTCATCACCAGCAGCGGCGGTCTCTCGTCCGAAGGGCCGGCGTGGTCCTCGTTCGCTGGCGGGTAGAAGAAGGCGTGGGCCGTGAGGCCGCCCTCCGTGGGAAACTCGATGGCCTCGGGCGCCGACAGGTAGCCGCCGTCCACGGCTACGTCGCTGGAGCTCCGGAGCATTGCGGTCTGGCCGCTCGCTAGATCATGGCGCACCACGGCGATGGCCACCGTTGGCGACCCGGCGCTGAACACGACGTGATCGGGCGCGACCTTCACGCCGCCCCTGCCGATCTCGGTGAAAGGCGTCGGTACAGTCTTGAGCTCGCCGGTCTCGGTGTCCAGCTCGGCAAGCTGCCAAGCGCCCTGGGTGTTGTAGGCGCAGATGATGCGCCGCTCCGAGGCGAAGCCGTAGGTGCTCGCTCCAAGGCCCCACTGGGGGACTCCGAACTCGGCCTGCAGAGCACACAGCGGCTCAACCGTCTCGGCAAGCCCACCGGAGCCCTCCCGCCACCTGTAGATGTTCCACCATCCGGTGCGGTCCGAGACGAAGTAGAGGACTCCCTCGGGCGACCACACCGGCTGCGTGATGGCATCGTCGTCGGCGCCGGGGACGCGCTCTTGGGGGCCCAGGGAGCCGTCGCCCCTGACATCGGCGACCCAGAGCTCGGCTCCGTCCCATGGCATATGGGGGTGGTTCCAGGTTATCCAGGCCAGACGCGAGCCGTCGGGGCTCAGACGTGGGAAGGCGTAGAAGTCGTTGCCGGAGACGATGACGTCGCCCGGTCCGCCGGTGTCCAGGTCAAGGCTGACCAGCGTGTTGACGGCCTCGCGTCCCCCCGCGGTGTGGTCCTCCCGGACACAGACCATGCGGCCGCGCCGGCGGTCGACGTCACCATCGGCGTAGCGCAGGTCGACCTTTGGCGTAAGCGGCCTGGGCTGGCCGCCGGGGTCCTGGCGGTAGAGGCGCTGGTCGGCGAAGTTGGAGAAGTAAACGACGCCATCGTCCACCGCAAAAGCGCCGCCACCGTACTCGTGGACCGTGGTGCGGGCGTTGAACGGAGGCGGCGTGACGTCTGACACCTGCCCATCCGGCGTGCGCCGCACCAGCACGTAGCGCCCGCCCTCGGACGGACGCATCTCCGTCCAGTAGACGTCGTCGCCGTCGATGGCCATGTCCCCCAGGCCGACGGAGTCCGCGACGATGAGGTCCGCGGTTATGGGCGACTTCCACGAGCCGTAAGGCGCTATTTTGGGCTGGGGCATGGGCTTGCCTCCTCCGATTACGGTGTGGCTTGGTGCCTACGATTCCGCAAGTCTGAAGCTGTGTCCACGGCATGTCAACTGATGGGGAACACGGTCTGACGGAACCACTCCCGGATCACCGTCACACGTATGAAGATGTCTTTCTGAGCCCGCAGGTGAAGAATCTGGGGAGGGGAGCACCTGGCTCACATGAAGTACGAGTCCATCGCGGCAACTGCGCGCCGCCCCAAACCCTTCGGCTGCGGCCTCAGGGTGACAGCAAATCAGCGCGGAAAATGGGTGGCGCCCTGTTAGAGGCTTCACTGTCTTTTACTGGCACCATTCGATATTATAGCCGCGGCGGACGCGCACCGCCGCCGCAAGCACGAGTATGAGGAGTAACAATGGTACAAGTCAGCACCGAGCCGGTCCACATCAAGACGGGTGAGATCATCGCGGGGCACGGTAGTGGACCTTGGTATGAACAGATCCTGAACGACGGACGCAACGTCGCGGGTCTGATCTGCGACCCTCCCGGTGGCAGCAACGACGATCACTTCCATCCCGACTTCAGCGAGTGGTGGATCGTGCTCAAGGGCGAGATCGAGTTCGAGATCGGGGACTACCCGGTAATAAGCGCGAGCAAGGGGGACCTCGTTGTGAGTCCCACCGGCACGCGCCACCTGATCCGGACCGTCGGCAGCGAGGACTCCGTTCGCCTCCACGTGAGCAAGATCGGCTCGAATCACGACAACAAGAAGGCGCGTAGCAGCCAGCTCGTGGCGTTCCCAGAGCAGACCGACCCCCCGAATCTGCTGCACACGACGCTGGACTTCATGTTCGAGAAGCTCGGGGAGCCTCCGTGGTCGACGGCCGTGGTTGCCGACGACCTGAACCGAGCCAACCTGATCTGCCACGGCCCCGGCATGTCCAACAATGCCCACTGGCACCCGGACTTTGACGAGTGGTGGACGATCCTCAAGGGCGAGCTGACCTGGAAGATCGGCGAGGACCGGCCGCTGTATCACGTCGGCCTAGGCGACATAATCTTCGTGCCCAAGGGGATGCGGCACCACATCAGCTCCGTCGGTGACGAGAGCTCGCTGCGGCTGGCGGTGACGACGCCCGAAGCGCTGCACATATACACCGACGACGACGCCTCGGCACATCCGCCGCGGGCGTAGGACGGCGGCTAGACTCGCGACGGCAGCCACAGGACAATCTTGACCAACGAAGAGAGCTGTGACGTACTTGTAGTCGGCGCTGGCAACGCTGCGTTGACCGCGGCGATGGCCGCGGCGGAGCGGGGCGCGTCGGTGATCGTCGTCGAGAAGGCCCCGATCTACCTCCGCGGAGGCAACTCCTACTTTGCGGGCGGCCTTTTCAGGTTCGCCTACGAGGGCCTCGAAGACGTCCTCGACCTGGTGCCCGACACCTCTGACGACCAGCGCGACTCCACGGACGTCGGGAGCTACCCGCAGGCCACCTTCTACTCGGACGTAATGCGCCTCACCGAGGGGCTTTCGGACCCCGAGATGGTCCAGCTCCTCGTGTCCCAGTCTTACCCGGCGATGATGTGGATGAAGGACCAGGGTGTTCCCTGGATTTTGGCGTACGGCCGGCAGGCGTTCACCCAAAACGGCGTGCTGCGCTTCTGGGGAGGGCTGGTCGTGGAGTCGGTGGGCGCGGGCAAGGGCCTCTCGGACCGCCTGTTCGAGCTGGTGGAAAGGGCCGGAGTCGAGACGCTGTACCAGACGAAGCTGACCGCGCTGACGGCCGATCGTCGCGGCCGGGTGGTCGGCGCCACGGTCCGCGACACCGACGGATACCGGGAGATGGACGCCAAGTCGGTGGTGCTGGCGTGCGGCGGATTCGAGGCCAATCCAGAGATGCGCGCGCGCTATCTGGGGGCCGGCTGGGAGCTTGCCAAGGTCAGAGGTACCCAGTTCAACACGGGAGATGGCATCCGGGCGGCGCTCGATATCGGCGCGCAGCCCTTCGGCCACTGGAGCGGATGTCACGCAGTGGCCTGGGACCTGAACGCCCCGCCCTACGGCGATCGGAACATTGCCGACCTCTTCCAGAAGCACTCGTACCAGTTCGGCCTCATCGTGAACGTCGAGGGCAAGCGCTTCGTCGATGAGGGCGCCGACTTCCGCAACTACACCTACGCCAAGTACGGCCGCGAGATCCTGTATCAGCCCCAACGGGCGGCGTTCCAGCTGTTCGACGACAAGACCAAGCACCTGCTGCGAGACGAGTACTCGATTCCGCAAGCCTCGGTGGTGCGAGCGAGCACGATTGGCGAGCTGGCCGATGGCCTCGGCATCCAGCGTGAAGCCCTAGAGCACACGGTGGCGGAGTACAACGGCGCGATACAGCCAGGGGAGTTCGATCCCACGGCCCTCGACGGCAAGCGCACCGCGGGAATCGAGCCGCCCAAGTCCAACTGGGCATTGCCGTTGGATACGCCTCCGTACGCCGGGTTTGCCGTCACCTGCGGCATCACCTTTACCTTCGGCGGCCTGCGCATAGACAGCCGGGGGCAGGTGCTCGACACGGAGGACGCCAAGATCCCGGGGCTGTACGCGGCCGGCGAGCTGGTGGGAGGGCTTTTCTACGTCAACTACCCCGGCGGCGCGGGACTGATGGCGGGCGCGGTATTTGGACGGCTCGCCGGAGCCAGCGCGGCCCAGGAGGCGCTGGGAGGAACGTAGAGCATTGGGACACGGGCTAGGAGCGTCCATGTTACCTCCGGGAGCGAAGGGCATCCACTTGGTAGCCTTCTTTGCCGCGGGCTCCGCCTGTCTAGTCGCAGCCTTTGGGATCACATGGGCCCGGTGGCTCGACCCTGCGGAGGAACGGTTTCACCCTGTCATCTGGATACTCTTAGGAGGGCTGGGAGTCTCTCTGGCTCTGATGGTGTTGTGGGGTGTCTTTGCTACTGAGCGAGCTAGATGGCTCGCGTTTAGTCTAGTCGCCATACTCGTCCTGGGCTTCTCGGCGCTTACGATCTTGAGCGTGGGCATCCTGGTAGCTCCTTTGGGTTTGCTGCTACTGGGTTTCTCACTGGGGAAGCTGCTCCCCTACCGCTCAACAAAGGCAAGCAATAGGGAGCTGTCTTGACCCCCTGCCTCCCTACCACGTATATTAGCGTCCGTCCCATAGGGTTCGTGGCGCGGGAGCGTTGCAGATGTTCGCACACGAGGTCTTGCAGAGATGACGTTCGGCAGCGGAGAGTACACGTACGAGCTCGCTGAAGGGTGGGGCGACCTACCCGAGGGATACGAGTTCCACCAGGTGGCGGGCGTCGCCGTGGACAGGGACGACCAGGTATACCTGTTCAATCGCAGCAGCCACCAGCTGATGATTTTCGACCGCCAGGGCGGCTTTGTGCGGGCGTGGGATGAGAGGTTCACCAACCCCCACGGCATCCACATCGGTGCCGATGGCAACGTCTATCTCGCCGACCGAGACGCCCACGTCGTCTTGAAGTACAGCCCCGAGGGCAAGCTCTTGCTCACCCTGGGTACCAAGGGCCACCCGTCCGACACGGGGGCGATCGAGGGTTTCATGGTCGAGAAGGCCGGCGAGCCCTTCAACCTGCCGACCGGAGTTGCGGTGAACGAGGACGGCGATATCTTCGTCTCCGACGGGTACGGGAACTGCCGTGTCCATAAGTACAGCGCCGACGGCGCG
>JADFIF010000028.1:5294-24361 GCA_022566795.1 Chloroflexota bacterium
GATTCATGGTCGAGAAGGCCGGCGAGCCCTTCAACCTGCCGACCGGAGTTGCGGTGAACGAGGACGGCGATATCTTCGTCTCCGACGGGTACGGGAACTGCCGTGTCCATAAGTACAGCGCCGACGGCGCTCTCCTGGCGTCATGGGGGTCTCCCGGGAAGAACAATCCAAGCGACTTCCACCTTCCGCACGGGGTCGGTATCGACAACGAGGGCCGGCTGCTCGTGTGCGACCGCGAGAACCACCGCATTCAGATCTTCGATCAGGAGGGTGAGTTCCTCGCCATGTGGACCGGATTCCGCCAGCCCTGCGACGTGACTGTGGGACCCAATGGCGAAGCGTACGTGCCGGAGCTGGGCCACAGGTTTTCAATTGTGGATGGCCAGGGCGCGGTGCTGGCCCGGTGGGGCGGTGAGAGCAGTCGCGACCCAGGGCCGTTCGTGGCCCCGCACGGGGTCGCAGTCGACTCCCACGGCGATATCTACGTCGGCGAGGTACTGGAGGGCCGACGTGTTCAGAAGTTCGTCCGGCAGAGCTAGGGCCTGCCGCCAACCGCAGACAGGAGCGCAAAATATGAATGGCGACCAAGTCATAGCGAAGATACTGAAGGCCGAGGGAGTGGAGTTCCTCGCGTGCTTCCCGGCGCAGACACTGATCGATCAGGTGTCGAGGGTCGGGATCAGGCCGATCCTCAGCCGGCAGGAGCGGACCGGAGTGAACATGGCCGACGGCTACAGTCGGATCAACAACGGCAATAAGATCGGCATCTTCAGCATGCAGACAGGACCGGGGGCTGAGAACGCCTTCGGCGGCGTGGCCCAAGCCTTCGCAGACTCCGTGCCGATCCTCTGCCTGCCCGGCGGCCAGCCGTCGCCACGCATGGGCGTCCATCCCAACTTCGAGGCGGTGCCCAACTATCAGGGCATCACCAAGTGGTCCGGCCTCATCAACATGGTGGAGCGCATCCCCGAGATGTTCCGGCGGGCGTTCACCCAGCTGAAGCACGGGCGTCCCGGGCCGGTGCTACTTGAGATCCCAAGAGATGTCGCGCTGGCCGACTTCCCTGGTAACTTCGCCTACGAACCGGTCAAACCCTTCAAGTCGGGGGCCTCTCCAGAGGACGTCCGCGACACCGTTAAGGCCCTGCTTGCAGCCTCCTCGCCGATTATCAACGCGGGGCAGGGTGTGCTTTACGCGGAGGCCACCGACGAGCTCGTCGAGTTCGCCGAGCTCACCAGCGTCCCGGTAATGACGACGCTGGCGGGTAAGAGCGCGTTCCCGGAGAACCACCGGCTGGCCCTGGGAACCGGCGCCTCCTCGGGGACGCTGATGTGCGCGCGGTTCCTGGAGAAGACGGACTTCATTCTGGGTCTCGGGACCAGCTTCACGCTTTCCAACTTCAACGCTCCCATGCCGGCGGGCGTGACGCTTGCCCACTCGACCAACTGCCCAGAGGACGTAAACAAGGACTACGCTGTCAGCTACGGGGCTATCGGCGACGCAAAGCTGGTCCTGCGGCAGATGATCGAGGAGGCCAAGAGTCAGCTCGGGGAGCATGGCCGCGGAGACGTGCACGGCGTTGCCGACGAGATCGCCGCCCTGAGGCGGGAGTTCATGGCCGAGTGGGGCCCGAGACTCAAATCCGACGAGGTCCCCATCAGCCCCTACCGCGTGCTCGACGAGCTGGCGAACGCGGTGGACGCATCTAACACCATCATCACCCACGACTCGGGCTACCCCCGCGAGCAGATCGTCCCCTTCTGGCAGCCCGTGACACCCAGAGGCTACATCGGCTGGGGCAAGTCGACGCAACTGGGCTACGGCCTGGGACTGGCGATGGGCGCCAAGTTGGCCGCACCGGAAAAGCAGGTGATCAACGTCATGGGCGACGCGGCCTTCGGCATGGCAGGAATGGACATAGAGACGGCGTCGAGGGCAAAGATTGGAATCCTGACCGTGATACTCAACAACGGCGTCATGACCCACTACGCCGACCACTTCCCTCACGCGGCCGAGCACTGGGGCAGCAACAAGCTCGGGGGCGACTACGCGAAGGTCGCGGAGGGGCTCGGCGCCTACTCCGAGCAGGTCAAGACGCCCGACCAGATCGGCGCGGCGATCCGCAGGGGCATCGAGGCCAACAAGAACGGACAGCCGGCGGTCCTGGAGATGATGACGAAGGAGGAGGAGACGATCCCGCGCTACTGGCGCTAGTCCAAACGGACCTAACGCACCCAACATATGGGGCGCGGACGTCACGACAGCGTCGTGGGTGTTCGCGCCCCTGGTTTATCTAGCTCGATGGCGTGGCTTCGCCTCGCGATGCGTGGCGTCACCAGGTGGTGTACCATCCGTGGGATTCCCGATCATTCGCCGATCTCGAAATACCCAAGGCCGACTACTGCGAAGTGTGGAATACATGGAGTAGCACATGACCAACTCGCCAAACATGAATGCAAGCCAGAACCCTGTCATCGCGGCGTGCAAAGCTGGCAAGGTGCAGACGTTCCTCGGCGTGACCACGCCCAGCCCGCAGCTTGCGCGGATGCTGGCCCTATCCGGTTTCGATGGCATCATGATTGATATGGAGCACGGGCCGATAGACGTTCAGACGTGCTTTAACATGATTACCGCGCTGAAAGGGACACCCGCAATACCTTTCGTTCGCGTTGCGTGGAACGACCCCGTGCTGGTCAAGCTGGCTCTGGACGCCGGTGCGGAGGGCATCGTGTTTCCCATGATTCGCACACGTGAGGAGGCCGAAAAGGCCGTGCGCTCGGTAAAGTATCCGCCTCTGGGAGAGCGAGGCTGGGGGCCGTTTCAGACGCAGTTCCAGTGGGGCGTCGACATGTTCGAGTACACCAACATCGCCGACGAGCGTATCGCCGTCGCGTTCTTGATCGAGCACCCAGAAGCGCTGGAAAATCTGGATGAGATCCTGAGCGTTCCCGGGATAGATGTCGCGGCGGCTGTTCCCTTCGATTTGGCCGTAAACATGGGCTACCGCGATGGCCCTGGACATCCGGACGTCCAGACGGCGCTGGCCGATGCCAACAGGAAGATCGCCGAAAAGGGGATTCTGACCCTCGGGTTTGCCATGACGCCCGACCAGGCCAATCAGCTAATCGCCAGCGGTGTGCGGCTGATTACGATAGGCGGCTTCGATGCTATTCTCATTCCGCAGGCGATCAAGGGTTTGCTGAGCCAGCTAAATCGCTAGGGCAGACACTAAGACCTTGATGGGCTGATACACAGGATGAAGCCGTCACCGGGTGGTATACCATCCGGTGGAATTCCGATCCGTCGCCGATCAGTCGAGGGAGCTGAAGCAGATGACCTTGCGCCAAGTACCCAACAAAGCCGAGGTGGAGTCGTATCTCCGAGACCGCCGCAACTGGGGTCGGTGGGGCGACAAGGGCTCGGCCGGCGCCATGAACTTGATAACCGCCGAAAAGCGCGTGTCGGCGGCGGCGCTGGTGAAGACCGGGCGCACCGTGTCGCTCAGCAGGCCATGGGCGGTTACGCCAACGGCGGAGAATCCACGGCCGGCGCAGCACTACATGACGAGTGCGGACCGGCCACCCGGCGGCGGGGCCGCCACGGACTTCTACGGCGTCTTCTACCACGGTACCGCGACGACGCACATCGATGCCCTGTGCCACGTGTGGAATCACGATGGCATGTGGGATGGCCGAAGCCCCGATGAGACCCTGACGTTCTCCGGCGCCAACTACGGCACGGTCGACGAGTGGAGCGACGGCATCCTCACGCGCGGCGTGCTCCTGGACGTGCCCAAGCACCGAGGCAGGCCCTACGTGACCCAGGACGCGCCCGTCCACGGCTGGGAGCTGCAGGACATCGCCGGGGCCGAGGGTGTGAGGCTCGAACCGGGCGACGCCGTTATGGTCTACAGCGGCCGCGAGGCTTATGCGGCGGACAACGATGGCGTCTGGGGCGGCGGCAGCTCACGCCCAGGGCTGCACGCCTCGTGCCTCCCTTTCGTTAGGGACAGTGACGTGTCGATTCTGGGCTGGGACATGATGGACGCCGAACCCAACGGCTACGACATCCCGTGGAGCGTCCACGGCGTGATCTTCGCCTACGGCGTGGCCTTGCTGGACAACTCGCTGCTGCAGCCGCTGGCCGAGGCCTGCGCGGAAGCGGGCCGGTACGAGTTCATGCTCACCATCAACCCGCTGCGGGTCATCGGCGGCACAGGCTCGCCGGTGAACCCGATAGCTGTGTTTTAGGTCGTTGTGGACATGGTCGCCAGGTTCTCTCCTGGCGGGAGAAGGCTAGGATGCTAACCCTAACCAAGGGAGAGGAACTGAGCTGTCGGCCCTTAGACCACATTCTGAGAGGGGCGCTCACATGAAGGCCCCTACATTAACGCTATCGACCCGTGGAGAGGAACCTAGATCGCACCCTCAGCGCGGACCTGCTGCAGCGCGGCCTCGTAGCGCTCGAGCGTCTGGTCGATGTCGTCTTCGGCGTGGGTGGCCGACAAGATGAAGCTGGTCGGGCCGCCCCAGACGCCCTCGTTGGTAAGCGCGCGGCCCAGAAGCGCGATCGACGCGTCGCCGTAGCCCACCATCATCGCCTGCTCGCCCTGGTCGCAGTAGACCCTGTCGCACTCGTGGTCTGTGCCCAGCCTCATGTGGACAATCGACGACACGCCGTAGGCGCACCCGGGAATCTCCATCTTGGACAGCAGACCGTTGAGCCCGTCCTTGAGCCGGTTGGCGCGGGCGTCTGCCGTTTCGCCGATGGGTTCGTTCTTGACGATCTCCAGCGCGGTGGCGCCGGCCGCTGCGGATAGCGGGTTGGCGTTGAAGGTGCCCGGGTGGGAGATCCTACCGGGGGCTATCGTGTCGACGATTTCGGCCCGGCCCGCGACGCAGCCTCCCGGAAGGCCACCCGCGAGGATCTTGGCCATCCCGCTGAGATCCGGTACCACGTTATAGAGTCCCTGGCAGCCACCTCGGGACCAGCGGAAGCCGCTGACGACCTCGTCGAAGATCAACGGGACGTCGTGCTGGCTGGTCACTTCCCGCAGCTGCTCGATGAAACTCGGCCGAATGACCTGGTTCCCCTGGAACACGACACCGGCGATGTCATCGTCGTCTGCCAGAGCCTGCTCGACCTGGGCGATGTCGTACGGCATGACGACCATCGTCTCGCGCACCTGTTGGGGGATGCCGTTGTTGGGGTTGTCTCCGGCTGCCGCGACAAACGGCCCGTCGGCCCAGCCGTGGAAGGCCTTGTCGAACTTGAGTATCTTCGACTTTCCGGTGAAGGTGCGTACCATGCGGAACGCCATCATGAGGGCCTCGGTCCCGGAGTTGACGAACCTCAGCTTCTCGGCCGAGGGGACGAGCTCCGTCACCAGGGTGCCCCACCGGACCTCCATCTCGGTCGATGCGCTCAGGTGGGTGCCCTTGGTCATCTGCTCGGATACTGCCTTTACGATGGCCGGGTTGGCCTGCCCGAGGATCATCGAGCCATGGCCGGTGCGGTAGTCGATGTACTCGTTGCCGTCGACGTCCCACTTTCTCGGGCCGAGCCCGTGGTCCATGTATACGCGAAAGGGGCCGGCCTTCCGGCCGTCGTGCGTGACGCCGTCCGGGAACAAGTCTTCGGCGCGCTCCGAGAGCACGGCCGACTTGGGGTGCAGCTGGCTGTATCGTTCGTCTATGCCGGGCATCCTGCCTCCTCGCCTTGTGTGTGGCTTTGCTCGGCGATTATATCACCGGCCCATCGATGCGGGCAGATGTTGACCCGCGCCGCGCGGTACGTTCTGGAAAGGGCGCCATGTGCGGTAGAGGATTCCTGTATACTGCGGGGCGGATAAGCTTACCCGGGGCTCGACGCGAGGCCCGGGCGGGCATACCGGACCTCGGCATTGTGGAAACCGCGCGCTTCACCCTAACCCCAAAGCCCCCCTACAGCTTCGGCCTCACGGCCGGATACCTGACGTATTTCCAGGGCCGTTACGGCGCCGATCGGTTCGAGGATGGTGCGTTCGGCAGGCTGCTGGAAATCGACGGAAAGCTGGCGCTGTTGCGGGTCAGCTCCTCTGGAACGGTAGATGCACCGCGTCTCGAATTGAGTATAGCCGGCGACGGACTCGACGAGGCGACGGTCGCAGAGTCCCGGAGGCAGGCGGAGTGGATGCTGGGCATCGAGCAGGACCTGAGCGCCTTCTACGAGATGGCGCGTGACGACCGGCAACTGGCGCCTGTCGTCGAGCTGATGCACGGCCTTCACATCCCGCGCACCGCGACGACCTACGAGGCGCTGATACTGGCCATCCTCGGCCAGCAGATCAGTATTCACGTCGCGCGTATGCTGCGCACGCTGCTAATCGAGACATACGGTCGCAGCGTGGAGCATGCCGGCGCTACATATTGTGCCTTCCCCGCCCCGGAGGCCTTGTGCGCCGCGGGTGTCGACGGGCTGAGGCAGATCAAGTTCAGCGGCCGTAAGTCCGAGTACATCGTCGACATCGCCTCAAAGGTGGCCTCCGGCGAGCTGGACCTGGATGGCTTGCGGGGCCGGTCCGGCGAGGAGATCGTGGAGAGGCTGACCGCTCTACGCGGCATCGGCCCGTGGACCGCCCACTGGCTCATGATCCGGTCGCTGGGGCATGCCGACGGCTTCCCGGACGGCGACCTCGCGCTTCAGCGGACCTTAGGCTTCCTGGCTAACGGCGGACGGCGCATGTCCGCGGAGGAGGCGCTGGCCTACTCCCAGAGGTGGTCCCCGTACCGGTCGTACGCGGTTACGTACCTGTTCGCGGGCGTTCGCTCAGGCCGGCTGTCGCTCGAGGAGGTCGGCCAGGTGGGACCGTAGAGCAGCGCTAGCTGAGTGCAGAGGGGCGAAGCCCTTGAACAGGCCTATCCGAACTAATCGAGGCAGGTATCGTTCATGACGAAATTCGTTCCAGAAGACAAGTGGGTGCGGGTCAACGGCCTCAACCTTCACTACCTTGACTGGGGTGGGGACACGACGAAGAGGCCGCTGATCTTGATGCACGGCATCGGCGGCCACGCCCACCTGTTCGACGGACTGGCACCGCATTTTGCGGACCAGTGGCACGTGGTGGCGATGGATGCGCGCGGATGCGGTGACAGCGACTGGAGCCGGGAGGGATATTCCGCGCAGGCGTTCGCCTCCGACGTGGGCCGGTTCGCCGAGAAGCTGGGGCTTTTCCCCTTCGACTACTATGGACACTCTCAGGGCTCGCGGCTAGGGATGGTGGTCGGCGCCTACTACGGGCATCTGGTGGACCACCTGGTGCTGGGTGACTACGGCCCGCTGCCCGATCCATCTCCCCGGGGGCGAGAGACGGCGGCGCAGCGCCAACAGAGCGGGGGCACGCCCCGGCCGAGGGGCTTCTTCAGCCCGCAGATGGCCTTCGATTGGCACCGGGAGCAGTCTCCCGGGTCCTCCGACGATGAGGTGTGGCGTACCGTCAGGTATGCGTACAGGACCAACTGGGACGGCATCCTGGTTCCGAAGACCGACCCGGAGGTCTCGTGGCTCCTGGGCCGGACCGCGCTAAAGGAGGGCCCGTTCCTTTGGGACTGCGTGGCCAAGATATCGTGCAAGACGCTGGTGCTGCGAGGCGAGAACAGCACGGTCCTCGACAGGGAGCAGGCCGAGAAGATGGCCGCGACAATCCCGGAGGCCAAGGGAGAGGTGAGGGAGGTCCCGAGGGTCGGTCATGGACTCCACAGCGAAGATATGGCCGCCACCGTCGAGGTGCTGAGAGAGTTCTTCGCCACCTAGTGTCCGGAGACAGACTGCGACGGCAAGGGATTCGTGGCCCGTCGCTGCTTGACACTGGCATTGAATGTCAGTAGTATGCTGCGGTATTTCTGAAGGGTGTTAGACCGTTCACCCGGTCGCGGGTGGGGAATGTATTTCGTAAGGTTCGTTCTGTTCTGCACGGACGTCGTCAACGACTTCCTGGACAAGAACTGTCCCTACGTCGCTGCGGCGATCTCCTTCTACTCCCTATTCTCGTTCTTCCCGCTGGTGCTGGCGATAATCTCGATCTACGGGTTCGTATTGGGGCCCAGAGCCGAAGGGGCGGAGCTAGCGCAGGAAATCGCAGAGGTCGTTCCCGTGTCGACCGAGTTCGTTAGCAGCACGGTCCAGGGCGTCGTCAGCGCCCGGACGATAACGGGGATCGCGAGCGTTCTCGGGCTCCTTTGGGCATCCAGCGCGGCGTTCGCGGCCATGCGCAAGGGGATCAACGCCGCGTGGGGCATCAAGAAGACGCGGCCTTTCCTCCGGGAGCGCCTCATGGACATCGCCCTTGTCCTGAGTGCCGGCGCGCTCTTGATGGTCATACTCTTCCTCACTCCCCTGTTCGCCTTTTTGAGGGAGATAACGGATGCTGCGGCGCCCGACGCCGATGTGGTGAGTGACGTCTTCTGGGGACTCGTACCTCAGCTGCTCACGCCCGTTTTGACGTTCGTTACCTTCCTGGCGATGTACCGGTTCCTGCCGAACACCAAGGTTACACTGAACGATGTTTGGATCGGCGCGCTTCCGGCGGCCCTGGCGTTCGAGGGAGCCAAGTGGGGCTTTATCTGGTATGTGAAAACCTTCCCGGTCTACAACGTCGTATATGGGTCTATAGGGGCCATTATGGCCTTGTTGACCTGGGTATATGTATCGGCTATCATTTTACTATTCGGAGCCCTGGTTACCTCTCGTTATGCGTCGTACGCGGCGAGAGAGGATATGCGCGGGCTCAGACTGGTTTGGGCGGGACTCTCGCGTGTCAGGCTTCGGGTTGTGGCGCCGCCGGTGGCTGGGTAAGGGCCGGTCCGCTGTTTTTGGGGTTTCTCTACTACTGATAGCCACGTCTCTGGCCTGCTCGTCTGGGCCTGCCCCGGCTCTCGTGCCGGCGCCTTCTGACGCTGCCGTTCCTCTGCCAGACAACGTGGTGCAGGCCGTTGCCCCCTTGCCATCCGCGCCGAGCCCGCGGATCGCCTCCGCGGCGAGTACGAGCCTTCCGCCGCCGGCGGCCCTAGGCTCGCTTCTCTCCCTGCCTGCGCTCATAGAGGGCGCCAGACCTTCCATCGCTTCCATCGATGTGGAGTCGGTGTCCCGAGGGCTCTTCTTCGACTTCACCGACGAGGGCGCCGGCTCCGGGATTGTCGTATCGTCCGACGGCTACGTCGTCACCAACTTCCACGTGATCCAAAACGCCGACGCTATCAAAGTCAATCTCCCGAACGGCGAGACATACGATGCCAGAGTCGTTGGCCGCGACCGCATCACGGACCTTGCGATGCTCAAGATCGACGCCGAGGGCTTGCCGACGGCAACCTTTGGAAACTCCGACGCCCTCGAGGTTGGCGACTGGGTGGTAGCCATGGGCAACGCATTGGCGTTGAAGGGCGGTCCCACCGTAACTCTCGGGATCGTAAGCGCGCGAGGACGGACCATCACAACCGAACGCGGCCCCCTGTACGACATGATCCAGACCGACGCCGCCATCAACGACGGCAATAGCGGAGGGCCGCTGCTCAACCTAGACGGAGAGGTCATAGGCATCAGCACGGCTATCCTGCGGGAGGCACAGGGCATCGGGTTTGCCGTCAGCTCGTCGATAGCCCAGCCGATTATCCGAAGCCTGATCGAGCATGGCCGTGTCGTGCGGCCGCTCATAGGCCTCACCGGGGCGGATGTTACGCCGGCGCGAGCCAATCAGCTCAACCTCAGTGTCACCGAGGGTGTGATTATCACCCGTGCCGCAAGAGACGGTCCTGCATACGCTGCGGGCCTGCGGGTCGGCGACGTAATCACGAAGATCAACGGCATTCCCACGCCCGACATGGGGCGATTCCTCACTCTTTTGTGGTCCTACAGCATCGGCGATGAAGTTCAGGTCGAGTACATTGCCGACAACCGGACCATGGTCGCGACGGTCTCCCTTTCTGCGCGCCCGCCGGAGTAGGTCGAAAAGCGGTGCCCAGGAGGGTCCGGCTCGGACCTCACTCCAAAGCCTTTTCTCCCACGTGGATTGCGACCGTTCCCATCGCCAGCGTCCGGTAGAGGACGTTGTGGAGTCCCGCCTGTCGCATCATCTCGGCGATCTGCCCCGCCTCGAGAAACCCTGCGACCGATTCGGGCAGATACGTGTACGCTTCGCGATCTCCCGCCAGGAAAGCACCGAGCCACGGTGTGACGTGCCCGAAGTAGCGCGCAAAGGCGGCAGCCCACCGTCTGTCGCCTTCGATCTTGACGATCTCCAGCGTCGCCACTCTTCCACCCGGCTGGACCACCCGAGCCATCTCACGGAGGGCTCGGGGCAGATCGACGAAGTTGCGGATTCCAAATCCGACCGTCGCCGCAACGAACCGGCCATCGGCGAAGGGGAGGTCGTGGGCGTCTCCGCGAATCAGCGTTAGCCGATCGCTTACGCGGCGACGGTCTCCCTTTTGTCTAGCCTGTGCGAGCATCTCTGGCGTGTAGTCGAGGCCGACGACACGGCTCACGGGAGGCCTGCGCAACAGCTCGAAGGCGAAGTCGCCCGTCCCTGCCGCGACATCCAGCGCGGGACCTCGCAGGTCGCCTATGGCCAGGTCCACGGCCTGACGCCGCCAAGCGTGATGCCTGCCGGCAGACATAACGGCGTTCATCAGGTCGTAGCGTCGAGCGATGCGCCCGAACATTCGCGCAACATACTGCGATCGGGTGCGTCCGCGCAGGTGCGCCAAGCTAGTGCCTGACTGCGGAAAACCGCGTCATAACGTCTGCCCCGCACTGGGGACGCACTCGTGATCTGCCACACGCCGAACCATCCCCCTGTATCCCCGCCAATCCCGACTTGTCGGCGGGGGTCTGGGGGTGTCACCCAGACCATAAACCTCGCGGGCGGGCGGGTGGGAAAAAGTACGTGTGGCTTTCTTGCTGACTAATTACTAGCCCTTGCAGCGTGATTCGATAGCTTCACTTGATAAGGTCTGGGCAAAGCGACCGGGAGGTGTCGATGACAAGTGTAGTAGTAGGCACGGGGAAGCACGTCTACCGGACTGTTCATCCCTTCGGTAGGTTGCCCGACGGCACTCCCCTCGGCAACACCTCGCATGTGGCGACCGATTCGTCAGACCGGGTCTATGTCTACCGCCGCCAGGACCCTCCTGTCTTGGTCTTTGACGGGGAGGGCAATCTCCTCACCACGTGGGGCGACGGACTTCTGATCGATGCTCACGGAATTTGCATCACACCGGACGATAGCGTCTTCCTCGTTGACCGAGACGCTCACGAAGTCCTCAAGTTCGATGCCGGGAGGAATGTGCTCCTCAAGCTTGGAGCGCGCGAAAGGCCCTCGCTCGGCGCGCCCTTCAACCATCCCGCGGACGTGGCCGTCGACTCCAATGGCGAGATATTCGTGGCCGATGGGTATGGGAACTCCAGCGTCCACCGATTTACGGCCGACGGAGAGCTGATCAAGACCTGGGGAGCCCGGGGCACCGGACCGGGTGAGTTTGCTACGCCTCACGGAATCTGCCTCGATGGACGCGGCAGGGTGTACGTGTGCGATCGAGAGAACAACCGGGTGCAGGTATTCACCGTAGATGGCGACTACGTAACCGAGTGGGGAGACTTCTACCACCCGATGAGGGTATTCATGGACGGTCAGGGCATCTTCTACGTGACCGACCAGATTCCCAGAATAACGATGCTCAACTCCGAAGGCGAGCTCGTGACGCGAGGCCGAACTCCCTTCGGCGGCCACGGCATGTGGGTGGACTCCAAGGGCAACATATACCTGGCATCCAACGCAGACGGCGTCACGAAGCTGGTCAAGCTGTGACAGCAGGCCAGGTTCGGACCCTGCCCGAGCTGTTCCACACCGCCGGGGTGAGGTTCGATTCCTTTACTGAGACCATCGGCCCGTTGATCGACGGGCTGAGACAAGCGCTCAAATGCAAGGATAGGCTCCCCTCGCGACAGCCGATTCCAAGATGAAGAACGGCATCGGGTCGGAGAGCGGGGTGGGTACATTTCGCCGGACGCGCTCGTCAACAAGGCCGACGATGGCGGGCCGGAGCTGACCGAAGGCTTATCCGCGTAGCTTACGTGTGGTGAAACCGCGTCTCGCCACGACTACCGACCTAGGTCTCGCGCCTCAGTTTCTGGTCGCCATCCAGCACCTGATGCCACCCGCCCGGGTCGTTGAGATCGTAGTCCTCGGCGTGGCCGCGCGGCTCCCATCCCAGCGCCTCTTTGGCGTGGCCAATGTCCCGCCACCGATACTTGTTGTTGGAGATGGCATTGAAGATATCGTACTTGAGGGACTCAGGCGCGCTGAGGCACCTGTCGATCATGTCGACGCAGTCCTGCTGGTCCAGCCACCCAGGGTACTGGCGCCTCAGCGTCGGCCGGTTCTCCGCGAGCACTCCACCCAATCGGATGCAAAGCACCGACATGTCGTACCTGTCCGAGTACCAGTGGCCAAGAGCCTCGCAAAAGACTTTGCAAGCACCATAGACGCTCTTCGGTCGAGTCGGGTCGATGTGAGTCACCATCTTCCACGGCTCCTCGACTTTTTCGTACTCGCCAGCGGCTAACTCGCCATAGGGATACTCCATCTCGTACCCGGTCATCGTGTCGCCCGTGCTTCCTAGGACCACGCGTTTGACACCGTTCAGGCGAGAAGCCTCATACACGTTGCGCGTGCCGATGATCCCCATCTGGAGATGCCTGTCCCACGAATGCGCATCGCTAGTGTAGTTTGCCATGTGGACGACCATGTCGATGCCGTTGAACGCCGGCAGGATGGCATCGAAGTCCGAGATGTCGGCCTGGGTGCTGGGGATCTCCGGCACTGCTCGTCGGTTCAGTCCGCTGAACTCATACTTGTGGCTAAGGTTCCGCCACGTCAACCCGCCAATGAGTCCACTAGCACCGGTAATCAACACCCTGGGCTTGTCGCTGGACATTCTCTCCTCCTTGTCATTGTCTCCGTCGGGGCATACCTCTTTCCAACGGCCATTGGACTCTTACTCCCCAAGACCGACTCCAAACCGCTGATGGGGAGCCCTCGCAACGTATCACAGTGTCGAAGCTGGGGGGGACGCCAGACCCCGTGGACAGGTGGGGCAATGCAGGCTCAGCTTGAAGCGCCACGCCCGCTCCAGCGTTCGACGCATATGAGCAGGACGTTTGGCCTGCTCGCTGGTCGGGTCACGGAAAGCCCGCTTCGAGATACTAAGTACCTCGCTTGCCGAAGTCCGCGCCTCTCCAGTATCAAAACGTTCTGGACAACCACGAGCCCGTGGCGCCGGAGCGTTCTGGCAACGCAGGATTGCGGTACGAAGCGCAGCTTAACGCACTCACTCCCCGAGAGGCCAGACGCGGAATCTGACCGGCTCAGGCAGATAGAGGTTCAGGCGAAGGCTACTCGTCGGAAGGCGTATCTGCCTGAGCCTGAATGGCAGACATTCGCCGTTCGTCGATGAATACACAGTAGGTGGGCATATCCTCACCATCCGCAAGGGGTATGCGAACCGCTCCCGCCACTCCAGGCACGCTCCGCAGCCCGGCGAGGACGTCCAGATCGACCTCGGTCTCGATCACGATGTCTACGCTCTTATCGTCGTTGGGGGTAATGGACGAGAGGCTGAGGCCGAGGCGACGCGGCAGCTCGCGGCGCAGGTAGAGGGTCGACCAGGCTCTGCCCCAGTAGACGCGCAGTCTCACCGGACCTGTCGACACTGGCTCTTGCCTCGCCCTCATCGGCCCTCGCCTCTCAACGGCTGTAGAGGGTCAACGTCAGCTTCGAAAACTTGGGCGACTCGGTCACCGGATACTCCCCGGACAGCGCGGCCTGGATCTCGCGTCTGGCGAGCTGTCGCTGGGCATCGTTTGTGTGGCCGAGAACGAGCCAGACGCGTTGCGGACCGTCGGGAAGGTATTCGGCAATTGCCTCTCTGTCCGGTTCGTCGCCGAGGATGAACTTCTTCCACTGCGACTGGTTGACGATGGCCTGAAACTCACGCTCGCCAGCTATCCTTTCGCTGTAGAAGTCGAACTTGGACTGCATCCACGGGACGTAGAACAGCATCCCGTCTCCGGCCTGCCATCGAGACGCCACGTGGTTGGCGACTCCCCTCCAGTCCTCCTTCTGAAAGTTGCTGTAGTAAGACACTGTCGCCAGCGCCGAGGTGGCTACCAACGCCGCGGCGATGGCCACTGGAGCCACCGCGCTGATCCGGTTGATCAGCAGCCGAGGGTGAGCTATCACCGAGGAGGCAACCAGGATCAGCGCCGGGAGACACACGATGAAGTACCTGGGAATCATCATCGGCTGGACGGTAGAGATCAGCAGCGCCAGGAAGATAGGAACGAAGAGTCCCGACAACGGCAAGACGTACTTCCAGGTGTCCCAAGACGCCCGCGACGAGTACCACGTGGTCGCGGCGACGATCAGTCCACCGGACACGAGAACCAACGACAGCGCGAGCAGGGGCGTTCCGCCACCGCCTGCCAGCGTCGTCAAAACCGAGTACAGCTGCTTCGCCGAGGTTTCGGGGATCCAGCTTAGGCCGCCGATATCCCTGGGCCCTCCGATCAGCCCAGACCCGATCGAGAGCCAAAAGGGTGTGAGCGCGGCGACGATGACCGCCCAGCTTACCGCCAGATGTCCCCACGGCACCTCGCGTCTGCGCAAGAAGGGCACGGAGCCGGCGTGAGCCGCCAAGACGAAGATCCCGAAGCTATGGCTGTACACGGCAAGCACGCCGAGCAGGACGTAGCCGGCCCAGACTCGCGTAGACCGCGACTCAATCCCACGGACGAAGAGAAGCGTCGACAGGATCACCAGCAGCACCAGCAGGCTGTAGCTTCGGGCCTCCTGCGAGTACTGAACGTGGAACGCGTTGACCGCCAGCAGGAGGGAGGCGATCAGCCCGGCCCGAACGCCGAAGAGCCGCGCCGCAAGCGCGTACATGGCCGGGACCGCCGCTACGCCGAACAGCACGGACAGCATCCTTACGGCCGCCTCGGACTCTCCCAGACCCATCCACAGCCGGAGGATGTTCTCATAGGTGAACATATGGAGCTGGAAACTCCAGGCGGCCTGAGAGCGAGTGATGCTGATGATCTCGTCGGACCAGAAGCTGAGGTCGCCGAGGTGGACCAGCCTTAGAAACAGCGCCAGGCCCATGGTCGCGGCCACCGCGCCGGCCGCGCTGAGGCGAAGGCCGGTCGCGAGTCGAATGGGGATAGACAGACCCACCGTTAGCTGCACGATATCGCTCTCCTACTGAGTCCCTGATCTTCGCGTCTCTCTAGAACGCTCTGGCGTAGACGATCACACCAAACGCCAGCGCGGAGAGGGCGCCCCCGGTCAGTGCGAGGCCCCAGGCGCCCTGCGCCAGCCGGGGTAAAAGAGGCTGGCTGGCCTTCGTGTGGCCGCGGGTGAGCCATCCCTGGGTGTTGAGGGTCATCAGCGCATAAATCTTGATGACGCCCGATGCGAAGCTGGCCAGCACGTACACCGGCACCATCCACAATTGCAGAGGCCGGCTGCGGAGATACGGCGCCGCCTTTATCGCTCGCGTCCCGAGCCACCACAGGGGTACGGCGCCGGCGACGAACCAGGCCTCGAGGTAGATGGCAAGCCCAACTATCATCGGTGCGATGAGTACCGTAAAGGACGAGATGATCCTGTCCACCAGGTATAGCGCCAGCATCGGCCGCCGTTTCCATAGCCAACCCTGGGATAGGGCACGAAGGTCGGCGCGCCACGAGTTTCGTGTCCAGCGGATTCTCTGCTTCATCAGGGTGACGAGGCTGCCCGGCCCCGAGGTATATACGATAGCGCTCGATTGGTACCGAGTCCTATGGCCGCGGCTCTGGAGCAGGTATGTGAGCCGCTTGTCTTCGCCTGACATCACCGAGCGGCCCCAGAAGGTCTCGTTCAGCATCTCCGGCACGATGGGGACGAGAGCCGATCGGCGGTAGACCGCTGTCCGGCCCGATAGGCAGCTGAAGCCCTGCCCGATCCTGCCGAGGAACCGCATCTCGTCCTCGTAGCGAATGTCCAGCATCAGGTCCATTAGCCTGTCGGCGAGGGTGCGGGGCTTGTACACTCGCTGGCGGCAGGTAACGCCGCCGACCTCGGGGTCCGCGAAGGGGGCGACCAGCTTCGGCAGCGCACCCGGCTCCCAGATCGTGTCGCTATCGACCAGCGCCAGGATATCGCCGCGGGCTTCCTCGATGCCTCTTGCCAGCGCCGGCCGTTTGCCCTCCACGGAAACGGTGATTAGCTGGAGGTGTACCTCGGAAGTCGTCCTCGCCCTGTCCTCGAATATCTTGGCGCAGGCCCGGTCTGTCACGTCGATGACGGCGATGATCTCGCGAGGCCGATCTCGAAGCCACGAGTCGAGGGCAATCGCGAAGATCTCCGGGTCCTCGTTGTATACAGGGATGACTACGGAGACCTCGACCGGCGAGGGCGAGAGCTCGTCCGGCCTATCAGGCCTATAAGAGACTCCCACCGCCTTCTTGAGGAGCCATACGGCCCACCGGATGATGCCAATCAGTCCAATAGGCAGGAACAGCATCTGCGTGGTACCACGATGACCGCTAGGAGCCGTGGACCGAAACTGCGACCGGCAGCGCGCTCGAGGGCTCGGCGGCCTTGGGCACTACCTGTGTCGCCACTCTCTGCATCCGCTCGTTTACCTCGATGACCTTCTGCAGTATGGGCACCGCGATGTCCCTGTCACGGGCAAAGCTCTCGAACGCGAGTGTGTCCTTGGGGAGGCAGCTCCCTCCATACGGAAACCCGCCCTTGATGCCGTAGCTCGGGTTCCACATGCCCTCGGCCGACTGAGACACGATCTCCATCACCTCGTTGCCATCGATATCGAGTTGTCGACAGGCATTCCACATCTCATTGGTGAAGGAGATCTTGGTGGCGTTGTAGATGTTGCTCGCGTACTTGACCATCTCGGCGGTACGGATGTCGGTCTCGTACTCGGTGACGCTTCTGCCGCCGTTCGTGCCGTAGAGGCCCCGCAAAGCTCGGCGGGAGCGGGCGTCGTATCCACCGTAAACCTTGATCCACGCCTGCTCGAAGTCCGCGGCAGCGGACGACTCGCGCAGGAACTCAGGGTGGTCCAGACGGCTCAGACTGATGGCGCCGCCCACCGTGGGCGTATTGACGCAGATGATCGTCACGTCGAGTCTATGACGGGGTATATCCTGCGGAAAAACAGCCTCGTAGCCCCGGCTCTGGAGCCGGTCCACGAACCCCCGCGTCGATATCGCAAAACACGACCTGGTGGCCGAGGCGTGCGAATCCGATGCCGGTGGCCTGACCTACTACCCCTCCACCTACCACACTGATGCGGTTGACGCCGCGAGCCGACCCACGCTCCATAGGGCTCCCCCGTCCGCTCACACTCCAGAGATCGGCATAACGACCAGGAGCGTCTCCTGGCAACCGCCTAAGGTGAAAATATAAGCGGCGTTAGTGGACAAAACGGGGTACATCCGGTCACCTGCGTGGGGTACTGTGGTGAACGGGAGTGAACGACGGACGTACCTTGGACACCGTCGCACAGGGCCAAAAGGAGTGGGCGGACGAGCATACGAGGAGCTTCGTGGAGTGCGCCCCGGGCTCATTGGGCGGCGCCTATCGCGACTCGCCGTTCACTCGTGCGGAGGGTGGAGGTCGGCAGAACGGCGTCAGCGGACAGCTTTGGCGAGCCGCGAACCTGGGGACTACTGGGCCACCAGCCCGCCGTCGATCGCGATCGCCTGACCGGTCACGAACGAGGCCGCGTCCGAGCATAGCCAAAGCACCATGCCGGCAATCTCGTCGGGCATACCGGCACGGCCCAACGGCGTCTCCGCGAGCATCTGCGCCCGGAGCTCCGTGTCGGTCGTCAGGTTCTCCTCCGTCATCGGCGTGCGAATCCAACCGGGGCACACGGCGTTCACCCTGATGCCCTGCGCTGCGTACTGCAACGCCGCCGATTTGGTGAGACCGACGACGCCGAACTTGCTCGCGGCGTAGATGGGGTTGCGGGCATAACCGTACAGGCCGGCCGTCGAGGAATCGTTGACGATGGCGCCGGCGCCCAGCGAAAGCATCTGGGCGATCTCGTACCGCATGCACAGGTATACGCCCTTGAGGTTGACTTCCATCGTCCGGTCCCAGTCGTCCAGGGACGATTCGTGCAAGGGCCCTGGACCGAAGGAGCCGCCCGCGTTGTTGAAGGCGTAGTCGAGTCGCCCGTAGGCCCCGACCGCCGTGCTGACCATGGCCTCGACCTCGGTGGGCCGCGTCACATCCGTCTGGACGAACAGGGCTTCGCCTCCGGCGGCCCGAATGGCGGCCACCGTCTGCTCGCCCTCCGGCTTCCGGCGGGCCGCGACGACCACCCTGGCCCCCTGCTCAGCGAACATCATCGCAGTCGCCAGGCCGATGCCGGAGTTGCCGCCGGTGACGAGGGCTACTTTGCCGTCGAAGTCAGCCAATTTCCGGTCCTTTCTGGAAGCTCGTGCGGACCGCATGGCCGCGTCCACGGCCGCGGGCTTCTCGGCGCTCAGGCCCGCGACGCGACGCTCGAGGCTGGCCTTGGGAATCGCGTTGATATTGTCGAGATTGACTGCGGAGCGCCGTCGCACCGAGGAAGAAACAGATGCGAGTGAGACTGCCCGGCCCGTATAGAATCAAGAACTTTTGAGGTGACTACTCAACTGTGAACGAAACATCAACAAGCCTTCGGCCTTCGACTCTAGTCACTCGCCATGAATCGTCTATGACCTCTATGACCGCTTCCCACTGTTCCGTCTCTGGGATTTTCCTTCGAGGAGGCTGAGGGAAACTTCTCCTGGTTATTGCC
Organism: Chloroflexota bacterium; assembly: GCA_022566795.1. GTDB lineage: Bacteria > Chloroflexota > Dehalococcoidia > Lucifugimonadales > JADFIF01. The sequence goes on from JADFIF010000028.1 coordinate 24,182, forward strand.
AGAGGTCCTTTGGAGGGGTCCCTTCCCCGAAGCCTCCACGAGATCATAAGAACTGGAAATTCAGAGCCTCTCAAACGGTTATTCTTTTTGAGGTCGGGGATGATTTTGGATTTGAACTCATCCCAGTTGAACACTCCAATATAATCCCCGTAGATGGAGCGCTTGTCTCCTTTAGCGACC
>JADFIF010000141.1 GCA_022566795.1 Chloroflexota bacterium
AACTTCTTGGCGGGCTCGTCGAGCCACAGACCACCCGAGTTGATAGCGGAGTCAGAGGCAGACCCGTCCACATAAGTAAAGCCTGGGGGAAGGAGGTCGACGATATGACGGGGAAGGTAATCCACCGACATCGTATTGTCGACGCTGATGGTGTAGGTGAATGTGGTCAATTCCCCGGGCTCCACCTCGACGGGATCAATTGCTTTGGTGACCGCGAGGCCCCCAGCGCACGTGGGCTGCCCACTGCCCACTACGATTGGAGCGGTGGGCGGTGTCCTGGTCTCGTAGCTCTCACCGTCCCACGAGGCGTCATAATTTACCCATGTCTGGTTGTAGTGGGTGCCGTCGGGCCTAGTGGCGGTGGCGTCAAAACTCAGAGTCACTTCTTCATCCATGGCGAGGGTTATAGGAGGGAATATAGTCCAGGTCAGCTCGTCATACGCAACGCCACAGCCCAGCGGGGTCAAGGTGAGTGAATCGTAGCCGCTTGCGCCGCCCCATCGGTAGTCGAACCGGCGATCCGCTGGGTCGCTCTTGTCGCTGTAAACCTCCAAGCGGAGACGCAGCTTGTCGCCAGCTCCGGGCTTCGCCGAATGCTGGGGCGACACGATCATTCCGTGTCCTTTCTGCGACGGCTACGAGAACCGGGATCGGATCTGGGGGATAGTTGGCTCCTCGGCGGACGACATATCCAGGTTTCCGCTCATGGCACAGAACTGGACCTCCGACATCAAGGTCATTCTGGCCGCCGGCGCCGAACTCGACGCCGCTTACCAGACACAGCTCAGCGAGATTGGCATACCCGTCCACATCGGCACCATCACCGAGATCCACCACAGCGACGGCAAGGTCTATGCAGTCACCCTCGACGAGGGTGAGCGGGTTGACGTCGGCACGCTGCTATGGACCCCGCCTGAGAAACCATCACCTCTGGTTGAGAACCTGGTCGACAACCTGGGTCTTGAGCTGAACGAGGATGGACATGTTGAGGCCAACGAAATGCAACAAACGAACGTCGAACGCCTTTGGGCAGCGGGAGACGTCCAGGGCTGGACTGGCGCCATCGAGTCGGCAAATGCCGGCGGCATGGCCGCGTTCTTCATGGCTCACGGCTGGTATGGCGAGCCAAGAGAGGACTGACGAGCCGCGGACGGTAGATACTCCCGGTCCCCCCGGAGTATCCAGGCGAGGGATCGGGCTGGCGCACCGGGACGTGACATTTCCGATGGGCCAGATAGGCATTCGCGAATCACATGCGGCTACCAAGCCGAAAGTCAGATTTGGGAGCAAGTTCGTCACAACCGGAAGCTGGTCTCGGAGAAACGCATGCGCGAAGAGTCCCATCACCTGTGACCGGTGTGGTCGTTCGTTTGAGGCCTTGGCTCGGGTTCGGTCCTCAAGAAGTCGATGGCCATGGCCTCTTCCTCTTCCTCACATATCTCGGTTTCAGTCTGAATTGTCGAAAAGAAGACTCCGAATCGGGTCTTGAGGAGCCTCTGCAGCTCTTGTTGAATCTGCTCCCCAGCGGCCTGTGGTTCCACCAGTACGTGCGTGGAGACGATGTTCTTCCCTCCGGTCAGGCCCCAGGCATGCAGATGATGCACGTTGACCACTCCGGGGGTAGCTTCCAATGCGGTCCTCACCGCGTTCAGGTCCAGATCCCTCGGCACGTTGTCGAGGAGGATGCTGATCGATTGTCGAAGGATGCCCCAAGACGCCCACAGCAGCACGAGGCCGAACGCCATGCCGAGAATCGGGTCTATCGCCAGAAAATCTGAGAACATGATCACAAGTGCCGAGACGATGATGATCAGGCTACCAACGAAGGTTTGGACGATGTGCCAGTAAGCGCCCCTGATGTTGAGGTTGGTCTTCTGCGCGGTGAACAGCAGGCTTAACGAGATAGCCTCGGTTACGATGCCACCTCCAGCGGCAGCAAGCATGGGGATAGTGTCGAGTTCCTTGGGGTTGGTCACCCGCATCGCACCCATCCCCAGGATGAGGACCGCCATCCCGATAAGGAAAAATCCGTTGACGAGGGCTCCGACGATCTCCGCTCGGATCAGCCCAAATGTCTGAAACCGGGTGGCTGGGCGCGTAGCAAAGCGACCCGCCACGATCGCGACCAGCACGCCTCCTACAGCAGAAAAAGTGTGGAAGGCGTCAGACAGGACGGCCACGGATCCAGTCCAAATGCCGATCCCGAGCTCGACGAAGAAGTAGATGCCGGTCAGCCAGCCGGCAATGCGCAGCGCCCTGGCGTTCTGATCGCCCGGCGCCATAGGCATGTGACCGGCGTGAGCCATTGTCAGCGTTCCCTCAGTACCATAGTTTATCCGCCAACTTGCTCAAAGGCCAGAACTGGAAAGTAACGAAACCAGCTCAGCGCTTAGGCTGACTCCTCGGGTGCAAGCGGCTGCCAGACAATGAGCTGGACAGGGGTTGGGTCGAAGCCATTGCACGGGTTGCGGGTCTGCGGGCAGTTGGAGATTACAGTCAGCACGTCTATCTCCGCCCTCAAGTCTACATAATCGCCTGGCACCGATAGCCCATCCGTTAGCCCCATCTTCCCGTCTGACCTCACTGGGACGTTCATGAAGAGGTTCAGGTTGGCCACGATGTCCTTCTTCCCCAGACCAAACTCCTCGAGGCCCCGAAGGAAATTATCCCTGCAGTTAGGAGTATTCTTGACTCCATAGCGGAAGTGATTACTCTCCGCGCTACACGCCCCTCCAATGGTATCGTGCCGGCCACACGTATCCTCGACGATGGTGTACAGGGCCCGCCCCATGTCAGAGTAGAGACTATGCCCTTTGGTGACAAAGATGGTCCCGGCGTACTTCATCGTATCGGCGGCGTTATAGCGCTCCGAGGGGTCCTTCGCCGCGTAGCAAAGAAAGTCAACCGCCTGTTTCCCCTCCAGATCGACAATCCGCAACACGGCTCCTTGCGGGACAATGCTCGCCCAATGGCTGCCGGGTGCCATGACCCGATCCTCTAGAACGGTTCCCCGCGGTATTTCCTCTCCACATCGTGTCTGACTCATCTCACCCTCCTCTCGCGCCGTGACGGCGCGTTGCCGCCGATCTCCAGTGTGGCAAAGTTTGGTCATCCGGTGCGGTCTAGGCTACGGCCGATGAGCCGTCCCGGGTTGAGCACACCTTTGGGGTCCACAGCACGCTTAGCCGCTCGTACTCTCCCAACGGGGTGGTGGTGGGTGATAGGCTGCCGGTGCCAGGCGATCATATAGAGTTGAGGCTCCGTAGTTCAAGTCAGGCTTCAAGACCTCTCTGCTCCGAAAGGGCGTCTACTTGAGTCGTAGCCACCGCGCAGCCTAGAATGGGCGCACCAAAAGGACTTGGTTTCGGAACGCCGCTCGCAGATCCACCATCGCCTTCTCCGCTCTGTCTGCCTTGTTGCTGAGCACCTCCCCTCTCCTTCCGCCCGGGTCGGTACGATCTGCAGCTGCCTCGTGGTCGGCTGCCCAGCGTCGCCGTTCCTTGACGGCCATCAGGCATCTAGCTAGAATCCTGCCAGGCTAGAATGACGAGGCCAACGGGCATCCGGTGATTGGCCCGGCCAGGCCGGGCAACAACTGCGTGTGGTGCCGCGTAGACAAGGCCCTGATCTGACGGAGCAAGGATGACTCAGCCCCCCGAGACGACAGGAGCCGGCCGCTCCAGGCGCTCCCTGCAGGGCGAGCGTCGAACGGTGACGGTGCTCTTCTGCGACGTGGCCGGCTCGACCGCCATGGCCGAGCAGCTCGACCCCGAGGAGTGGGCTGAGATCATGAACGACGCCTTCCAGTACCTGACCGGGCCGATTGAACGGTACGAGGGCACCGTTGCGCGGCTCATGGGCGACGCGATACTGGCGTTCTTCGGCGCGCCGGTCGCTCACGAGGATGACCCGCAGCGTGCGGTCCTGGCGGGGCTCGACATCGTCGACGGCGTCAGCACCTTCAGACAGGAGATAGCAAGGGAGTACGGCCTCGACTTCAACGTGCGGGTGGGCATAAACACCGGGCCCGTAGTGGTGGGCGAAGTCGGATCGGAGTTCGCCGGCGAGTACACCGCCATGGGCGACGCCGTCAACTTGGCCTCGCGGATGGAGCAGTCCGCGGAGCCGGGCACCGTGCAGGTGGCGGAGAGCACATACGCGCTGATCGAACCCCTCTTCGACTTCGAGCCGCTTCGCCCCATCGAAATCAAGGGCAAAGCCGAGCCGGTGCCGGCCTTCCGTGTCAAAGGACCGAAGGCGGAGCCTGGCCGAGTCCGAGGCATCGAGGGCCTCAGCGCGCCCCTCGTCGGCCGCGACGAAGAGATGGACACGCTTCGACGGATAGTCTCGGAGCTGCGGGAAGGGAGGGGCCAGATTGTCTGCGTGATCGGCGAGCCGGGCCTGGGGAAGAGCCGTCTGATAGAGGAGCTGCGGGCTGAATGGCAGAGCGCCGCCAACGGACAGGCGCCATGGATCGAGAGCCGCGGCATCTCTTTCGAAACCTCGCGGCCCTACGGGCAGTTCCAGCAACGGTTGCAGCAGCTCTTCGGTGTGCGCGAAGACGACCCCCAGGACGTCGTCATGGAGAAGCTGTCGCGGTCGCCGGAAGGGTATCCGCAGGACCTGCACGTCTTGGCCAGGCGGGCCGTCGAGATACTGATGGCCATAAGCTCCGAGTCGCAAGGACCGCGGCTCGAAGGCGAGGCGCTTAAACGCGAGCTTTTCGACGCCGTGACCAGCATCTGGCGCCGACTGGCGTCCCACAGCCCGACGGTGATGGTGTTCGACGACATGCACTGGGTCGACTCGGCCTCCGCGGAGCTGCTGAGGCACCTGTTCCAGCTCACCGACGAGGTGCCGATCCTGTTTCTCTGCGCCACCAGAACGGAGCGCCAGTCGCCCGCGTGGCAGGTCAAGCAGCTCGCCGAGACCGATTACCCACACCGCTACACGGAGCTGGCCCTTTCGCCGCTTTCCAGGGACGACAGCGACACCCTAGTGTCCAGCCTTGTAGCCATCTCCGACCTCCCGCCACGCCTCAGGCAGATGATCCTGGAGAAGACGGACGGCAATCCGTTCTTCGTCGAAGAGGTTGTCCGGACCCTGATAGACAGCGGCGCGATCGTGCGCGACGAGTCCGGGGTGCATTGGCGGGCGGCAACCGAGGTCGACGACATCGCTATCCCGGAAAACTTGCAGACCCTCATTACCTCACACTTCGACCGGCTCGAGAGCGAAGTGCGCTCCACTCTGCAGATGGCTTCGGTCATTGGCCGGTCCTTCTACTACAAGGTGCTCAAGCTTGTCTCGGACACGGCCTCTCAACTAGAGGGGCAGCTCAGCACCCTGCAGCGGGTCGAGCTGATTCGGGAAACAGCGCGGGTGCCCGAGCTCGAGTACATGTTCCGCCACGAGCTGACCCGCGACGCCGCCTACAACTCCATCCTCAGGCGGCGATGCCGCCAGTTCCATCGACGCGTGGGCGAGGCCATCGAGGAGCTGTTCACCGACCGCGTCGAGGAGCAGGCATCGCGCCTGGCGCACCACTTCGACGAGGGCCGGGACTTCGAGAGGGCCCTGAAGTACTACACCCTCGCCGCCGACGCCGCGGCGCGTCTCTACGCCAACGTTGAGGCAAACACCCAGTACGCTCGGGCCATCGAGCTAGCCCGGCAGACGTCGGCGTCGACCCAGCACCTCATTCACCTTTATGCGGAGAACGGCACGACCCTCCGGCTCCTCGGCAAGCACGACGAGGCCATCACAAACTACGAGGAACTCGAGGCCCTTGCGCGCGAGCGTGGCGACCGGGCTCTGGAGATCGCGGCGCTGTTACCCCAGGCAACCGTATTCTCGACGTATACCTCCAGGTTCGACCCCGTCAAGGGGGAAGCGGTGTCCAAGCAGACCCTCGCTCTGGCGAGACAACTGGATGACAAGCAGGCGGAGGCCGAGGCCCTCTGGAACCTGATGCTCGTGAAGACCTTCAGCGGTGGCGACCCAGTCACCGCCATCGACTACGGCGAGCAGTCCCTGGCCCTCGCCCGAGACCACAACCTACGCGAGCAGCTCGCCTACACCTTGAGCGACATCTCCAGGGTCTACTTCCTCTCCGGCCGTAAGGCGGACGCCTGGTCGACTCTGGAGGAGTCCCGCGAGCTGTGGCGGGACCTGGGCAACATGCCCATGCTTGCGGACAACCTCCAATCCTCCGCAGGCTTCTATTTCGCCGACGGAGAGCACGACAAAGCCGTGGAGGTGGCGGAAGAGGCCATCAGGGTAAGCCGCTCCGCGCGGAACCCCTGGGGCGAGGCCGCGAGCCTGTTCGCCGCGGCCCCGGGGCTCCTCGAGCGCGGCGAGGTCTCCAGGTCCATCAGCTACCTAGAGGAGGCCCTCTCCCTGAGCGAGAAGGGGGGGTCAGCGGTGGGGGCGGTAATTCGCCCCATCTTGGCTTGGACGTATGGCGAAGTGGGCGATTGGTCCAGGGGACTCGAGATTACTGCGGATGGACTTGGCAGACTCGACGACTCCGAGCACCAGATCGAAGGAGGACTGCTCCGCGGACTGCTGCTCGTGACCACCGCCTATCTGCACATGCTAGGTGGTAACCGGACAGAGGCCGAGGCCTATCTGGCGGAGGCGGAGAAGGTGGACCCGGAAATGGTCATGGAGTTTCTAGGCATATCGGTCGTTTTCCGAACCCTGATAAAGGGAGGCGTCAGGCTGGCATTGGGCGACTTCGCCGGAGTGCTCGCCACCGCCGACGACGACCTGAGCAGGATGCGAGAAAAGGAGATGCGTTGCTACCTGCCCGACGTGCTGCGCACGCGAGGCGAGGCGCTACGGGGCCTGGGCCGCACCGAAGAGGCCCTCGCCGCCCTAATCAAGGCGCGCTCAGAGGCCGAACGGCAGGGCACGAGGCGTGGCCTGTGGCAGGCCCTCGCCAGCCTGGCCGAGCTAGAGGAGGGGCGAGGCAATGTCGCCGAGGCCCAATCGCTGCGGCGCGAGGCCCGAGGCGTTATCGAGTAT
>JADFIF010000029.1 GCA_022566795.1 Chloroflexota bacterium
ACAAGGGCCTCAAGGCTCGGAGCATGAACCTCACCATCAAGCCCTTCACGTTCATCGGCGCCACGACCCGATACGGCATGGTCAGCGCGCCGCTCCGGAACCGCTTCGGGTCGATACACCGGCTGGACTTTTATGACGATGAGGCGATGGTTACCATCGTGCGGCGGTCGGCCAGGATCCTGGAGATCGAGGCCGAGCCCGAGGGCTTGGATGAGATCGCTCGGCGGGCCAGAGGGACGCCCCGAGTGGCCAACAGGCTGCTAAAACGCGTGCGCGACTACGCCCAGGTGATGGCGGACAATGTCATCACCGGCGAGGTCGCCAAGGCCGCGCTGGCGCAGCTGGAGGTCGACGGCCTTGGTCTGGACAACGTCGACCGGATGGTGATGAGCTCGATCATCGAGAAGTTCGGTGGCGGGCCCGTGGGGCTCGACACGCTGGCCGCCTCCATCAGCGAGGAGTCCGACACCATCGAGGACGTCTACGAGCCCTACCTGTTGCAGCTAGGGTTCCTGGACCGGACCCAGCGCGGCCGCGTCGCCACGCGCCGCGCCTACGAGCACTTCGGCTTCGACTACACCAAGGCCAAGGCCAGCTCGGCGCAGTCGAGCTTTTTCTAGCCGGTTTCGCTATACCCCTCGCCATCTTTGCGGATATGCAGCAGCGGCACGCCGCGGTCCTCCAGTGCGGGCCCGATGAGCAGGTGCCGGTGGCACCTCGCCGGGTCCTCTTCGGCGCACATTATGGCGGTGCGAGCGCCCTCGGCCAGCTCTAACAGTCGAGCGATGCCTTCCTGGAACTCGGCGCTGCCGGCAATCTTCAGGTAGTCTGGCTTACCGCTTTCGTAGAGGGCTGGGTCCGAGGGCTTGCCGCCCAGGGAGTCGCCCATGTACTCGTGGCGAATTCCTTGTTCGTCCAGCAGCCGCGGCAGCACGCGCCGGTTGGCGAAACGGGCCCAGCGGCTGGCCGGATTCGACCTGACGTCCACCAGCAACCCTATGCGGCGCTGGTTGAGCAGCGCCAGGAATCGCTCCCACGTGTGGTTGCTGTGGCCGATGGTGTAGATTTGCTTGGGCAGTATGCCATCCCTCCTCGGCTAGCATTACCCGCCGCGGCCCCGAACTTCGGTCGCGTGTCTCGTGCCACGAAATCCCAATCCGCGCATGAGGTCACGGGTGGCCGCAGGCTCTCCCGCCGACGCCCAGCCGCCAAGCTGACCGTTCTTTAATAACTATCTCAAAATCCCGACCGGGGAGTCCAGATACCGACAAGTCGGGACTGGCAAGGGGTCTGGGGGATGTGCCCCCCAGGAGCCAAAGACCCTGTGGGCGGGTGGGTGGGAACAGGGCGCCAGTCGAAAACTGTGGTCTTCGGGTTGCCGCCCTAAAGGAACGCAACGACAACATACCCGACCAAGGGCGTCACGGGAGGGCGTGAACGGACTCTAGGAGCTTGAAGGTCGCGTTCGGCTCGGATCGTCCCAGTGGACCGAATCTCTTCCTAAAGATAAAAGAAGAAGCTAATTTGGAATTGGAACGCGGCTCGAAGTGATGCCGTTGGATGGCTGGACCTTACAGGTCCGCCTTCATGAAATGGATCCGGGCCTCGGGGCCGTTTCGCGACGTTTGGGACTACTCGTAGGCCGCCGTTTTCAGACTCTCGATATTGCCGGCAGCCGACTTGAGTCCCTCTGTGAGCCTTCGCATCCTATTTCCAGTATCGGACCACAGATGGTCGGCCATCGTTTGGGCGGCGTCAATCGTTCCTCGACCCTCATCTACGGCGTTTGCTTCGATCCGCTGGACCTCTCGCTGAGCTTCAGCGATGGTGGCGGCCGACTCGGCCTTGGCCTCGGCTCGGGCTGGCTCAAGCACGCGCGAACGCGCCTCCACCTCCGCGTCGGCCCGAATTTTCGCTGCCCCCATCTCAGCCTCTTGTCTCGCCTCCGCTCGCTTGTTTTCCTCGAGCTTGTCCATAGCGGTGGCGAGCCGTTGGGCGAGCCCGTATATCATGGACTCGCCCAGTGGATCTGAGCCGCGACTCCGCGAGGACGGCCCGTCTCCGTCGAGAAGACCGGCCGCAGGCGCCGTCACTTCAGCCGGGCCTATTCTTCCGCCAAGCCGACGAGGCCACCTCAAACGCGTGGTTCTTCGCATTGCTATCCACACTGCAAGCAGCAGCATCAGAAGCCCCGTCGCCAAGAGGGCCCAGCCAAGGCCCTCCCAACCGCCTAAGTTCATCGCGCTCCAGCCGGTCCAGGCGCGGATGTCTCTTCAACTCCGTCTTCGCGCTCTAGCGGCACGGACGCCGCCATCTCCTCCAGTGGGTCGCCGGAATGCTCAGCGGACTCCTCAGAGGGCAGAAGCAGGTCGTTGATATCCACGAGGGCCGACCGAATCTCCTCCGTCACTGTATCGGTGAGCCTCTGCACCCTTGCCTTCGTCTCGGACTCGATGTGGCTTGCGCTCTGTTTCGCGGCCTGGATCAGCTCCTGAGCTTCTTCCGCAGCGCTCTTGAGAACCCGCTCGGCATTCTGTTCGGCCTCCGCGACGATCGTCCGCGACTGTGCTTCGGCCTCGGCCCGAGCCGGCTCCAACACCTGCTCGCGGGCCTCAACCTCCGCGTCCGCATGAATCTTTGCCGCCTCAGTCTCAGCCTCTTGAATCGCCTCCGCCTTCGTGAGGTCCGCGGCTTTGCCTGCCTCGGTAATGAGCTGCTCGGCAAGCTTGTATATCGGAGACTGCAGGACCTGATCGACCTCAGTTTCCTGAGGAGGTGCCTCCTTGCCGTTGGCGACCGCAGTCACCTGTTCCTCTCCAGCCTCAGGGGGAGCGTGCTCGGCTCCGCTAAGTCCATTTGTGACGGTTTCACTCCTGCTTTCCATTGAGGGCCTCCAATCCGTGCTATAGCCACCCAGCGGACCTTGTAGTCCTGCTTTCCGACGGGGGACCGGCCTCGGCGCCGACGAATGGCGAGCACTCGTTCTTGGCGCCTTGGGTCCACCGGAAGGCTAGCATTCGGCCTCCTAAGGATGTCAAGGAGTTCCCCAGCAAATTTCATCGATCTGAGCTCCTCTTTGCGCCACGGCCCCTCGGGCAGTTGCCTGTTGAAACGGCGCAGAGATCGCTGCCAACAGGGTGTGGATAGTGCCCAGATTGCCTTGGCCCGCGGTGAGCGACGCATGACGCGCAAGCTGAGGTCGAGCATTCAGCCAGCGTCGGAAGGGGACGATGCGGTGTTATGCCAAGTAGTCGAGGTAGGCAGGACCGTGTTTGCACGAGCGGATGCGACTCACAGAGAGGTCAGGCCGTAAGGGAGGGGGACGGCGAGGCCTGGCGAGAAGGCTGAGGGAAGAGCGGCTGCGAGGTTAGCCGCCGCCGAAGATGGCGACCAGAGCGATGGTGATCGCTGCAAAGAGCACAGCGCCGAAGACCGACAAGAGCAAGGCGCTGATGGGACGGTCGTGCCCCGCGCAGTCCCGAGGCTCGTACCAGGTGCCCCGGCGAAACTCTTCGACGATGTTTGGATGGAAATCGGTCGCTTCACTTTTCATGTCGTTGACTCCGACGCATGATTGTGGACCGGGACGCCCACGTTTGGGATAATCCTCGGCTAGGATACGTGCGCGCGGCGATATTGAAACGGTACGACGGTACCGTCTTTCGCGGGCCCATCGGACACTCAGATGGTGCCGGCTCTGCTAGGCGATCTTACGTGATGCCATCGCCTCCTTCAGGAACTCTTTTGCTACGTGGACGGGAACGGCCATCCCCGCGTGAGGCCCCGTCATCACGGTGTTGATTCCGACCAGACGCCCGTCGGCGTCTACCAGCGGGCCTCCTGAGTTCCCGGGTCTCAGATTCAGGCTGACGGCAATCCACTCCCGGGGCGAGCCGCCAACCTCGGGAAGGTCCGGCCCAACTCCGACGACGGTGCCGGCGGTCGTCGCGCCGAAAACACCCCACGGATGGCCAATGGCCAGCACTATGTTTCCAGGCCGTAGCCGCCTCGATTCACCGAGCTCCACCGCTGGCAATCCGGACGCAACGACGGCGATCGCCGCGATGTCGTTGACGGCGTCCGATGCGAGGAGCCGCGCCGGCAACGAGCGGCCGTCAGGGAGCGCTACTCGCAGGGGCCCGTTGCCCGCGACGTGGGCGTTCGTCACTATTAGCCCATCGGGGTGCCAAATTGTGCCCGCGCCCGCGCCGTGCCCGCCATTGTGAATCTGTACGAGGCTGCCGCGCGCCTTCTGGGCAACGTCGGCAAGGTCGCTATCCAGCCGATTGGTCAGCAGTGACATCTCAGCGGCTCTACTCACGCTCGCCCACGCTGATGGCGGCGTCCTGCAGTTTGCCACCCCGGACCAGCTTCGCGGGCACTGGTTGGCCGATGGCCTCTTCGTCGAGGGCCGCAAAGAGATCGTCGAGGTGGCGGATTCGATTCCCGTTCAATGTGACGAGGGTATCTCCCATCAATAGTCCGCTTTGCTCCGCTGGACTTCCTGCCTCGACGGAGACGAGCAGCAGGCCGGTCTCCTGTCCGAGCTCCTTGGCCAGGCCGTCCGGCAGCCTCGCGGGCTGTGCGCCTACACCGAGGTAGCCGCGCCGGATTCTTCCCCGAGACAGCAGGGCCTCCACCACGCGGCCAAGCGTGTCGAAGGGCACGGCCAGGGCGGCGCCGCGAGATAACGCGGAGGTGTTGAGCCCCACGACGCTGCCTTCGGAGTCGACCAGCGGGCCTCCGGAAAAGCCTGGATACATGACGACGTCGGTCTGCAGGTAGTGGTCGAGCCGCCCGCCGGCCGGTGTCCGCCAGCTCTCCCCCAGCGCGCTGACGATGCCCATGGTGGCCAGCACGCTCCTCCCGGGCCGTCCCAGCGCCAGGACGATGTTGCCGACACGGAGGCTGTCTGCGCCCCTCCACCGTGGCTCCGCCAGTCCCGCTGCGGATGTGCGCAACACGGCGATGTCGGTCGTCGGGTCGCGCCCCGCGAGGGTCGCGGTCGCCGTGCCGCCGTCGGGCAGACCGATCTCGATGCTGTCGTCGCGTTCGACTACATGGTGGGCGGTGACTATCGTGCCGTCCGATGACCAGACGATGCCGCTCGCCGGCAACCGTCTCCGCGCCGCGACACGAACGATCGATGGGCCAGCGGCCTCTACCGTCTGCGCCAGGTCGTCCGAGAGTTTCCTGAGAGTTTCCGCCATATCTCCCTCCCCAGGGTTGAGCTTCCAGTGGAATCTGCGTCGATGGGCGGCTCCGCGGCCGCCACAGACTCACCGTAGCAGCAGCGCTCGCGGAAGGGGACAGGCCGATTGGGGAGGGCGGCCCTGGAAATGTGGCTAGGTCAGAGCAGGATCAGGCCAAGGCGCGTAGCGATGGCGACGGCCTCGGTGCGGCTCTGAGCGTGGAGCTTCGTGAAGATCGAGTTGATGTGGAACTTTACCGTGTGCTCGCTAATGTCCAAGCCGTAGGCGATGGCCTTGTTCGGCGATCCCTCGGCTAGGAGGCGCAGGACCTCGAGCTCGCGGCGGGTCAGCGCGTCGACCGCGTCACCTGGAGGCGCATGCGGGACCGGTGGCGTCAGCTCCGGGTCGAGTACCAGCATGCCCTGGGCGACGGCTGTAAGCGCCGCCTGGAGGCTGGCCGCACCAACGTCTCTGGCGAGCACTCCGAGAGCGCCGGAGGCCCGGGCCCGCGACGCGTGCTCCTCGTGGGATACCAGCGCGACGACTGAGACTTCGGCCCCGCTGTACTCGGCCAGGCGCTCGAAGGCGATGCTGGGGCTCCAGCCCAGGTCCCAGAGGGCGATGTCCGGATTGAAGGCGTCTAGCGTCGACGCCGCGTCGTCCGCGGCCGCGGCCTGGCCGACCAGCTCCACGTCCGAGAGTGTGGACACCAAGGCGACCAGCCCGGCCCGGGCCAGCGAGTCGTCGCCCACGACTAGCACCCGTGGGCTGGACCTGGCTTCGTTGTAGCGATCATGCGACATAGCTGCTGTTAGCTCAGCGTATCGAACCTCCGGCGCGCGGTCAACGTGCGGCCAAGCTCCTAATGGCGCCACTGGGACTTGAATCAGAAGGATCGCATGAAGACCACCCCGGTCCGGCACTGGACTCGCGAGGGTTGAACGTCCCGCGGCTCGAGTGTCATAATCCGCAGGCACCGCCGAACATGCGCCGAACATGCGAAAGGGGAACCACATGGCAACCGTCTCGCTCGATCGAGAACGTCTCGCCGCCGCGCTGCCCGATGTCACGACCGATTTGCGTCTGGCAGGTCTGGACGGCTCTGTCCGGGTCTTCCGCGACCGGTACGGCATACCCCACGTAAGAGCTCAGTCGGCCCACGACGCCTTCTTTGGCCAGGGCTTCGTTACCGCCCAGGACCGGCTGTGGCACATGGAGTACGACCGCCTCAGAGCGTACGGCCGTTGGGCCGAGATGGCGGGCCCGCCTGCTCTCGATCAAGACAAGATGATGCGCCGCTTTCAGATCGGCACGAGCGTTAAGGGCGACTACGATGCGGTTAATGCCGAAACCAGGCAGATGCTGGATGCCTATGCCGGCGGCGTCAGCGCCTTCATCGACACCTCACGGTCCTTACCCATCGAGTACGACCTCTTGGGCTGCCGTCCGGAGAGGTGGGAGCCGTGGGACTGCCTGGCGGTGTTCAAGATGCGCCACATTATGATGGGTGTATTCGAAGGCAAGCTGTGGCGGGCGAGACTTGCCAACGCCCTGGGAGCGAAGAAGGCCGCCGAGCTCATTCGCGGCTACCAGCCGGGCCACCTGATGATCGTGCCGCCGGGCATCGACTACCGTGGCGCCGCGCTCGACGGGCTGGCGGAGCTCGAGGCAGGCCTCGAATCCATCGCCTGGCTCCGAGACGACCCCGAGGCCGGCAGCAACAGCTGGGTGCTGGCCGGTAGCCGTACGGCGTCGGGTAAGCCCCTGCTCGCCGGAGACCCGCATCGGGGCTTGGACACTCCCAACGTCTACTACCAAAACCACATCGAATGCCCTGAGTTCGACGTAATCGGGCTGTCGTTTCCGGGCTGTCCCGGATTCCCCCACTTCGGGCACAACGCCGACGTGGCCTGGTGCGTGACTCACGCCGGGGCCGACTACCAGGACCTGTTCTTGGAGCGCTTCCGCGTCGATGGGGAGGTGCGCTACGAGTTCCGAGGCGACTGGCTACCCGCAGAGGTCCGCCGTGAGATCATCGAGGTCCGGGGCGCGGACGCCGTCGAGATGGACGTCCCCGTGACGCGGCACGGACCGGTCGTCGCGGGCGACCCCGCCAAGGGCAATGCGATCTCCTTCAGGTACACCGCCACCGCCGAGCCGAACCTCGGCTTCGAGTCGCTGACGCAGATGATGAAGGCCACCTCCGCCGACGAGCTGGACGAGTCGATGAGGACCTGGGTGGACCCCTGCAACAACCTCCTCTTTGCGGACATTGACGGCAACATCGGCTACTTGAACCGCGGGCAGGTACCCATTCGGACGATGGCCAATGCCTGGCTGCCCGTGCCCGGATGGACCGGCGAGCACGAGTGGCAGGGCAGCATCCCCTTCGAGGAGCTGACACGCGCTCGAAACCCCGACACGGGGTACATCGTCACCGCCAACAACCGCATCGTGGGCGACGATTACCCTTACTACATAGCGCTGGACTTCGCGCCCGAGTACAGGGCCCGCCGCATCAAGGAGCGCCTGGAAGCTCTAGGCGCAGCAAACGTCGAAGACATGCGGTCCGTCCACGCCGAGCGTGTTTCGATCCCGGCCAGGGTGTACGTCGAGCTGCTGAAAGACGTCGAGACCGCGGACGACGTTACCGCCCGCGCCCGGCGAGAGCTGGCTGCCTGGGACGGCTCCATGGAGCGCGACTCTGTAGCGCCCACGATCTACAGCGCTTTCAGGGCGAAGCTCCACGCGGCGATTCTGGGGCATCACCTGGGGCCATTGGCCGACGAGGCCTCGAGAGCGACCGGCAGGGGCGCCCCGAGCTACCTGCGACAGCTCGCCTCGCTGCTGGTGACCATGGCCGGCAGGGACGACGCGTCGCTGTTGCCGCCGGGCGCCGGCTGGGGCTCCACCGTCGCCAGGGCCTTGATGGAAGGTGTTTCCGACCTGCGAGCGCGGCTGGGCGACGACGTAGACGCCTGGCAATGGGGCAAGGTCCACTACACGAGACCCCGGCACACGCTATCGGCCTCTTTTCCGGAGCTGGCGTCGCTGCTGGACCCGCCGTCGGTGCCTATGGGAGGGGACGGCGACACGCCTCAAGCGGGAAGCTACTCCCCCGCGGACCCCTTCGTGATGACCGGCATGTCGGTGGCGCGGTACGTCTTCGATACGGCGGACTGGGACAACTCGGCGTGGATCAGCCCGCTGGGAGCCTCGGGCCATCCCGGCAGTCCCCACTACTCGGACCAGACCGCGATCTGGGCGGAGGTCGACCTGGTGCCGATGCTGTATGGCTGGGACCGCATCGACTCCGAAGCCGAAACACGGCAGACACTCAGGCCCTCTTGAGCTTTGTACCCCATCCCTTCGGCTTCGCTCAGGACAGGCCTAACCTTCTTCCTCATGGGGAAGGGACTATTGGAAGGGGAGGGCCGAACTTTTCCCTATCTGCAACTAGATCGGAGGGCGAGCGGCGCACAGCCTCCGGGTTGCCAGAGAAAGAGGCAACACGGTCGCTGCGCCATGTTCAGCGGTGACCGCTGAGGGGGCCGACGCCGCCCGCAGGTCGTAATGGGGAGCGCAGTCCCGATCTGTCGGGATCTGCCGGGAGCCTGAGGGTGTCCCTCAGATACAATTTATTCCCTTTCCTCACTCGAAAGGGCGCCAGAGAGCTTGCCCTGAGCATCGTCGAAGGGGATGGTCGAAAGAGTTTTTCAGCGCCCCGTTAAGTCGACGCTCGGCCGTGCCTTAGCGCGCGGCCCGGAAGAGCTCCCGTGTGGGTGCCCTGGTCGACGACGACCGTCCCGTTGACGATTACGTACTCGATGCCGACCGGGAACTGCTTCGGCTCCGTGCGGGTCGCGGGCGCCTTCACTTTGTCGGCGTGGAAGACCGTGATATCCGCCCGCATCCCATCTCGCAAGAGACCTCGGTCCGGAATGCCGAGGCGCTGCGCTGGGAACGACGTCATCTTGCGGATGGCGTTGGGCAGCGACATCTGGTTCTCCTCGCGCACGTACTCCGCCAGGATGATGGGGAAGCAGCCGTAGGTGCGCGGACTGGGGAAATCGCCGAGCAGCACGGCGTCGCTGCCGACCATCGACAGCGGGTGCGTGACGAAGGCGGGCAGCGTGTTGCCATTGGCGCCCGCCGCCACGTAGCACGTCTGCAGGTCCTCGGCGAGCAGCAGGTCGCAGATGGCGTCGATGGGGTGCTTGTCGGTCATGTCGGCGATCTCCGCGATGGAGCGCCCCTCGAACCTGTGGTTCTCGGGCTTCTTGAAATAGGTTAGCCACATGTCGTGCCATGATGGCGCCCGCGGACCGATCTCCGCACGGAGACGTTGGCGTCCCTCTTCAGACCTTAAGACCTCTTTCACCCGCTCCGGCCCGCCCTTGTGCGTCCAATCCGGGAAGACGATGAGCAGCCGAGTGCTGCCGTAGACGTAGGGGTAGCTGTCGAAGGTAACGTCCTGTCCTCCTGCCGCGGCATCTTCGAGCAGGCTGATGAGCCTGTTGCCTCCGCCTCCGCTGGGAGCGCGCTGGTAGAAGTGCGTGACGTGTACGGGCACACCGCTGCGCTGTCCGATCTCGATGGCCTCCCGAAAGGGGTCGAGGAATCTGTCGCCCAGACGGTACCTCACGTGCGTATGGTAGATGCCTCCCAGGTCCGCCACCTGTTTGGATAGCTCGACGAGCTCGTCGGTGTCCGCAAAGTTGCCGGGCGGATAGTCGAGGCCCGTCGACAAGCCGAAGGCGCCCTCCTCCATAGCCTCCCTTATTACCGCCTTCATGTTCTCGATGTCCGATGGTGTCGCGGGCGTGTCGTCCCATCCGATGGAGTCGATCCGCACCGGGGAGTTCCCCAGGATGTAGGCGACGTTGACCGCGGCTTTGCGGTCGAACATGCCCAGGTACTGCTCGACCGTCGACCAGCGTCCGGGCAACGTCGGGTTGCCGTCCAACCCCGAGTTGAGCTCGACAAAGCGCAGGAAGTCGTCGTGGGACCGGAACGGCGCGTAGGAGTTGCCGTCGACGCCAATCAGCTCGGTGGTAATGCCCTGACGCACCTTGGGCTCGTGGCGCGGCTCAGACAGCATGACCAGCCCCGAGTGGGCGTGCATGTCGATGAAGCCCGGGCACACGACGTGGTGCGTCGCGTCGATCGTCCGCGCGGCCTCGAGGGACGAGGTGCCGCCCCTGAATATGCGCACCGTGTTATCCTCCACGCCCACCGCGCCGTAGTAGCCGGGATTCCCGGTCCCGTCGATGATGAGTCCGTTTTCGATGAGGAGATCGAGCATTCTTGGATGAGCCTCCAGCCAGTTGTGCTGAGTTCGTCTGAGACTAGCAGCGTGCTGAAAAACCCCTTCGATGGTTCGACAAGCTCACCAGAGGATTTGCTCAGGGCGGGCTCTCAAACTCCCGGCAATCCCGACGGATCGGGACCGCACTCAAATTTTCTTCAGCCTGTCAGCATTCGAAAGGGGGGCTTGAACCGGTATCAGCCGGCTAGCTCAGCGCCGTGATCACCTCCTCCGAGGTGGTAATGGTGGTCAGCAAGGGCAGGGCGATGTTCAGCGCCGCGTCGTGGGCTTCTTGGGACAGGGAAGCACAGCAGTCCGCTACTATGACTACGCTGTAACCCCGGTCGACAGCCTCCCGGGCGGTGCCCTCCACCACGAAATTTGTAGCTACTCCGCTGAGCAGTAGCGTAGTTATTCCAGAGGCGCTCAACAGGGTGGCAAGATCGGAGCCGGCGAATGCGCTAACCGCCCGCTTGGTAATCACCGGTTCGCCTTCCCGTGGCGCCACCGCCTCATGGATGGAGGCTCCCCATGTGCCTTCCACCAGAGCATTGGTTTCAACAATCGCCTGGAAAATACCCGCGGACCGATTAATTTCGGGATGGCCGGGGCGGAATTCCAGAGAGACGTAAATCACCTTCAGGCCGGCCCGGCGGGCGGCGTCCAGCAGCCGCGCGGTCTTGGCGAAGACGTCATTCTGTCTCACCATTTGGGCAAAACCGAAGTCCTTGAACGCCCCGTCCTCGTGCACGATGTCGTTTTCCAAATCCATGGCCAGCAGCGCGGCGTGCTCCTTGTCTATGGTGATAGCCATTAGGAACCTCCCTCTTTCTTAACACAGCGTGAGATCATCTATGTCACCATCGCGTGGAGTAGGTACCAACATCTCCGTCGTCGACCGGATTGTACACGTGCGAGAGTGCAGTGGCGAGGGACGGACTGAAATCGCTCCCTGGCCGGAAAAAAGGAGGGCGAGCCGTCGCGAATCTTTGGCTTAGAGGCGTACCCGCTCCTTCACCCTTGGAGGCGGCCACTGCTATAATTAGGAAGGGAGCGCGCCCTGAGGGGCGATTGCTGTCGTCGAGGCTGGTTCCACCCCTACCGAGGATGCGGGCCCGAGTCTTTGGGCTGAATCCGTTGGGGCTGAATCCGTAGATTTCCGGAGGTCGTATATTCATGCAAGAGATGAGAGGTGCGCTGAGCAACACCAGGAGCAGGATCTCCGACATGATGGTGCGTCTTTGACCTCCCTTCCAAGGAACGCGAGATCGAATCTCTCGAGCGTGAGACGAGCGAGCCGGAGTTCTGGAGCGTCCCATCCCGGGCGCGGCACAAGATGAGGAAGCTTTCGGCCCTAAAAGGCCAAGTCGAGGAGTGGCAACAACTCGACCAGCAGTCGGAGTCGTTGAACGAGCTCCTCGCGCTGGCGCTGGACGAGGGAGATGATTCCCTGCTCGACACCTTCAACGAGGAGTTCGAGACGATCACGCGAACGCTGGACGACCTTGAGTTCAAGCTGGTGCTGGCAGGGGAGTACGACGACCGTAACGCCATCATCGGCCTCCACGCAGGTGCGGGCGGAGTAGAGTCGCAGGACTGGGTGAGGATGCTGATGCGAATGTACCTGCGCTGGGCCGAGCGCAGGGGGTTCGAAGCCGAGGTACTCGATCTCTCGCCCGGCGACGAGGGCGGGGTCAAGAGCGCCCTCTTGCAGATCAACGGTGACTATGCCTACGGGTACCTCAAGGCCGAGCGCGGCGTTCACCGGCTGGTCAGGCTCTCGCCTTTCGATGGTGACCACGCCAGACATACCTCTTTCGCACTCTTGGAAGCCCTGCCGGAGGCGCAAGAAGGGGTTGACGTGACCATCGACCCTGACGACATCAAGATAGACGTTTTTCGCGCCGGAGGACATGGCGGCCAGAGCGTCCAGAAGAACTCTACCGCCGTCCGGTTGACCCACCTGCCGAGCGGAATAAGAGTGAGCTGCCAGAACGAGCGGTCGCAGCACCAAAACAAGGAAATCGCCATGCGAATCCTTACGGCGCGCCTGGTGGAGCGCGAGCTTCAGCGGAGGGCCGAGGAGATGGCGAAGATCAAGGGCGAGCACATCTCGCCCGAGTGGGGCAACCAGATTCGTAGCTACGTGCTGCACCCATACCAAATGGTCAAGGACCACCGCACCGGCTGGGAGACATCGGATTCGGACGCTGTGTTGGATGGGCAGATCGACCCCTTCATCAAGGCCTACCTCACCTCCACAGTCGGCGCCTCAGGATAGGGAAGGCACTGGTTGAAGGTATCGATGCGACGTCGTCACCATCAAATCGAAGGAATTAATGGAG
This sequence comes from Chloroflexota bacterium, assembly GCA_022566795.1. Lineage (GTDB taxonomy): Bacteria > Chloroflexota > Dehalococcoidia > Lucifugimonadales > JADFIF01. The sequence continues at coordinate 12,846 of JADFIF010000029.1, forward strand.
CGTGCGGTGCGTAGAATGCGGAAGCTACTACCTTTCCTGATAGGCGTTGTCGCCGTGGCCGCGATCGCGTGCGGCGAGGGGGCAAGCCCCGAGGCTGCCCCGGCTGAGGCCCCGGCATCGGCGCCGGTCTCCGAGGCCCTGGAGGTGCCAACGCCGTCTTCGGTGGCCCAGGCGAGTCCATCGGCCCCAGCCGCCGCGCCGGCGCAGTCTGAGGCCGTGGCCGCAGCTGAGACACGGTCCGGCGGGACCTTTCGTCGACTCTGGGCCGACCCGCCCACCCTCGATCCGCACCTGACGACGGATACGACCTCGGCCGGCGTCGTCGTCGAGCTCTTCGGCGGCCTGGTGACGTTGGACACCGACCTACAGCTCGTCCCCGACCTCGCCGAAAGCTGGAAGATATCCGACGATGGCCTCGTCTACACGTTTACTCTCCGCCCCGAGGCGAAATTTCACGACGGCAAGCCCGTGACGGCGGAGGACTTCAAATGGTCGATCAACCGAGCCGCCAACCCGCAGACGGCGTCGCCGGTGGCCGACGTGTACCTCAACGACATCGTCGGAATCGAAGACGTCCTCGAGGGCAGAGCAACTGACGTGTCGGGCGTTAGGGTTATCGACAGCCATACGCTGCAGATTACAATCGACGCGCCCAAGGCCTATTTCTTGGCCAAGCTGACCTATCCCACGGCGTACGTGCTGGACCGCGAAAACGTGGAGGCGGGAGGCCGTGGCTGGACCGACAGCCCAAACGGCACGGGTCCGTTCAAGCTCAAGGAGTATAGGATCGGCGAGCGTATCGTCCTGGAGCGCAACGAGAACTACCATCGAGAGCCGGCCAAGATCGACTTGGTGGTGATGAACCTGGCGGGCGGCCAGTCGATGGCCATGTACGAGAACGACGAGATAGACATCACGGGAGTGAGCCTGTTCGACCTGGACCGCGTCCTCGATCCCAGCGATGATCTCAACAGTGAGCTCGTCATCGCCCCGCCCGACTTCAACATCTCGTATATCGGCTTCAACACGACGATGCCTCCTTTCGACGACCTCAAGTTCAGGCAGGCGCTTAACCACGCCATCGACAAAGAACTGATCGCGAGCGAGGTGCTGTCGGACCTCGTGGTGTCGGCCTATGGCATCCTGCCGCCGGGGTTTCCGGCTTACAACTCGGAGATTCAGGGTCTGCGCTACGATCCCGAGCTGGCGAAGCAGCTACTAGCCGATTCGCCGTATCCTGACGCCGATACGCGGCCTCGCATCGTCGTGACAGTGCCAGGCTCGGGCGGCACGATTGGGCTGGACCTCGAGGTCGTCATAGAGATGTGGCGGCAGGTGCTGGGCGTCGAGGTCGAGATTCAGCAGGTGGAGTGGGCAACCTACCTGCAGGACCTCAACAACGAGAAGTTCCAGGCCTTTGCGGGCCTCGGGTGGCAGGCAGACTACCCCGACCCACAGGATTTCCTGGACATCCTCTTCCACAGCGAAAGCAGCATCAATCACGGAGGCTACTCCAACCCGGAGGTCGACCGGATTCTGGAAGAGGCTCGGGTCGAGCAAGATGCCACTCGGCGCGTCAGCCTCTACCGGCAGGCAGAGGTGATGATCGTAGACGACGCCCCGTGGGTGCCGCTCTGGTATCAGGGGGAGCGCCACGTGCTCATCAAGCCCTACATCAACGACTACCGTCTGACGCCCATGATCATTCCCAAGCTGCGCGAGATCTCCATCGGGAGGTAACCGCCCCCGAGAGCCCCGAATGCGTCGAACGAAGCAAGCTGCTCCCGCCGTATGCTGGGCAGCTTGCTTTACGTAAGAGTGCCGGATAAGCTGCGGGCCGTAGGGGCATGCCGACACAGCGGCCGGGCCATTGCGCAGTCGCCGCGGCTGACGTCCTGTGGCTGTGAGAGCTGGTTGCGCTAGCCCCTTGAACGAGGTGGATTCATGTGGGTCTACATAGCCCGCCGCGTGATGTGGCTACCGTTCCTCCTTCTTGCCGCCTCCTTCGTCACATTCGCCCTGGGGCGGTTCGCCCCCGGGGACCCCGTCCAGGTGTGGCTTGGACAGCGCTACAGCGAAGAGAAGGCCGCGCGGCTTCGCGAAACCCTGGGTCTCGACAGGCCGTTCTTCGTTCAGTATGGGACGTACATGTGGGGCGTCCTGCACGGCGACTTCGGCGAGAGCTTCGCGTTCCCCGGCCGGTCGGTCGGATCGCTTCTGGCGCGGAAGATGTGGGTCTCCTTCCAGGTGAACGCCGCCGCGATGATCGTCAGCCTGACCATCGGGCTGCCATTGGGGTTCTGGATAGCGCACAGGCAAGGCTCCTGGCAAGACCCGACCACAGTAGCGATATCCGTGATGCTGATGTCGATTCCTATTATGGTGACGATACCGGTGATGCTGTGGGTCATGTGTCTCAAGCTCGGTTGGGTGCCGTGCTCGGGATGGGGAGGGTTCTTTGACCCCCGCATCGTGGTGTCGGCCATCACGATGGGGGTTCCGGGCGTCGCCGGACTCGCGCGGCTGATGCGGGCCAGCACCCTCGAGGTGATGGGTCAGGACTTCATTCGCACAGCCCATGCCAAAGGTCTGTCGGCGTTTGCGGTGGACAACCGTCATGTCTTGCGCAACGCCCTCATTCCAATCATCACGATTTTGGGTTTCGCGCTGGCCGGCATGCTCACAACCAGCTTCATCGTCGAGCGCATCCTGGGTATCCCGGGGGTTGGCAACCTGCTCATAGACTCCGTATTCAAGCGGGACTATCCGGTGATAATGGCCGTAACGATTATCCTCGCCACAGCCTTCGTTCTCGCGAACCTGCTGGCGGACATCGCCTACTCGATCATAGACCCGCGGATACGCTACCAGTAGGCCCAGTAATTCAAGGAGCTGACGCCAATTGGCCTTGAGTGAGGTCGCGGCCGCCGGAGTGGCCGACGTAAAGAGCAAGGGCCACCTCTCACGGGCGTTTGCGCGCCTGATGCGCAAGAAGGTCGCCGTGGCCTGCCTGATGACCCTGGCCATCGTCTACTCGGCGGGTATCTTTGCCGCGGCTATCTCACCCTACGGCTATCGGGACCAGGACTACACCGCCATCAGAAAGCCTCCCAGCCTCCAGCACTGGGCGGGAACGGACCTTAAGGGCCGCGACGTGCTGACCAGGACGCTATGGGGCATCCAGAACACCGTGATCATCACGGTGGTCGTGATGGCCACGGGCGGACTCGTAATCGGGGTAACACTGGGGCTCGTCTCCGGGTATTTCGGCAGGCGTGTCGACTCGGTTATCATGAGGACCGGGGAGGTCTTTTCGTCTTTCCCCGAGATCTTGCTGATGATCATCCTGGCGGCCACCCTCAGGCCAAGAATCCTCGAGTGGGTAAGGTGGGTCGAAGACCATACGTTTCTCGACGGCCTCGTCCGGACCGGTGTGGTCGACTATTTCGTCATATCGATCGCGCTCGTGTCGTTTGGTTGGATCAGCATGGCGAGGCTGGTGCGGGGGCAGGTCCTGTACCTCAAGGAGACCCAGTTCGTCGAGTCGGCCAAGGCCATCGGCGCATCCACGCCGAGAATTCTGTTCGGCTACTTGCTGCCCAACGCCATCAGCCCTATTGTCGTCACGGTGAGCATGAGCATGGGAGCCCTCATCGGCACCGAGATCATCCTGAGCTTCCTCGGGCTGGGCATCCAGCCGCCCAGGCCGAGCCTGGGGACCATGCTTCTCGAGGCGGGCAGCCTCAGCGCCCTCCGCGAGGTGCCGTGGATGCTGCTTGCCCCCAGCATAGTCGCCTGGACCCTCGTGCTCGCATGGAACCTTCTCGGTGACGCCCTCAACGACGTGCTGAACCCGCGGACGCGCTAGGCCTCCCCACAGACGCACGGCGGCTGAGACCGTCGCTCTCGCCTGGTGATCGCGCTCGGGCAGGGTAGCCGCTTGCGCCCAGATGTTGACACCCACTGTCGGCGAAGCCTAAACTCACGCCACCATCCGCAGGCTGATGAAAAATGGGGAGTGCAGAGGGGCTAGGCCCCTTTGACGGGCGTCTGAGGGTGTCCCTCAGATACGATTTTCCTCCTCTCCTTAGTCGAAAGGGCGCCAGAGAGCCTGCCCTGAGCATCGTCGAAGGGGATGGTCGAAAGAGTCTTTCAGCGCCACCATTCGGCGCAGGAGGGCAACCGATGGGCTTCAAGCTGATGATGATGCGTCACGGAGACCCTAACGAGCCGCTGCCCGTGGATGACTGGGCCGAGCGGCTCAAGGCTGCGATACCCGATATCGAGGTGAGTGTCTGCAGCTCCGAAGGCGAGGCGATGGAGGTCATCGGCGAGGCCGACGCGGCATTTGGCGACATCGGGCCCGAGCTGTTCAGGCGGGGTACCAATCTCAGGTGGGTCGCATGCCCGCAGGCGGGGCCTCGCGCCGGCTACTACCATGACGCGTTGGTTGCAAGCGACGTCGTCGTCACCAACACGCGCGGCATCTATAATGACCACATCGGCGCGCACATCATGGCCTTCGTGCTCGCATTTGCGCGCGGGCTCGACGTTTACCTCCCACAACAGGTACGCAGCCAGTGGAGGCCGGGCGCCGAGATCGCCTACCTGCCCGAGTCGACGGCGGTCGTCGTCGGAATCGGTGGCATCGGTGGCGAGGCGGCGCGGCTCTGCTCCGAGTTCGGCATGACCGTCCTGGGAGTGGACCCGCGCGTCGTTGAGGCGCCAGGAGGCGTCGCCGAGCTCCACCGGCCCGAGGCGCTGATGGACGTCTTGCCCCGGGCCGACTTCGTGATAGTCACGGTACCCGAGACGCCGGCCACTCAGGGCATGTTCGGAGCGGAGCAGTTCCGCGCGATGAAGCGCACCGCCATCTTGATCAACATCGGCCGAGGCGCGACCGTCGTGCTCGACGATCTCGTGGCAGCGCTGGCGAGCGGCGAGATCGCCGGCGCGGGACTCGATGTCTTTCAGGTTGAGCCGTTGCCGAGCGACCACGCGCTGTGGACGATGCCCGGCGTGCTCATCACGCCCCATGTCGCAGGGACGGGGCCGTTCCTCGACGACAGGCGAGCGGAGCTCTTCATCGACAACTGCGTCCGATTCGACGAGGGACGTCCGCTGCGCAACGTCGTAGACAAGGCCGGCTGGTTCTAGGACCCATTTATCATGGGAGCACGGAGGCGTGCGTCCGTCCCCCTAGGCGCGGAAGGGCGGGTTTCAACCCACCCCGTTGTGGGGAACACGTCCGGCCCACCAGGGGCAATGCCCCTCTTGGAGACGGAGTTTGAAGTAGAGTTCCGTAGCAGGGACTCACGGAGAGTTGGTGGTTGATAGCATAAGTCTTGATAGATGCCTGCCCGCCCACCGTCCCCTCGGGCTCCCCGGGGTTCCAAGTCCCGACGAGTCGGGATTGGCGGGGGCCTGGGGGTGTCCCCCAGACCATCAACCTCTCGGGGGCGGGTGGGAGAAAATACGTATCGCCCTCTTGCTGACTAATTTCTGGTCTCGCCTACCCAGCGAGCCGCGGAGCCCCTGCCACCGCGCGGCCGCCCCAGCGCCTACGCAATGAAAATCCACCTGGTCGACGGTACATACGAGCTCTTCAGGGCCTACTTTGGAGCTCCAAAGACTACGGCGCCCGACGGACGCGAGGTCGGAGCAGTCCGCGGCCTAGTTCGCAGTCTTCTTTCGCTGTTGCGGCAGAATGACGTCACCCACGTAGCCTGCGCTTTCGACAGCGTCATCGTGTCGTTCAGGAACGAACTGTTCCCGGGCTACAAAACCGGTGAAGGGGTGCCGGAAGACCTGCTCGGTCAATTTGCGCTCGCTGAGCAGGCGACCTCAGCGCTGGGGCTGGTAGTGTGGCCCATGATCGAGTTCGAGGCGGACGACGCTATCGCGACGGCCGCAAATCGGTGGTCGGAGCGCCCCGAGGTAGAACAGATCGTCATCTGCTCCCCGGACAAGGACCTGGCTCAGATGGTCCGCGAGGAGCGAGTCGTGTGCCTGGACCGTCGACGGGCCCAGGTCCTCGATAGCCGGGGCGTCGAAGTCAAGTTCGGCGTGCCGCCGGAATCGATCCCGGACTACCTCGCGTTGATGGGCGACTCCGCGGATGGCTTTCCCGGCGTCCCATCGTGGGGGGCCAAATCGGCCGCGGCGGTCCTGGGCCGCTACCTCCACATCGAAGACATCCCCGATAGCGCATCTGTGTGGGACGTTCGGGTACGCGGCGCGGACCGGCTGGCGGCGAACCTGGCGACGCGGCGATCTGAAGCGGCCTTATACAAGAGGCTGGCGACGCTGCGCCTGGATGTGCCCCTGACCGAGGATGTCGATGCGCTGGAGTGGCACGGCGCCTACCAGGGGCCGTTTCGACGGCTGTGCGCCAATCTCGGCTTCGGCGCTCTGGCCGATGAGCCGCACCGTTGGGCACACGACTCGACGCCGGGGCGCGCGGAATCGTAGTGTCCACAAACCACGACTGGTGAGAGTGCAGGGTCCGTGCTTGCTGGGGAGTGGCCCGGATGCGTCGCGGGCCCGAGGCTCGGCAGTGACGAAGTCCGAAACGCGTGTCGGCGCTCTTGGGAGGGCGCAGCGGCTGGTACCCCCGGCGGGACTCGAACCCACGCCCCTGGCTCCGGAGGCCAGTGCTCTATCCGCTGAGCTACGGGGGCTTCGAGACAACTATAGCAGGGCGCAAAATTGTGAACAAGCGGACTCAGGTGGACTAGTCTTGAGGGGAGTTAGAACCCCAGGTTTGGCAAGTGGTTGGTCAAAGGCGAAAATCGAGATGACGACGCGCGGTAAACTCCTTGGAAGGGCCCCGCGCAGGCAATCAAACTTGATATGTAAAGGCCTTGACATCCGAACGCACGGTGCATATGATTAGGCCGCCGTTGGATGTCGCCAGTGCTGCTGGCGAAATTTTTGTTCGACGACTTGCCGATCGGATTAGTCCGTTTTCGTGGCACTGAGGCTTCGTTCAATTCTTCAGAGAGGGGGTCAGATGAGAAAGCGGAACATCTCGAAGGGCGCCGCGTTCGCCCTGCTTTTCTCAGTTTTCTCCATTTTCGTTCTCATTGCGTGTCGAGGACCTGCTGGGGCGGCAGGCCTATCAGGCCTGCCTGGCAACTCAGGTAGCCCGGGAATCCAAGGCCCCGCTGGTCCCCCAGGGCTTCCAGGCCTTCCAGGTAACTCAGGGAATCCTGGACCTGCCGGGCCCCCGGGCGCGTTAGGCGCTGCAGGCCCTGCAGGTCTGGACGGCATCTCACCCCAGGCGAGTGTCATGAGCAGCAAGGCTGTCATGACGATGAGTGAGCCCTTCACCGTGACCGGATCAGGGTTTATACCTGGAGAGCCGATTGTGGTGCAGGTGGTTATTGGCGAATTCGCGTCCCCCATCGCTGGAGGCGCCAGAGGCAGCCAGGTGTCCGCCAACGCGGCCGGGGCTTTTTCGGTTTCCTTCGACTTCGTGAGTGAAATTGCTTCCGTGATCGAGCAGGCGCCTGGTGACAGGACACTGCTTGCCCAAGGAGCCGACGGCAGTATGGCGAGTTCGCCATTGAAGATTGTAAGCAGCCCACGCAGCACGTCGCCGTCTTCCAGTCTTTTAACCGGCGGGGCGGAGCCTGCTGGGGATGCAAGTATCGTCGGCGCCGGGTTTGTCGCCAATGAGTTCGTGAGTATTGCGGTCGCCGGGGCGGGCGCAAATGGTGAAGACATCATCTTGGTCGGCGGTCAAGCCAACAGCTCCGGTGCGTTCTCGCTGACCACCACCATCAATCTGGATGAGGGCATATACACCCTGCGAGCGACCGGCTCGAACGGCTCCGAAGCGACTGCCGCACTGGTGGTTGCAGAGAAGTAAGGGTGTTCTTCGGCCCTTAGGCTGAGGTAACCCAAGAGGCGATCTGGATTTTTTCAAGAGCCCGCGCGCCGCTCAGGCGTGCGGGCTCTTGACGTTGCCCCACAGGTTTAGCCTGAAGGCCACTCACGCTAGCAGCCCCCAAGGCCCCCTGCCCCAGGGTTCCGACCCTCAGAAGTGGTCCCACCCAATAAGCGGTTGAGCATCGGGTTTCTAGGACAGGCCTCGGGTTCAAACGGAACGAAGCCGTTTCCGTGTTCGTGCGCAGGTTGTGGAGCCACGAACTGTTGGCTACGCAGACTTCGAGGATGTCGGAAGCAGTGAAATGAAGTTGTCCCAAGCAGGGAAACTAGGCTGAACCCGATGGATCGGCCTGAGGGGATGACCTGACGACCCTTAGCCGTTTCAGGCGACGGCCAACCGTCGAGATGACCTCGATCTCGAGCCCGTCGTGGGTCAGGGTATCGCCGGGGCTCGGGATCTTGCCCAGCCGCTGATAGACGAACCCGCCGACCGTGTCGAATCCATCGCCCTCGACGGTCACGTCCAAGAGCTCGTTGAGTTGGTCTATGCTTACGCGCGCGTCCAAGAGGACTGCGCCTTCGCCGATGGCCTCAACGTCGGGCTCGCCGGTCTCGAACTCGTCCTGGATCTCACCTACTATCTCCTCCAGCAGGTCCTCGATAGTAACGAGGCCGGAAACCCCGCCGTACTCGTCGACGACGATAGCCATATGGACCCGCATCTCCTGAAAGTCGTTCAGCAGCTCCTCCAGCGTCTTCGATTCGGGAATGAAGATCGCCGGCCGAACGACTGAGTCGATGGGGACGTTACCTGGCTCCGGTTCTCCCACCATCCGGCGTAGCACATCTCGGGCGTAGGCGATCCCTGTGATATGATCCAGGTCGCCGTCATAGACAGGGATTCTGCTATGGGCTCCCGTGGCCATCTGATCTGCCAGATCGGCGATGGACGTGCCAACCTCGGCGGCTGCGATATCAACCCTCGGTACCATGATCTCGCGAGCGACCGTCTGGTCCAGCCGCACCACGGCGCGTATCATGCGCACCTCGCGCTCGTCCAGGGCCTCAGTGGATGACTCGAGGGGAAGGTCGATCTCCGTGGGCACCAGCTCGGGTGCCCCGTTGCGCTGCGGCTCGCTGCCAGCGGGAACTAGGCTCGGCATGAAGTCCACTAGCGCCAGCACTGGCCTCAGGGTCCAGGCGACCGCTCGCATAGGGCCAGCCATGGCCAGCGCCACCCGCTCGCCGTATCGGTCTGCTACGTCTTCGGCGAGCATATGCAGGAGCCCGGTGGCCAGCAGGGCCGCAAACGTGGTGGCGGAAACGAGCGCCCAACGCGCCTCAAAGAAGGTCAGCGTCAGTACCGCGGTAGATACTAGGAGGGCTGCGAACGACGTGATTTTGACGACGGCGACGGCGGTGAGCCCCCTGGGCGTCGACTGCAGTCGCTCAAGCGACGCGGCGCCGGGCGCACCTTCTGAGACGAGGGCATGTATTCGGTCTCTTCGAACCGAGGCGGTGGCGGCCCCTGCAACAGACGCCAGGGCGTATACCGCGAGGGACACGGCCAGGGCTAAGGCCGATAATGAGCTATCGCTGTCCACGTCGGAGCATCCGTGCTTAGGTCGCCATCCGCATCGCGCGGGAGCGCTAAGCCTGCTTCCTCCTCACTGAGCTTTGCCCTCGGCCTTTCTTGGGCGAGATTTGGGCGAGATTTTGGCCGGCACGCCGACGGCCAGCGAGTCAGGCGGCACATCCTTGGTCACCACCGCCCCGGCGCCGGTCCAGGAACGGGCCCCGATAGTTACGGGGGCGATGAGCATCGTGTCACAGCCGATGAACGCGCCATCCCCGATGTAGGTCTTGTTCTTCCTTTCGCCGTCGTAGTTGCAGGTCACCGTGCCCGCGCCGATGTTCACGTTCGCGCCCAGGTCAGCATCCCCAATGTAACTGAAGTGGCCGGAGGCGGTGCCGGGGCCGATGCGGCTGTTTTTGATCTCAACACTCGTGCCGATGTGCACGCCGGCCCCCAAATGGCACCCGGCGCGGATGTTGCTGAATGGGCCGACGTCGACATCCTCTTCAAGCGTAGAGCTGTCAACCACCGACGAGGTGATTCGGCAGCCGGCGCCGATGATCGAGTCCCGAACGACAGAGTTCGGACCAATCTCGCAGTGCTTCCCGACCCGGGAGGCTCCGGTGACGTGAGTATTGGGCAATAAAACGGTGTCCTGGCCAAACTCGGCGTCGGAGTCTATGTACACTGAGGAGGGGTCGGGCATAGTCACCCCGCCCATCATCCACCGCTCCAGTATCCGGCGGCGCAGGGTCGCCTCGGCCTCAGCGAGCTGCACGCGGTTGTTTACGCCGAGAGTCTCCTCCGGACATTTCGAGGTAACCGACTCGACTGTCATGCCCTGTTGCGCGGCTGCCTCTACGAGGTCCGTCAGAAGTAACTCGCCGCGAGGAGAAGGTTTCAGTTTTTCGAGATTTTCCCAGAGCCATGCTGCGCGGAAGCAGTAGACCCCGGCATTGATTTCGGCGATGGACGCCGTGTCCTCGTCGGCCTGGTCCTCCTCGATCACGGCAGCGATGGCGCCGGATTCGGTCCTCACGACGCGGCCAAGCCCGTCGGGGTTGACGTTCTTCGCCGTGAGCATGGTGATGCAAGCCTTGCGTTCTTCGTGCAGCCGCGTCATCTCCGTCAGGGTCTCTGGAAGGATGAGCGGTACGTCGCCGGAGAGCACGACGATGCTTTGTGGTCCTTCAACCACGGAGCGAGCTCGGAGAACGGCATCGCCGCTGCCCAGCGGCTCGACCTGGGCAGCGTAGTCAACGCTTGAGGACAGAACGTCGTGAAAGGGCCGGGACTCCGATGGAACGACCACGACGACACGGCCAAGTCCGGCTTGCTGGGCAGCGGCCACGACCAGCGCCACCATCTCTTTGCCGCAGATGCGGTGGAGCACTTTGGGGGTCCGCGAGTTCATCCGCGTGCCCCTGCCGGCGGCTAGGACGAGGGCGCCGTGGGTAGCCATGGCTCAAAAGCAAACGGGACCCGTCGCAAAACTCTCTAGGCCTTGCGCCAAGTCCGTCTCGAGGGTGGGTTTGCCAGACGAATCGTCCACTTGTGCTGAGATGTTAACAGAACGAGAACGCCGGTGTCAAGGCGTTGGCGACGGGACGCGGGGCTGGTCTGGACAGGGTCACCGCGCTCAAGTATCCTATTCGCGGTCGCATGGGAGGCGTTTTGGCGGCGCCTTCAACAACATCGAAAGGAGCGCGGAGCTTGGCAAATTTCAAAGTGGTTACTCAGCAGCCTGCGGGAGTCACATTCGACATGGCCGGTGGCTCTTATGAGCTCGAGATGGAGTCCCTGGCGTCGGTGGGAGCGGAGATCGTCGAGATAGCCGCGAAGACCG
>JADFIF010000030.1 GCA_022566795.1 Chloroflexota bacterium
GTCATCAGGCGGATGCTGGCGCAGGCAGCGGAGCGTGTCAACCGAGGCGGCCTTGTGCTCACCGAGATCGCCCCGGAGCAGCTCGAGCGGGTGATGGCTGAAGCCGCCACGCTCTTCCCAGACGCTCGCATACGGTCCGCCACGGACCTGCTTGAGATGCCGCGTGCAGTCGCCATCGAGGTGGACTGACGCCCGGGCCAGGCTCGCCCGGCGCGTTTAGCTACCACACGCGGTGGTTAACCTATCGGCACGAATAACTCTTCGCTGGGAGATTTCGCCGTTGGCCAACGACCGTACTGCACCATCATCAGATGCGGAAGCCGGGTCCTGCTCCCCCGGACAGGGGGACGGGCCTCCCGCCGACGGTCCGCCCGCGCATCTCCGTCTCGCGGAGTCCGATCACGACTCCACGCCCCTGCTCAGCGATCTGGAGGCAAGCACTGGCGGCCTCGAGGGCAGCCTGCTTCTGAAGCGCCCGGCCGACGACGAGCCCGCTGAACGGAGTGCGGGGAAAGGCCGGAACGTGGGAACGCAGGCACTCGCGGCCAGAATCGATGCGCTAGAGAAGCGCCTGGCTGCCAACAAGGCTCTTCAGTCCGGGACTGTCGACAGCCTGCCACGGACACCTGAGGCGCCCGCGCCGCAACACGGCGACGGCGAGGTGGAAAGGCTGAGGTTTCACATCGCGACTCTGTCAGCCAAGCTGATACACACTCAGCAACAGCTTGAGAATCTGAAAAACTCCCGCGTGCGTCGACGACGCGACAAGCGACCAAGCCCGAAACGGAGCTGGTGGCGCCGCCTCGTTCCCGGCTAGCTCAGGCCAAGCTGGAAGTGCTTGCCCTCGGTCTTGATCGATGGGGCAACAATGACCTCGGCCTCGTGCATCTCGCGAATGTTGAGCGCTCCGACCATTCCCATGCACGCCCGAAGCGCGCCAATCAAGTTCTGCGTTCCGTCGGTCAGCGATGTAGGCCCGAACAGGATGCGGTCGAGGGAGCCCTTGACACCGACCTTGACGCGCGTACCCCTGGGCAATGCGGCGTGCGGTGTCGCCATGCCCCAGTTGCATCCCATACCGGGGGCCTCCTCCGACTGAGCCAGAGGCGTGCCAAGCATCACGGCGTCTGCGCCGCAGACGAAAGCCTTGCACAGGTCTCCACCCGTTCTGATGCCGCCGTCCGTGATGATCGGCACGTACTTGCCGGTCTGGCGGTAGTGCTCGTCCCGGGCCGCCGCGCAGTCCAGCGTCGCCGTGACCTGAGGCACGCCGACACCTGTAACCTCTCTTGTGGTACATGCAGCGCCGGGGCCTACCCCTACGATCACACCGTCGATGCCCGTCTGCATCAGCTCGAGAGCAACATCGTAAGAGACGCAATTGCCTACTAATACCGGTACGCTGATCGTCTCGAGGAGGTCCGAGAATACCAGGCCCCGTGCGCTGCTGGAGGAGTGCCGCGCCGTGGTGACCGTGGACTGCACGACGATAACGTCGGCGCCGGCCTCCGCTGCGATGGGCGCAAGGCGTTTGGTGCTGGCAGGAGTAACAGAAACGGCGCACTTGGCGCCGCTTTCTTTTATCTCCCGCACTCGCGCTCCTATCAGGTCCTCCCTAATAGGAGCCGAGTAGAGCTTCTGGAGGAGCTCGGTCACCTCCTCCTGAGGTGCATTCGCTACTTCGGCCAGCACCCACGTGGGATCGTCGTATCGAGTCTGGACACCCTCAAGGTTCATGACCCCCAAACCGCCAGCCTCATGCATCTTGACGGCGAAAGCCGGCGACACCACGGCGTCCATCGCGGCCGCCAGGATCGGCGTCGACAAGGTTATGCCGTCGATGGCCACCGACGTGTCTGTCATCTCCGGGTTGATCGTGACGCTACCAGGAACAATGGAAATTTCGTCAAATCCGTAGGCTCGCCGAATCTCTCTCAATTGCATCGCCCCCAAGTACGTTTCGTCGCCAAATTTCGCAGACTATAGCAAAGCGTTTTCGCCAAAGTCAAGGTTGCCGACTGCAGATCGTGGCACTGTGTGCGCAGGACTGTCTCGCCCCGCGCCTTGGAGCCTCTCCAGCTTCCCTAAGAAGCATGCTGCTTCCCAATGCGCTCATCGATGGCGGCCATCATGTCCTGGAGGTCAGGGAAGATGTGGGCGTCCGGCTCGTGGCGATGCCACGCGACCAGATCGCCGTCGATGCTGATGTGGAACTTGCCATGTTCGCTGGGAATGAGGCGGAAGGACTCGATGCGCTCACCGGCTCGATTCAGCGCCTCACCCGCCATCCAGGCGGCTCTCGACGCATGGCCTCAATGCTGGCAGTATTCTATCTCGATCTTGAGCTTTTCCTCTGCCATCATCAACTCCATCCGCGATAGTTACACCTGATGATACGGGGCTCCGCGGCGGCGGTCAACAGCGGCGGGCCGATACTGAGTATCATGTGACATAATGGTGCGTCGGACCTACTCCACGTATTCCCCGCTGGCCTTCTCGCGCGCAAGGCAGCACCAGGAAAGAAGGTACTCGCGCTCAGGTACGGTGCGCGGCCGCGGGATAAAGTCTTCCTCCGATGGTCCTCAAGTAGACCTAGCATCACGAGGTGAAATCAAGGGAAGATCAGATATGGGGCTGCGAAAAAGCTGGTGGATACTATTTTCACTCCTTTTGCTGCCAGCGCTCATCTCGCTGGCATGCTCGTCGGAGGAGCCCGCGGCAGCGGCGACCCCCGGCGTATTACCTGCGCCGGCGTCGCCTGAAGGGCAACAGGGGCATGCCCTGTTCATCTCCAAAGGTTGCGCGGGTTGCCATGGGGAGTCCGCCGAGGGCACGTCGATTGCGCCTGCCTTGGCGGGTCACACCCCCGCAATGGTGGAGCGCCAGGTGCGAACACCCAGGTTCAGGATGCCCGCGTTCAGCGTTCGGCAGGTCACCGACGACGAGCTTGGGGCCATAACCCGCTATATCGCAGGGCTGGAGGGCGAAGGCCACCTGCATGCCGAGGTTCCGCCCAGTGAGCTCAGTGTGGCCGTGGAGATGCATCATTGGATGGCGCTGGAATCCCTCAAAGCTGACTCAGCGGACGATGCGATCCACCACATCGGACATATAGTCGGGCTGCTCGAGGAGGGAGACCACCGGGTCACAATGGAAGCCATACTGGTGAGCCTGCAGGCAGGTGAAACCCACGGCCCTCAGCATGAGATCGAGGAGATGGTGGCGGGCACTGTCGTACCCGGCCTGGCCTTGTCGGAGCTACACCTGCGCCAGAGTCTTGTGGCTCTCGCGGTAGCGGACGTGGCCGATGCCCAGCACCACGTGTCGCACTTTCAGGAGACGGCTAGCGCAGATGAGCTGAGCCGAGCAGCCGAGATTCTCGAGCTCCTCGGCCAGGGCGATCTGCACGACGCCGAACACGAAATCAAAGAGCTACTTGGGGAGGAGGAACACGACGACTAGCTGCCCGCGTCTACGACCCTCGTGTTTACCCGCAGCTTCCCACACGAACTTGGCCCTTCGAGAGAAACCCACTTTTTGCCAGAGAGCGGAATGGCCCCCTAAGAACACGCCCACTCGGAAAATGACCGCTCAGTCTTCTATGCGATAATGTGCCGAATCTACTATTCCCGGACGTGTCAGAATCTTGTCCGCGGGGCTGATGTCGTGGCCCCTTGAGTTTTTTGGCTATGGGCGAGCTAGAGCGCAAGATAAAGGCTCACGGCAAAAGCCTGGGCTTCGACATCGTCGGCATCACCTCCGCGGAGCCGTTCCTCCGCGACGAGCGCGCGGCGGTGGAGCGCATCCGCCAGGGCCTTATGGACGGCCTGCCGTGGTACACGGAGGAGCGGGTGCATCGAGCCACCCACCCTGAGGTGCTCCTCGAGGGCGCCGCTTCGGTCATCTCCCTGGCGATAAGCTACCTCTCCGGCGGACCGCCGGCTTCCCTTGCCGGGGTTCGCGGCAAGATCGCCCGCTACGCCCGGGGCGACGACTATCACCAGGTGCTCAAGGCGAAGCTCAGGGAGTTTTCGGCCAGACTGCCCGAGATCGCGGGCCATGACGTCAGCACCCGGGTATTCGTCGACGACGGGCCCATGAACGACCGAGCGGCAGCGGAGCGCGCCGGCGTGGGCTGGTTCGGCAAGAACACGAACATCCTCACCCCGACGCACGGCTCCTGGGTCTTGTTGGGACAGATCGTCACAGACCTGGAGCTGGAGCCCGATGCGCCGCTGGCCAAGACCTGCGGCGATTGCGTGCGCTGCATCGACGCGTGCCCAACCGGCGCCATCGTTGCTCCGTTCGTCATCGACAACACCCGATGCATCTCCTTCCTAACCATCGAGCTGCGGGGCTCGATCCCTCGAGAGCTGCGCCCGCTGGTGGGTGACTGGATCTTTGGCTGCGACATCTGCCAGGACGTCTGCCCCGTCAATCGCAAGGCGCTGCCGACCAGCGAGCCGGCCTTCGAGCAGCGCCACGACTTCGCGGCGCCGGAGCTGATTCCTCTGCTGGACCTGGACGACGAAGGATTCAGAGAGCGCTTCCGCGGCTCGGCCGTCAAACGCGCAAAGCGTGTGGGACTGCAGCGCAACGTATGCGTTGCCCTGGGTAACATCGGCGACAGGTCCTCGATTCCGGCGCTCGCGAAGGCGCTGCTTGCGCACGAGCCTTTGGTCCGTTCGCACGCGGCGTGGGCGCTAGGCCGCCTTGGCGGTCCGGAATCCGAGGCAGCACTGAGGACCGCCAACGCGCAGGAAGCGGACGCCGACGTGTTGCAGGAGATCGAGCTGGCGCTGGCAGATTGCCTCGAAGCGGTCCGTAGCGGGTAGCATGCCCGGCCGCATCTACGTGGCGAACGTCGGCGCCAACGCCAGCCACCCCTTCAGCAGCCCGCTGTTCGAGGACGGCAGCTTCGAGTTCCTTCCGATTCCCGAGGACCGACAGCTTCCCGACCCCCACGCCGTGCGTTACAGGGACCTGCGGTCCTTCAACGAGCCGGAGAGCGACCTGAAGAGCTACGTGCCCGAGCGCCTGTGGGGCACATCGGCGCACCATGACCCCGAGTTCAAGACATTCACGTACGGAGACAACTGTGAGACGAGCCCGCGGGCCGCGTCGTTGAGGCAGATGGAGCCGGGCGACTTCCTGCTCTTCATAGCCCGCCTAGCGTCTTGTTCGAGGCGCCTCCCAGCGCCCTCAACCCGACCTCGACGCCCGACCACGTACGGCTTCTACCTCATAGGATTTCTGGAGATCGAGGAAGTTCTGCGGGACGTCCGATGCCGACCGGTCGCCAGGGACCTGACGCGCTTTTCGGAAAACGCGCACCTGCGCCGGGGCATGAGCGACGACAGCCTGTGGGACAGGTTCTGGGTTTTCGGAGGCTCAGACCGGTCCAGGCGTTTCCGTCGCGCGGTTCCGGTCACGCGAGCGATGGCCGACCGCGTCTTCACCGCAGCCGATGGCTCGCCTTGGCGGTGGCCCGTCAACCGCACCGAGCTCCAGGTCATTGGCTCGTACACGCGGAGCTGCCGCTGCGTCGTAGACCCCTGCCTACCGGGCCACGCAGCACGCGCGGAGGCGCTATGGGAGTGGGTGCGCGAACACGAGGGACCCGCTAGGCCTATCGGTCCCACCCGCTCCACTCGTTGAGTTCTCCGCGAACGCCGGCAAGACGTGCGGGCTGCCAGACACATCCGGTTTATGAGGTTCCCGTCCAGATGACCCAAAACACTCATAGCCTCTCGGATGACAAGATGCGTAGCCCGGGCCCCGTCAGGTGCCCGCGAACGGCATGAGCTGATGCGATTCCACGTCCTGACGATCTTCCCAGGGATGTTCGAGAGCCCCTTCGCTGAGGGCGTCATCGGCCAGGCGAGACAGAAGGGGTTGATCGAAATCCTCTCTTACGATATTCGCGAGCATTCCCACGACCGCCATCGGTCGGTGGACGACTACCCCTTCGGAGGCGGGCCGGGCATGGTCATGAAACCGGAGCCGCTCTTCGAGGCGGTCGAGGCCGTGCGACAGAACGCGTCTTTGGAAGACTCGACGCCGATCATCCTCCTTGCCGCCCAGGGCCGCCGGCTCACGCAGAAAGTCGTCGAGGGACTGGCCCTACGCGAAAACCTCGTGCTGGTCTGCGGCCGCTACGAGGGTGTCGACGAGCGTGTCCGACAGCACCTGGCGACCGATGAGATCAGCGTGGGCGACTACGTCCTGAGCGGCGGCGAGGTGGCCGCCATGGTCGTCATCGACGCCGTTTCGCGGCTGGTATCAGGCGTCGTAGGCTCCTTCGCGTCGACGCAAGACGACTCGTTTACGACCGGCCTGCTGCAGCATCCGCAGTACACGCGTCCATCCGACTTCAGAGGCATGGCGGTGCCCGAGGTCCTGCTCTCGGGAAACCACGCCGAGATCGCCCGCTGGCGCCGCCTGGAGTCGCTGCGCGCGACCCTCATCCGCCGCCCGGACCTGCTGGAGTCGGCCGAGCTGTCGGACGACGACCGGCGCATCATCGAGCAGCTCCGGGCGGACTCCTAGCAAGACGTCGAAAGACTCTTTCGACAATCCGCCGGGCGCCCTTTCGAGTAAGGAAGGGGAAGAAATTTGTTTCTGAGGGACACCCTCAAACTCCCGGCAAAGGGGCTGAGCCCCTCTGCACTCCCCATTTTTCATCAGCCGCGTAGGAGCGCGTCCTTCCGCAACGCCCCTGGGCCGGGGTACAGGCGCTGAAATATGGGCCCGCCACTCTTCCAACGCCTCGAATCTGGTATATTAGCGCGTTAGAGGAGGGCCGATGAAAGGCAAGGACTTCCTGTCCGTGGCGGACCTCACCCCCGACGAGGTCCGGCAGATGATTCAGAGCGCGGAGCGCATGAAGCGGGACGGGACGGGACGAATTCTCGAGGGCAAGGTCTTTGCTCTGATTTTCGAGAAGCCCTCCTTGCGAACGAGGGTCAGCTTCGAGGTGGGAATCCGGCAGATGGGCGGCGACTGCATCTACCTGAGCAGGGACGACATAGGACTTGGCGTGCGGGAGCCCGAAGCCGACGTGGCCAGGGTTCTCGACCGGCTCGTGGACGGCGTCGTCGCTCGCGTCTTTTCGCATCGCAGTCTGGAGATACTGGCCGAGCATACCACCATCCCTGTCATCAACGCCCTCTCGGACCTCGCCCACCCGTGTCAGGCGATAGGCGACGTGCTCACGATTTACGAGCACAAGGGCAGCCTCGACGGCCTTCGCGTAGCATTTGTCGGCGATGGCAACAACATCGCCGGCAGTCTTGCTGAGGCGTGCGCATCGGTCGGCATGGACTTCACCATCGCATCGCCCCGCGACTACCGCATACCGGACATCGTGTGGGCAGAGGCCAAGCGCCGCGCCGCCGTGACGGAGTCCAAAATAGCCTGGGAGGAACATCCCACCGAGGCGGTTCGCGAGGCCGACGTCGTCTACACGGACGTCTGGATAAGCATGGGCCAGGAGACCGAAAAAGCGGAGCGTCTGCGGGTCTTTTCAGACTACCAGGTCAACGAAGGCCTGATGGTCGGGGCGAAGCCGGACGCCGTCTTCATGCACGACATGCCTGCCCATCGAGGCGAGGAGGTCTCGGAGGGCATGCTGGAGCATCCAAGCTCCGTCGTTTTCGATCAGGCGGAAAACCGGCTGCACGCTCAGAACGCCATCCTGGCGGAGCTTTTTTCGAGGTGAGATGGGAGGCCCGTGGATGTCTGAGCTGGTGACCACCTACAAGTGCGCCGACGGGACCGAGTTTCCCGTCACGTGGCAGCACGAAGCCGACGCCAATCTAACCTGGGGTCTCGAGGATAATCACTGGCCCGGCCCGCTGAGACCTATAGATGCGGCGGTCTGGGAGGGAACGGCTGCTCGTGAGCGCGCGTTCTCGGAGGCCGGGCTTCCAACCCCCAGCTGGCTCCCCAGGTTCCTCGCCCCTCATGGGTTTGTTTATCGCCAGAGAGCAGAGTTCCCAGATGAGGGGGTTGACGATCTCGTCCGTCGTTGTGGTGGGGTCGCGGCCGTTTGGGAAGAGCATTGTCGCCCCCGAGTGCAGGAAGCCTGCGCAAGATTGCAGATGGCCGGTGACGACGAGCCGGTCGCTGATCTCCTTGAAGTCTGTGACTACGCGTGGGCGAAGACGATGGTGGCCGCCGTGGTCGTTATCTCGGCATACCGGCGCCTGTCAGGCTTCCTCAATGAGCTCTTCGGGCCGGAGGCGGAGACCTGGACCGCGACACTGACCCAGGGCTACTCCAATGTCACGATGGACGCCGCCCAGGCTCAATGGGAGCTTGCCCAGATCGCATCGCGCTCCGCCGAGATGCGGGACCTGATAGTCGATGGGGATTTGTCGTCAGTTCAACAAGCGCTACGTCAGGTTGAAGGTGGCGGTGAGTTCCTGTCTGCCTTTGATGACTTTCTTCTGCGGTTCGGGTGGCGAAGCGAGGGTTGGGAGGCAGGACTGCCAACCTGGAGGGAAAACCCGGAACGGCCGCTTGGCGTGATACGTCGGATGATCACCGACGGCACGGCATCACCGGCTCGTGCCCTAGATCAAGTCGCGCGCCGCAGACAGGAGCTTACGAGCGAACTCGAGGACCGACTTCGGAACGATGCGGCGAAGTTGGCGCAGTTCCACGAACGCCTCTCTGCGGTGACACCCTATCTGAGCGTCCGAGAGGACAGAGCCCTCTGGCAGTTGAATGCATTCGGGAGTCTGCGGTCAGCCTTGCTGCGAAGAGGAGACAGAATGGGTCGGAGCGGCTCCATAAGCCGGGCCGAGGACATTCTCTACCTCCTACCCGAAGAGATAGAGAGACGCGGGTCGGCACATGGGGACTTGTTGGAGCTTGTCGAGGACCGTAAGAGGGAGTGGAAACGGTGGTCTCGACTGACGCCTCCCGCAATGATCGGTGCTGTGGAGGCGTCGACTCAACCTGAAGGCGCGGGCGAAGCGGCGGAGGGTGAGGTCCGGGGAATGGCGGCAAGCCGAGGAGTGGCAACCGGTCCTGCTAGAATCATTCGTGATCTGTCCGAGGCGGACAGGCTGATGCCCGGGGATGTTCTTGTGTGCCGCACGACCTCGCCGCCATGGACAGTGCTCTTCGCCCGAGCAAGTGCGGTCGTAACGGATGCGGGAGGGGTTCTGGCCCACACCGCCATTACGGCGCGAGAGTACGGTATCCCATGTGTGGTGGGGGCCCGCGGCGCTACCGAGCGGATCCGCGACGGTATGGTTGTCACGGTCGACGGCGAGCGAGGAGTCGTTCGACTGAGTGGTTAGAGCGGCCCGTTCGGACATTGTCGACAGGCGCGCCTCGTCTGGACTATGTCCAAAGGGCAATTGGTCCCCGCCCTGGACAGGGGGCGGGTTCTTAAGATAAGCGGGTCCGAGCCGTCTGCCCCAGGTTTGCTCGGCCGGAGGCGTACGTAGAGAATGGTCAAACCGCTGGTGGCGATCGTCGGACGGCCCAACGTCGGCAAGTCCACGCTGTTCAATCGCGTGGCGGGCAGGCGGGTCGCGATCGTATCCGAAATATCGGGCACGACCCGCGACCGCGTGACGACCGAGACGGTCTGGGCGGATTACCCTTTCATCCTGGTGGATACGGGCGGCCTCGAGGTCTTTCCGGAGACTGAACTCTGGGGGCAGGTGAAGGGGCAGATCGAGGTTGCGATCGCCGACGCCGACGTGATCGTCATGGTCGTGGACGCCGTTGCCGGAGTGACGGCCTCCGATCGAGATGTGGCGCAGGTGCTGCGCATCGCGGCCAAGCCGGTGGTGTTGGCGGTGAACAAGGCGGACAACGAGCGGCGCGAGGCCTCGGCCCACGAGTTTTACGAGCTCGGCCTCGGCGATCCGTTGCCCATCAGCGCGTTCCATAACGTCGGAATCGACGACATGATGTCCGAGGTCATCGGCCACTTCCCCGACGAGGCCTCGTTCCTGGAGCCCGACGCCGACCTGAAGCTGGCCATCGTCGGGCGCACCAACGTTGGAAAGTCGCTGCTGCTCAACACCATTACCGGCCAGCAAAGGGCCATCGTAAGCGAGATTCCAGGCACCACGCGCGATTCTCTCGACTCGCTCATCAGCCATAACGATCGAGATGTGCTTCTGATCGACACCGCCGGCATACGTCGAAGCGGCAAGATCGAGCGGGGCATCGAGCGATTCAGCGTCCTGCGCTCCATCCGGGCCATCGACCGCGCCGACGTCGCCATTCTCGTGATGGATGCCTCGGAGCTCGCGACCGGCCAGGACACCCACATCGCGAACTACATTCTCGAGGCCTACAAGGGCATCGTGCTGGCCTTGAATAAGTGGGACCTGGCGAACGAGGCCGGCTTGAGCCAAGAGGACGCGACAACGCTGGTCCGCTCTCGGTTCAAGTTCGCTCAGTATGCGCCCGTATGTTTCGTCTCGGCGCTGAAGGGCTGGGGCATCGGCGGCCTGCTCGACACTGCCCTGGCGGTGCACGGGGAGTGGACCAAAGGCGTGCCCCGTTACGACCTGAGGCGCACGGTCATGACGGCGATCGCCGAGCACCCGCCTTCGATGTCCGGGCGGCACTCCTTGAAGATCTACAGCGTCGCTCAAGACCAGACAGGACCGCCCAGTTTCACCTTCTACGTAAACCGTTCCGACATGGTACACTTCACCTACCGACGATACCTTGAAAACGCGATCCGGCGGGCCTACGAATTCAAGGGTAGCCCGCTCAAGATGCGGTTCAAGGGCAGGAGCAGGGAGTGACCGACTACCTCATCCCCATAGCCGTCGGATACCTCTTTGGCTCGTTGCCCGTCGGTCTGATCGTGGGGTGGGCGTTCAAACGCGTCGACATCCGCGACTTCGGCAGTGGCCGGACCGGCATGACCAACGTCTTGCGCACGGTCGGCGTGCCCGCGGCGGCCGTCGTGCTCGTGTTGGACATGGGCAAGGGCGCCGCCGCGATTCTGGTGGCACGGCTCCTCGGCGATTCCCACGGGCCGGAGGTCGCCGCGGCCCTCGCGGCGATGGTCGGACACAACTGGCCCGTCTCCATCGGCTTCAAGGGCGGGAGGGGTACGGCCCCCGGATGGGGTGGGCTATGCGTACTATCGCCCCTCGCCGGCCTTATAGCGGCGGCGGTGTCTATTCCGGTCGTGGGAGCCACCCGATACGTCTCGCTGGGCTCTATCGTGGGCGCCCTCGCCGGCGTGAGCGCAATCGTTGTTATCGCCGCAACCGGCCATGCGCCTTCCGAGTACATCTGGTTCGGCGCCATCGCCGGAACGCTCGTAATAGTCCAGCACAGGGACAACATCCAGCGCCTGCTGAAAGGCGAGGAGCGTAAGCTCGGCCGGCCGGCGGGGGCCGTCAAAGAGCCGGCCGGCGCCGCTCGGCGTAAGGGTTTGCGGTGGCCAAGGTCGGCGTAGTCGGCACCACTAGCTGGGGCACGACTCTTGGGATCATCCTGGCGCGCAGAGGCCTGAGCGTGGCGCTGTGGGCCCGCTCGGAGGCCGAGGCCACCACAATCCGCAAGGACGGCCAGAACGTCCGCTTCGTGCCCGGCGTCGAGTTTCCCCCCTGTATGAGCGTCACCGCATCGGCCGATGAGGCACTGGGCGATGCCGAGCTCGCCATCATAGCTGTTCCCTCCAGCACACTGCGGGAAAACGTCCGCAAGGTTCGAGATTCCCTGGGCAAGTCCACGGTGGTCGTCAGCGCCACGAAAGGCCTTGAGGTCGGCACTGGCAAGCGCATCAGCCAGATGCTGGAGGAGGAGTTGCCATCGACGGCCGCCACGGGAATATGCGCCCTTTCTGGACCCAACCTGGCATCCGAGATCGTCGAGGGTAAGCCGTCGTCGACGGTAATTGCGTCGAAAAACGCCGACGCGGCCGAGAAGGCCCAGCAGATCATCAACTCGCCCCGCTTTCGCGTCTACACCAACGACGACATCATCGGCGTGGAGCTGGGAGGCGCCCTGAAGAACATCATCGCCCTCGGCGCCGGCATCTGCGACGGCTTGAGCTACGGGGATAACGCAAAGGCTGCCTTCCTCACGCGTGGCCTGGCGGAGATCGCGCGACTCGGCGTCGCGGCGGGTGCGAACCCCTTGACGCTGGCCGGTCTCGCCGGGATGGGCGACCTTATCGCCACCTGTTCCAGCGCGTTGAGCAGGAACCACCACGTTGGAGAGCAGCTTGCCGCCGGCAAGAGCCTCGACGAGATTCGCAGGTCGATGGTCAACGTTGCCGAGGGAGTCACCACGACGGCTGCCGCCATCACGCTGGCCGACCGGTTGGGCGTCGAGATGCCGATTACCCGCGCCACCTACGACGTTCTCTTCGACGAGGTGCCGCTGGACGAGGCGATATCGAACCTTTTGGGCCGAGCGCCGCGGCCCGAGTGATCCGAGTCCGCGCTTGTCCATGCCCTCCGCCGATCGGGGCACAGCACCCGCCATTAACCCAACCCGGGTCGTGACGAAGACGCATGCCGTCGCTTGCGAGGCTATGGGGCGGTAGCCACCAGCGCGATCCAATCGCCGTCGACCTCGGTGTGCCGGACGACGGCGCCGGCCGAGCCAAGAGCCTCCGCGACGCTTTGCTTGCGTTCGAGCAGTATCCCTGACGCGATGAGGGTGCCCCCCGTCCGCACCGCCTTCACGAGGTCGCCGGCAAGCTCTGAGACTACTTTGGCCGAGATGTTGGCCACGGCCAGGTCGAAGCTGGCGTGCGCCACGGCGGGATTCGGCAGGGTCCCTTCGACGACTCGGACGCTTCCTTCAACACCGTTGTCGCGAAGGTTCTGCCGTGCGGCGTCGACGGCAACGGCGTCGATCTCCAGACCCACGACGCGGGCGGCGCCGAGCTTGGCAGCGGCTATGGACAGGATGCCCGAGCCACAGCCCAAGTCGAAGACCTCCATGCCCGGCGAAACGCGCTCCTCCAGCAGCTCCAGGCACATGCGCGTCGTGGGATGATGGCCGGTGCCGAAGGCCATCCCAGGATCGAGTGTGACGACGACGTCCTCTCCTGTGCTCTGGTGCTCGCGCCAGGTGGGCTTGATGACGATGCGCCGGCCCACGCGCAGAACGTCGAAGTGCTCCTTCCAGTTGTTTTGCCAATCCTCCTCGTCGACCTCACGGGCCTGGAGGGGAGAGAGGTCCGCCATGTGGGCCACGAGCCGCACTCCGAGGTCGATCTGGTTCCGCCGTCGGGTTGCTGTCGCGTCCAGCGGAAGGTATGTCTTCAGCGTGACGGACTCGGGTACCGGGGGAGTCTCGCCCTCGTCCGGGTTGTAATCGGCCTTCTGTTCAATAACCACGCCGCCGTGCCCGTACTTGAGGAATATGTGAGACAGGGGCTCGACGAACTCGGGCGGGGATTCGATGCTCAACTCAAGCCATCTTTTTGAGTAGAAAGCCATGCTGGTTGCACCTTAACACGCCTCGATTCTGAAACGGCGCGGTCTGTCGGTGGGCGCAGGTTCTTTTTGGGTAGAAGGCCATGCTGGTTTGCACCCTACACGCCTCGATTCTGAGGCGGCACGATACATAGGCGGACATAGGTTGTCTTTGGTTAGAAAGCCATGCTGGTTGTTACTTTACACGCCTCGATTCTGAGGCGGCGCCTCCGTGCAGGGGACTCGGGGGCTGGCTGTGCGCCCGGTTAGGAAACCCTTCGAGGAGGGTGGGTCCGCCGCCGAAGGGAATCATATGCATCGGCGGGATGGGGTGCTAGCCGAAGGCGTCTTTGATCTTGTCGAACAGGCCCTTGCTGTCGCCGTTGGCCTGAGGGTCTGGAGAGCTAAGGACCTTGGAGAGCTCCTCGAAAAGGTGACGTTGCTCGTCGGACAGACCCTTCGGTGTCTCGACGATGACGGCGACGAGCTGGTCTCCGCGGCGGCTGCTCCTCAGGTGAGGGACGCCCTTGCCCTTTAGTCGAAAGACCTGGCCGGACTGCGTCCCGGCGGGCACCTGCAGGTCCGCCTGTCCGTCCAGCGTCGGGACCGTAAGCGTGGCGCCGAGCGCTGCCTGGGCTACGTTGATGGGCATGGCATGGTGGATGTTGTGGCCGTCCCTGCGAAAGATGTCGTGGTCTTTGACCCGGACCGCAACGTAAAGGTCTCCCGGCCGGCCCCCGTTCGTTCCGGACTCGCCTTCGCCGCTCAGCCTGATCTGCGTCCCACCTTCGATGCCGGCCGGAATCGACACGGCGAGCGAGCGTTTCTTGGTCTCCCGACCTGAGCCTCTGCACTGGGTGCAAGGCTGGGTGATGATCTTGCCCTCGCCCCGACACGTGCTGCAGGTCGCCACCTGCACGAACTGGCCAAAGATGCTTTGCTGAGCGCGACGCACTTGGCCCCTTCCGCTGCATACTGTACAGGATGTCGCAGAGCTACCCGGCTCGCTCTTGGAGCCTCTGCACTTGCCGCATATCTCGACGCGGCGAATCTGGAACTCCTTCTCGACTCCGAAGACCGCCTCCTCGAACTCGATGGTGACCGGATACTGAAGGTCGGTGCCCCTCGTGGCCGCCTTGGCCGAGCGGCCGCGAGAGCCGAGGCCGCCGCCGAAGAAGGCGTCGAAGATGTCGCCGAATCCACCGAAGTTCTCGAAGCCCTCGAAGCCTCTGGCGCCGTTCTTGCCGACGCCGCTGTGGCCGAACCGGTCGTAGTCCGACCTCATCTTCCCGTCGGACAGCACCTGGTAGGCCTCGTTGATCTCCTTGAAGTGCGCCTCCGCACCGTCCTCTTTGTTCCGGTCGGGGTGGTACTCGAGCGCCAGCTTACGGAACGCCCGCTTGATCTCCTCGTCCGAGGCGTTTCTGGCGACGCCAAGTATGTCGTAGTAGTCCCGTTTGCTAGTTGTCATGCCCTCTTTCGCCAGACGGTATCCTATCAATTATAGTCTTCAGCCAGGCCGTCTACAAGCGTGGTAACACGGCGCTAGAAACTCTTTCGACCATCCCTCTGGCACCCTTCGAGTGAGGAAAGGGAAGAAATCAGCCTGGATCCGCCTCCCTGCCTGGCGTTCGAGGGATGGCCGTGTGGTCCCGCAGAGCCCGGTTTGCGGTACAGGGCGCTTTATCTGAGGGACACCCGTTCGGCGATGCTCAGGGCAGGCTCCCTTCGATGGTTCGGCCATCCTTCGCTGCGCTCGAGGATAGGGCTCACCACAGGGTTTGCTCAAGGCAGGCTCTCAGACTCCCGGCAATCCTGACGGAGTCGGGACTGCGCTCCCCATTTGTCATCAGCCTGTAAGGCCGATGTCCGCGCCGTTTGGGCTTTTTCATCGTCGCTCGGAGCCCACTGGAGGTGGACGAAGGCTAAGTCCGAGGCGCCCTGGGTTTTTCGCCGGAAGAGCTGGCTGTGGCAGCTCGGGGACCTTGCCAGGGCCCTCTATCTTTGCTGGGTAGCACGCGCGCTCTTGAATCGTCGCAACGCCACCCCCGCCCAGAGCGTCTCAATGACCATGATCGGGTAGACGGCCGCGAGTCCGCTGTACGCGGCCGTCGCGGCGCTGCCTAACGCGAACACGAGGATGAACCAGCGCGATCGAGGCTCGAGCCAGTAGGAGAGCAGCATGACGCTCACCGCGACCGAGCCGAAAGCCGTTAGCATTTTGCGAAACCCCCATGACCATCGTCGTGCGCGGAGCCCCGGCGGTCTTGTGGCCCGTCGGCGGAGCAAGCACCCTGGTGCTACCGACCCGCCACGGACTCGAGGAGGTGGATCGCCAGGGCGACAGAGCCGCCCATCAGCTCCGGTTGTACGAACTCTAGCGTATCGGCGGCTGTGTGTATTCGAGAGAAATCGTCCGCAAGGAAAAAGACCACCGGTATGCCGGCCTGCTGGAACCGAGCGTGGTCGCTGCTGGTCCCCGCAGAGAGCGAGAAGCGCCGTTCTACCTCGATGCCGTTGGCCCGGCCGAAGTCGACTGCAGCACCCATCAGCTCCAGATCTCCCAGCAGACCGACTACATCGCCCGTCGCCAGGGCGTCGAAGTTGAGCATCATGATGATTGCCTGACGCTCCTCCTCGGTCAGCGAGTCGACGTATGCGCCGCTCCCCAGCAACCCCAGCTCCTCCGAGCCGAACGGGATGAAGCGTGTCGTGAACGGATAGGACTCGCCAGCCACCTCCGCTGCGAGGGTCACGAGCGCGGCGATACCTGAGCCGTTATCGTTGGCGCCGGGCACGTCGGCCACGGTGTCGTAGTGCCCTCCCAGGATGACGATGCCGCCGTCGGCTGCCGTGCCTCGCATCTCCGCAATGACGTTCTGCGAGTCTCTTTGCCCGAAGGTCGCCGAAACGGTCGCCTCGACGTCGCCTTCCGTCAGCAACCGTAGGATGGCCGTCCCCGATTCCCGCGAAAGCGCCGCCACTGGTATGGACGCCTCGGTCGACAGCGTGCCGCCGAACAGCCGTGGCCTGTCGTTGTAGATCACGGCCGCCACGGCGCCGGCTTCCGTCACCCGCTGCACCTTCGCCTCAAAGGTAATCGCGCCGCGCTCGATGAGGGCGATCTTTCCTCCAAACTCGGCCGCGGAGATGTTGTCTTCCTCCATGGCCCTGCCAGCGTCCACCAGGAATCCGGTGACCGAGCCTTGACCTGATCTGGTCAAAGGGATGCTCCTGAAGTCTTGGCCCTCGGGACCAATCAGTACCTCCGCCGACGCGACGTCGACTTTGAAGGGTTGCAGGCTGACGTCATAGCCCAGCGACTCGAAGCGGGCTGCCAAGAAATCGGCGGCGGCTTTTTCCTGAGCGGTCCCGGACTCTCGGGGGCTGAAATCCTGCGTGAAGGCCGTCAGGAAATCCCAGGCTTGAGCCCCGAGCTCGACGACACGATCGGACGAAGGCCGCGCCTCGACCGTGGGCGTCAGCTCTGGCGTAGGCGGCGCCGTGAGCTCGGTCGGGGACGGCGAGGGTGCCGGCTGAGAAGGCGCCGCGACCGGCGTGGCGGCCGCCACAGTGGCCTCGGCCGGCCTCGTCAGGAGCGCGGGCGATGCAGTCGCGGGCGGCGCCGCGGCCGGGGACCCGCACGCCACGACCAAGATGACAACGGCCCACAAAAGTCCGGAAATCCGCCTAGCCATTTCGCGCGACATCAATATGAGCTACGCGTCGGTCTGGCCAGGCGGATTCGGCAACCTGCGCGGGAACCCTAATCGATGACGTTCAGCGGGAGTTGGCCGTTGCCCTTGCCATTGGTGGAGGTCTTTGGGGCCGGCTTCTGGCTCTCTTCTATGCTATCCAGGCTTTTGACGCAGGCGATAGACGATACCGAGTCGCCCGGCTGCGGCTTGAAGATGGTGACGCCCTGTGTGACGCGGCCAATGCTGCGGATTTCGGAGAGGCTCGTGCGCAATACCTGGGCCTTTTCGGATACGACGTAGACCTCTTTGCTGTCTTCGATGATGGCCGCGGCCGCGACTTTTCCGGTCTTCTTCTTGATGTCGAAGGTCTTGATGCCGAATCCGGCACGCCCTTGGCGGCGGTACTTGCTCAGCGGCGTCAGCTTCCCGTAACCGAGCTTGCTGATGACCAGCAACTTGCTCTCCTCGTCGCCGACATCCATCGATACGACGCGGTCGTTGGCACGCAGCGCCATGCCTCTTACTCCGGCGGCGCCTCTATGGTGAGGCGTCACGTGCGACACCGGGAACCTTATCGACATCCCCTGCTCGGAGACCATTATGATGTCGTCCTCTTCCTTGGCGAGGCGGACCGCGACCAGGTCGTCGCCGGCTTTCAGCTTCATCATGATGAGGCCGGAGGGCCTGATCGATGCGATGGCGCTGAGGCGAATCCGCTCGATCTTCCCGCGGCGCGTCGCCATCACGAGGAAGGTGTCCTCCTGCTCGAGGTTCTGCACCTCGAACACCGTCTTGACCTGCTCGTTGTCGCCGATGGGGATCACGTTCATGACGGGCACACCCCGCGTATTTCGCGAGGTGTCGGGCCTAAGCTCGTAGGACGTCAGCGAAAGAACCCTGCCGGTGTCGGTGAAGAACAGAAGCCGGTCGTGGGTGTCGACGACGAGGATGTGCCGCACGGGATCGTCGTCGCGGGTGTTCATGCTTACGACGCCCCTGCCGCCGCGATGCTGATTGCGGTACGTGTCGGCGGGGATGCGCTTGATGTACCCGCCCTCGCTCAGTGTGACGACCATCTGCGCGTGCGCCTCAAGCGCTCTCCGGTCGAAGTCGTACGCCTCGTCGCTGATAGCGGTGCGTCGGTCCTGTCCGAACTTCTTCTTGAGGGCCTGAGTCTCCTTTTTGATCTCGGCGAGCACCTTGGCCGGGCTGGCGAGGAGCTCCTGGAGCCCCTCGATCTCCTCCTGGAGGCTCTGGTACTCGTCTTCTAGCCGCTGTCGCTCCAGCGCGGCCAGGCGACGGAGCTGCATATCCAGGATTGCTTGGGCCTGTCGCTCATCCAGGTCGAAGCGGATCATGAGCTCGTTTCGGGCGGCCTCGGCATCGGCAGCCGCTCGTATCAGCGCGATGACGGCGTCGAGATTGCTGATGGCGATGCGAAGGCCGGCTAGAATGTGCACGCGCTCCTGCGCCTTTTTGAGCTGGTGCTCGGACCGCCGCGTGACCACGGTTTCTCGAAAGTCGATGAAGTACTGAACCGCCTGCTTGAGGTTGATAATGCGCGGCGTCCCCTCCACGAGGGCCAACATATTGGCCGAGAAGGAGCTTTGCATCGCCGTGTGCTTGTACAGGTTGTTCAGCACTACCAGCGGCTGCGTCCCGCTCCTCAGCTCCAGGACGATCCTCATTCCATCGCGGTCGGACTCGTCACGGATCTCGGAGATACCGTCGATCTTCTTGTCTTTGGCAAGGCTGGCGATCTTTTCGACGAGGACGGCCTTGTTGACCTGGTATGGAAGCTCGGAGACGATGATCTGGTTACGGTTGGTGTGACCGATGGGCTCGATCTCCGCCACCGCACGCACGACGATCTGGCCTCTCCCTGTCGCGTAGGTGCTCTGAATGCCCTCGCGGCCCATGATGGTGGCACCCGTCGGGAAGTCCGGACCCTGCACGTAGCGCATCAGGTCCTCCGCCGTGGCGTCGGGGCGGCCGATCAGGTGGACGATGGCATCGCAGACCTCGGAGAGGTTGTGGGGCGGAATGTTGGTGGCCATCCCCACGGCGATCCCGGACGCTCCGTTAACCAGGAGGTTCGGCATCCTCGCGGGCAGGACCACCGGCTCGGTCAGCGAGGCGTCGAAGTTGTCGATGAAGTCGACTGTCTCCTCGTCCAGGTTGACGAGCATCTCCTCGGCAATTCGACTGAGCCTGGCCTCGGTGTAGCGCATGGCCGCCGGGGGGTCGCCATCGACGCTCCCGAAGTTGCCCTGTCCGTCGACCAGGGGCATGCGCATGGAGAATGGCTGGGCCATGCGTACCATCGCATCGTAGACCGCGGAGTCTCCGTGAGGGTGGTACTTGCCCAGGACCTCGCCGATGAGCCGCGCGCTCTTCTTGTAGGCGGAGCCAGGCCTCATGCCCAGCTCGTTCATCGAGTACAGGATGCGCCTCTGAACCGGCTTGAGGCCATCCCGCACGTCGGGGAGCGCCCGGGCCACGATCACACTCATCGCGTAGTCGAGATACGAGGTGCGCATCTCCTGCACGATCGGTGTCGGTCGCACGTAGCCGAATTCGGTCTTGGTGGTAACCATCGCTACTCCTGGGGCTTGCCAGGCGGGGATGCCCTCTGACAGCCGGCGTGCCCGGGCGCGTCGTCTTTTCCAGCTTGGCTAGAACAGGTGAGGTTGCAAGCGCTCGGAACGCAGATTATGTACACTATGTGCCGTTGTTAGAGGCTCGATGCACCAGATGTGGATATGGTAGCATCACATACCTGAATTATACCATTAGTTTGAAGCCTATTCACCTCGAAATCGCGGCGATTGTGCGCTCCAGGGCCCGATCCACCAGCGATTGGAAGAGACGATCGAAGTGCGGCGGCATCTCCCCCCGCCTTTCCGGGTGAAATTGCACACCGACGACCCAACGGTGGCCGGGACTCTCCAGGGCCTCGATGACCCCGTCATCCAGCGCATAGGCGGACGCCAGCAGCAGCCGTGACTTCTGGGCCTCGCGAACTCCCTGGTGGTGCCGGCTGTTCACACGTACGAAGCCGCCCGAGCCCACGATGGCCGCAAGCTTGCTCCCCGGCGAGATGTAGATGCGGTGGTACGCCGAGACACACTCGTCGCCTTCAAGATTGGCGCTGTGGCCGGGTATGTCCTGGATTAGCGCACCGCCCAGGGCGATGTTCAGGACCTGCATCCCGCGACCTATGCAGAGGGTTGGAACATCCGCCTCCAGCGCCTCGGCGAGCAACGAAAGCTCCATGCCGTCGCGGCCCTCGCTCAGCACCAACTCGACGCCGGCCTCCGGCTCCTGGCCGTAGCGGCGAGGGTGGATGTCTTCCCCACCGCAGATCAGCATACCCCCGAGGCGAGAGATGGTCTCGTCGGGCGGTGTCCGGTCGTCGGGCAGCACCACTATAGGATGGCCGCCGCTGCGCTCGATGAGGTTCGCGTATGGCTGAGCGTCCTCGTACGTACTCGACGCGAGGCCGATGACAGGTCTTTCTGGGCTTGCGCTCATGCCGTCGCCATCATCGAGCTATCCTGATGAGCCAACTCGTCAACCCTGAGCCGATGAGCCGCAAAGCTTCCCCCTCCTCTGTGCAAGCTGGCGTGCAAGCTGGCCGCACCTCAGTGGAACCTAGGCTCCCGCCGCTCACGAAAGGCGCGCAGCGCCTCGCGGTGCGCCTCAGTGGACCTGGCCTCGGCGAAGACTTTGTGCTCCGTCTCCAGCACGGCGGCCATGTCGGGCTCGAGAAAATGGTCGCGGACCATTCGCTTGATCTGGCCAAGCTGCCACGACGGGCCGTCGGCGATCTCCTGGGCCAGCTCTACGGCCTTTTCGAGCATTTCGGCGGCGGGATAGACGTGGGTCACGAGACCGATGGCCTCAGCCTCATCCGCCAGGACGAACCTGCCGGTGAGCATGAGCTCCATCGCCCGACCCAGCCCGACGAGGTGCGAGAGATAGTGGGAGCTGCCGAACTCGGGGGTGAGGCCGAGGCGAACGAACCGGAACGAGAGCCGCGCCTCCTCGGAGGCTACACGAACGTCGCATGGCAGCGTAAGCGTGATCCCCTCGCCCACGGCGACGCCGTTGATGGCGCAGAGTATGGGTTTGCAGGCCTTCACCAGGGCGTCCCACTCGGTCTCAGGAGGCCTCGCCTCGACCGATGATGGATTGTTGCCGCTGACGGCCTGCTCGAACCCGCCTATGTCCGCGCCGGAGCAGAAGCCCCGCCCGGCGCCGGTAATGACCATGGCGCCGACGCCCTCGTCCACGTTCCACTCGCGCATCTGCGCGCGCAGCTCCCGGTGCATGGTCGCGGTCATGGCGTTGAGCCGATCGGGCCGGTTCAGGGTGATGACGCCGACCCTTCCACGCGTTTCGGTCAGTATCTGCTCGTAGGTCATGGTCGTCTCCTGCGCCTGGGGTGGCGACGCTGTTGTCGTCGCAGTTTCTGACCGGGGATTTCCTGGGCAGAAAAGAGGGGAGAAACCGGACCCTCGCTTCTATCCTGATGACGCTATTGCGCCAGTCGATAGAATCGGAAGGACTCGTGCTCTATAGGCAACACCTCAATGCCCTTGAACCCCGCTTCGACCGCATAGCGGCGCAACGTGTCAACACGAAGCACCGTGCCCGTTTCAGCCGATGG
This sequence comes from Chloroflexota bacterium, assembly GCA_022566795.1. Taxonomy (GTDB): domain Bacteria; phylum Chloroflexota; class Dehalococcoidia; order Lucifugimonadales; genus JADFIF01. Next base: position 21,795 of record JADFIF010000030.1, read on the forward strand.
CCGTTCCGCCATCCCGTTGGCCAGGCACATCAGTACACTAAAGCCATACATGAACCGTTCCACCTCGTCCGCGGGCGCCGCGAACTTATCTCCCACCCTCTCGTCCATCACGATCACAGCGCCATCGTCACCAGCGAGGCTACGCATCGTCCGTAGAACGTCCACTGGCCTCGCCAGGTCGTGCACCATTTCGAAGGCCGTCACCAGGTCATACTGGCCGGACAGACTCAGGTCGGCTGCATCACGGGCGTAAAAGGTTATCCTGTCAGACACTCCAGCCTGCTGGGCATTGGACCTGGCCAGCTCGACGGATGGCTCGTCCAAGTCGAAGCCGTCCACCTGAACCTTAGGATAGGCCTTGGCTATGCCTATGCACGACCATCCTGCTCCGCAGCCTATGTCAGCCACCCGTGCCGGCGGGTCGGCCTGCAACCTCCGATGAACGGAAGGTATAGAAGGTAGCCATTCGGCGCCGAGCAGGTTGACGAATAGGGGTCGGTTCAGACCCGCCTGTGCTTCCCGGGCATCTGCCCCATAGCTGGAGTAGGGCACCCCATTTCCTGTTCGGAATGCCTCTAGCAGGAGTGTTAGAGGATTCGACACCGCCACGACGTATTTTGCCAGAGGCGTCATGGAGTACAGGCTGTCTGGATCTATGAGGACTTCGTCGTGTCCCGCCGGCAGGGAGTACCTACGGCTGGTTGCGTCCTCTTGAACGTCCTCGACCTCCAGTATACCGGCCACAGCCTGCTGCTCTAGCCACTCTCTCACGTATCGTTCCGCAGTGTTGGTCCCCTCTGCCAGCTCTACGGACGTTGCGGGGCCGGACCCGGCAAGAGCCGCGTATAGTCCCAGCTTGTCGCCCAGATAAACAGTGAACAACTCAAGGCTGCCAAGTGTCGCCTCGAAGATCCTGCCAGATAGCGCCACCGCCCTGTCGACTGCCTCTTCCTGCGCCATGGTTGCGGACCTCCCGCTGTCTGAGCGACAACTAAATTGAAACCTGCTCCTGAGCTCGCCTGAAAGTCATCCTAGCTTCTGATGAGTCCGGCCGGCGCACCAGGTCGGCCACCAGATTGCTCGCGGACGTACGCCCGCGGCTGCCGGCTCACCGTCATCTGAGAAACTCCTCCGCCCATCGGTCATAATCCGCTCGCCGGGTGACCCGCGCCATGAGCTCCACCGAAGCCAGGCTCGAGTCGAGATCGGCAGGGGGTGTGCCGTCCCGTAGCGCCTTGAGCGTATCGTACACGGTCTTGACGGCGGCCTGAAACGGAAGGTGGCCTTGCAGCGCAACCCTGACGCCGTGGCGGGCCAGATATTCTCTGTCCCCCAGCTCTTCGCCAGCGCCTCCGAGAAGCAAGGGCGCCTTCACCTCGGCATGCACCGCCTCGAGCTCCTCTCGCGTCTTCATCCCCGCCAGGAAGATTCCGTCCACGCCCGCCTGCTCATATCGTCTGGCGCGCCTTATCGTCTCGGCGACTCCCGCGATAGGCGTCGCGCTGGTGCGCCCGATGATGGCCAGACCGGAATCTTGACGGCCGGCCAGCGCCGCTTTCATCTTTCCGACGCCCTCTTCCACGGAAATCAACCTCGCGTCACCGGGGTCGCCAAAGCTCTGCGGAAGCGACGTATCCTCCACCGTCAGCGCGGCCAGCCCTGCCATCTCCAGCTCCTCGACGGTGCGCTTGACGCTCAGGGCATTGCCGTAGCCGTGGTCGGCGTCCACCAGGAGACTGATGCTGCTCGCGCGACAGATACGCTGAATCTGCTGCGCGAACTCGGTCAGGGTGAGCACGATGAGGTCCGGAGCGCCAAGGACCGTTGCCGAGGCGATGGACCCCGCGAACATCCCCACCTCGAATCCCAGGTCCTCCGCTATCCGGGCGGAGATGGGATCGAAGACCGAGGCAGGGTGGACGCACTGGTCCCCCTCCAGAATGGCTCGAAACTGTTGGCGTCGCTCGGTTGTGTCCATCTAGTTCCTTTCGTATCCCGGAAACAGGCCGTCACCGCGGGCCGGCACGTTAGATTTGGCAGATTCGGCGTCCTAATACCTAGTCGGCAAGAAAGCGACGTACTTCCCCCCCCCCGCGAGGTTTATGGTCTGGGGGACACCCCCAGACCCCCGCCAGTCCCGACTCGTCGGGACTTGGAACCCCGGGCAGACCGAGGGGCTTGGCCCCTCGGAGCCTTTTCGAGGGTGGGCGGGATGTATCAAGACTCATGCAACCAATTACCTCTACCT
>JADFIF010000031.1 GCA_022566795.1 Chloroflexota bacterium
GGACGGAGAGCGAGCCGTCGCCATTACAAAGGGGGACAACAATTTGGTGCTCGATCCAGAGCCGGTTATTTTGGACAGGCCAGTCGCACGGGTCGTCCTGGCAATACCTCTGGTCGGGCGGTTCGTGACTCTCAGGACTGCGTGGCGCCTCTGGGCTATCAGTGCGCTGCTGTGCCTCAGAATGGCACGGCCCTGGCTAGGCCAGCCGCGGACAATGTTGGCCTTCTCCCATCTGCGGTACGCCCTATGGACGAGGCGGATAGCGGAGAGAAAGATTGGGATGACGCCGTCTCTGAAGCCGGTGATGAGGTGACCGTGATGCGCAGCCTGATTCGTAGGCTAGTGGGCAATCGCTTGATGTTGAGCCAGCGTGGCGGTGTAGCCCTCATCATGCTCATCGGATTCATCGCCCTGGCCGTTCCTACAGTAATCAGCGCCATTCAGACCAGCGGCCAGCTCTCGCGCAACTCCCGCGTTTACGACAGTCGCCTGACTGGGATGTACAACTCAGGCAGCGCGATTGAGGTCGCGTTACACAAGATACTCAGCGACCCCAACTTCGACGACGGCCTGACCCCCAGCAGTCCTTCCAAAGCGATGGCGGCCGACGCCAATGGCGAGACCATCGACATTACCGTCACCAAGATCTTCACCAGCAGCGCCGTGGATGGGCAGGGCCTGGTCGTCAGCAAGGTCGTCTCGCCCACCTCGACGCCGGTGGACACCGCGACCACCTTCACCTATACCATTACCATCAAGAACGAGGGCACCGGCACCTCGGAGATCGAGGAGATCAAGGACTTCCTGCCGCCCGGGATGGTCTACGCGACCAGCTCCACCAGCGGCATCACCACCAACGAGCCAGTCGTCAGCCTGGGCGCCGTCAAGAAGGCCGACCATTTCCTCAACGCCACTACCTCGCTGCCCTACCCGTGGAACCCGACACAGGGGGACGACTCAGTGGAGGCCTCCACTACTCCTCCAGAAAGTGCCTGGACCGAGATCCCTGAGTACTGGGAGACTGAGCCCTACGCCGTTGATGGGCTGCTTCGGGCCACCGACTGGGAGCACAAGCAGTGGATCAAGGCGGGTCTGCCCTCCAGTAAGTGGCGGTGGAAGGTGCAGCGCATTCGGGGCGGCAGCCCCACCGACCTCTTCACGTCGTCTGATCAGACCCTCTCGACTTCGTGGGATGAGAAGCAAATTGTGCATAACTCTGGCGATATATCCGTCCAGGCGAATGACAAACTGCGCCTGCGCCTGGAGGTGTGGGCCGTCAGCGCCCTCCCGGCCCAACGGCTCATCGAGTACCGCTGGGGCGGCCACAAGGACCCCTCCCCCGAGTACCACTCTCGCACGAAGATACCGAGAGCCAGTTGGTGCGGTGATGGAGACCAGTACGAGCTCAAGTGGCTTCTGAGCCCAAGGGTGCTGATACAGTCGCAGGAGGAGCTGACCCTGACCTTCCAGGTCGACGCCACCCTCTCCGACGGCACCTACTACAACCAGGCGCAGGCCAAGTACCGGCCCTCGTGGGACCTGGCAAACGACGTCAAGACGTACTCGCCCAACGAAGCCGGCATCACTGTGGGTACCGGCACCCCCAAGTGCAGTCACGTGGGGGAGGTGCTGGTGACCAAGGTCGCGGACGTCCAGGAGGCGGACGCCGGAGTGGAGACGACGATCACCTACACCGTTACCTTCGAGAACACCAGCCCCGTCACCATGTGGCTGTGCGACTTCAGCGACTACCTGCCACCGGGCTTCGACTACGTCTGGGGCTCATCCGCGGGGGACATCGACCGGGACCCCCACCTGATCCACTGGGAACAAGAGAAGCAGCGGAACCGGCCCCACTGGAAGAAAGACCAGTACCCGGAAAACGGCTCAATGTACATGTTTCCTATAGGCGCCGGCGTGACCAAGAGCTTCACCTTCGAGGCGCTCGCCACCCTGGAGCAGGGTATTACCTACTTCAACGAGACAGAGGCGAAGTTTGCCGACAACAGCGCCTGCAAAGGCGGCACCAAGGCACGGGGAGGCACCAGCGGCTCCGGCTCTACAGCGGCCAAGACCGTGTACGACGTACAGGCCGTTGCCGCCGATGGCACCGTCAAGGCCCGGGTCCAGCTCACGTCCCTGGCCGGGGTCGTCGACATCCTCTCCTGGCAGGAGTACTAGGCCGGGAGGAACGGGATGCGGCGGAACATCAACAGCGTGCTTAGCTCGGCGGCCGTTACCGCGCTCGCCATCGCGCTCAAGATGAACCTGGGCGCCGTCGTCATTCGCGGGTGGATCGTGCCCCCGAACGTCCCCTTCATCTCCTGAGCCTCCGCCCGGGCCGGTCACCCGAGACGAGTTTGCCGCCCTCGACTTCTTCTGGGGCGCCCGATTCCGGAAGCCCGGTGAGCTCTCCTACTCCAGGGGCCCGAGGCGTACCTTCGGCCTACTGGGCTCAGGACCAATGGTAGATGCCAAGGGCACACCTCTCCTCCTATCATCGGCACAGGTCATCTGCAGAGGCCATATGATCCTTCACGCCTGTCTGCCGTCCACCTGGTCGGAGATGGGGCGCGGCCTGGCCAGAATCTGACTGGGAGCGAGCAGCCGGAATGCTCTACCTGAAAGACTGCCCCCGGTGCACGGGGGACATCTACGCGAACAGAGACGAGTATGGCGAGTATCGCCAGTGCCTCCAGTGCGGCTTCGTCTCCTACCCGCCTAAACCGGCTCCGATGATCATCCGCGCGGCGAACGGCGAGATCTGGCGGCCGCTCGCGCTCAACGTAATACCCGACAGGGCACGGTAGCCTCCCGCTCACCCCTCCTCGCTTAAAGCATCTAACAGAACCTGCGCCCATGTACCCGGCCCGGGTACACAACTGTCCGAGTGCGCACTGATCCTACTGTCACCACTTCGGCAATCCTTCGCTGCGCTCGAGGACAGGGCTCACCCGTCCCGAGGTCGGGAGTGCACGCTCTGAGGCCGCTACTACTGTCACCACTTCGGCAGGCTCAGTGCAGGCTCTGAGGCCGCAGCCGAAGGGTCTGGGGCGGGGGGCACACAACTGTTCGGGCTCTGGGAGCTTGGGACGTGACGATCCTGCTGAACCACGGTCTAACCTGACCAAGAATGAACCGATCTGCCACGTCCACAATCAAGATACAAGAATGACATTTTCATAGCAGCCATTCGGCGGCACGCCGTTTCGAGCTGACTTGACCGGGTAGACCTCTTGCTTCGATAATAGGTCCCGAAAACCGGAGAGCAAACACCCTCAGCACGCCCCGCTCCGTTGGCGAAAGGAGATCGCAATGGCTGGTCGAGAGATAGGGTTCATCGGACTGGGAATCATGGGCCGCCCGATGGCTCGGAACCTGATGAAGGCGGGGTATTCCCTGACTGTTTACGACGTGGTCGGACCGGCGGTCGAGGAGATAGCCACCGACGGGGCCACGGCGGCATCGTCGTCGAAGGAGGTTGCCGAGAAGGCGCCCGTAGTCATCACGATGGTGCCGGACTCCGCCGACTCGGAGGCCGCCATTCTGGGTCCCAACGGCGTTCTCGAGGGGGCATCCAAAGGCTCGGTCGTTATCGACATGAGCTCCATCGCCCCCGGAACCTCGCAGAAGATAGCCGCCGGCTGCGAGGCCCAAGGGGTCGATTTCCTCGACGCGCCGGTCAGCGGCGGCGAGCCCGGAGCAGTCGCCGGTACGCTGGCCATCATGGTCGGCGGGAAGAAGGCTGTCTTTGACCGCCACCTCGACCTGCTCAACGCAGTGGGAGGCAGTATCGTCCTCTGCGGCGACTACGGGGCCGGAAATACGACTAAGCTGGCGAACCAGATCATCGTCGCCGCGAACATAGCGGCCGTGGGCGAGGCCCTGGTCCTGGCCAAGAAAGCCGGGCTGGACCCCAACGTAGTGTTCAATGCGATCAAAGGCGGACTGGCGGGCAGCACCGTGCTGAACGCCAAGGCGCCGATGATGATCGCCGGCGACTTCAAGCCCGGGTTCCGCATCAGGCTTCATCAGAAAGACCTCCACAACGCGATACTCACGGGCAAGGAGCTGGGCGTGCCGTTGCCGGTGACGAGTCTGATTCAGCAGATGATCGGCTCGCTCATGAACGCCGGTAAGGGCGACGCCGATCACTCGGCCATAGCCACCTTCCTCGAGGACATGGCCGGCACCAAGATCAGCGGCCAATAGCCCTGCGAAGAGCCGCATGGCCTCCTTGGAGAGGCGCACCCTTCTACAGGCTCAGGGGTAGAGTTTTCGCAGCTAGCCCGGGAGGGCACTTCGGTTTGCAAGGTAGTACAGGGCGCGAGAGTAAGTCATGACAAGCGACGAAATACGGGAAGCCTTCCTGAGCTACTTCGAGAGCAAGGGGCATCTGCGCGTCGCGAGCTCGTCGCTGATCCCCGTGGGGGACCCAACGCTCCTTTTGACCACGGCGGGAATGGTCCAGTTCAAGGACTACTTCTCGGGACAGGTGCAGCCGCCCAGCAAAAGACTGACGTCGTCGCAAAAGTCCTTCCGGACGGTGGATATTGACATCGTCGGCGATGCTACTCACAACACGCTCTTCGAGATGCTCGGCAACTTCAGCATCGGCGACTACTTCAAGAAAGAGGCGATCGACTTCGCGCTGGAGTTCGTCACGACTCGTCTAGGACTGGCCAAGGAGCGCTTCTTCGCGACGATCTACCTGGACGATGACGAGGCCTTCGAGCTATGGCGAGAGGCAGGCTTTCCGGACGAGCGAATCTCCCGATTCGGCGATGAGGACAACTGGTGGGGTCCGGCAGGCGAAGAGGGTGCCTGCGGACCGTGCAGCGAGCTTCACTACGATCTGGGGGCCGACATGGGCTGCGGAAAGCAAGACTGCGGCCCAAACTGCGACCGGATCATCAACGAGCACGGGGACGTGTGCAACCGCTTCGTGGAACTCTGGAACCTGGTCTTCATGCAGTTCTACCATCATTTGGACGGGACGCGCACTCCCCTGCCAGCGCCTAGCATCGACACAGGACTGGGTTTCGAGCGCGTCGTGCGGGTGATTCAGGGCACGGAAACTCTGTACGAGACCGACCTTTTCGCGCCCCTGGTGACCAAGATTGAGCAGATCAGCGGACAGCGCTACGGGGCCGACCGTGAGACGACCTACGCGATCAGGGCCGTGGCGGAGCATGGGCGCAGCGCCGCATTTCTCATCGCGGATGGCGTCGTGCCCGGAAACGAGGGTCGGGGCTACGTGCTGCGGCGGATCATTCGCCGCGCCATCAGGCACGGGCGGCGCCTCGGCCTCGACGAGCCCTTCATGGGAGAGGTCGCCTCCGCGGCCATCGACCGCATGGAGCACATTTACCCCGAGCTACGGGCGCATGAAAGCTTCATCCTGACGGTCCTCAGACTCGAGGAGGAGCGGTTCCAGCAGGCCTTCGAGAGCGGCCTGTCCGCGCTCACGGATGCGCTCGAAGGCGTGTCCACGCTGCCGGGCGACGTGGTGTTCAGGCTATGGGATACCCACGGCTTCCCCGTCGAGATGACCCAGGAGATTGCGAGAGAGAGTGGCATCGAGGTCGACCTGGAGGGCTTCGAGCGGGAGATGGCCTCTCAGCGCGAGCGCGGCAGGGCATCGGCACGGTTCGGTGGCGACCGCGCCAAGATCAGAGTCTACGAGAGCCTCGGTGTGGGTGCCACCAAGTTCCTGGGATACGAGCAGCTTTCGGCCTCGTCAGTAGTGGTAGGGCTCGTCTCCGATGACCAGGCCGTCAACGAGGCCAGGGCCGGCGACGAAGTCGAGATCGTGCTGGTCGAGACTCCCTTCTACCCCGAAGGCGGCGGGCAGATCGGCGACGCGGGCGAGATGGCCGGCCCCAACGGGCGAATCGAGATTCGCGATGCCCAGCTCGTCATGCCCGAGGTCATCATGCACTTCGGCACCGTAGCCGAGGGGACCGTGACGCTGGGCGACACGGTGGAGTCCTTCGTCGACCCGATTCGCCGGGAGGATACGGGACGAAACCACTCGGCGACCCACCTTCTGCACGCCGCGCTGCGCCAGGTGCTGGGCAGCCATGTCCGGCAGGCTGGGTCGCTGGTTGCGCCCGACCGGCTGCGCTTCGACTTCAGCCACGTTCAGCCCGTCACCGACGAGGAGCTCTGGCAGGTACAGCTTCTAGTGAATGAAAGAATCCGGCAGAATGCCCAGGTGGTCAAGAGCGAGGACTCGTACACCTCCGCCATCCGCAGAGGAGCCCTGGCCTTCTTCGGGGACAAGTACGGCGACACCGTGCGTCTCATCGAGATCGCCAACGGCGTCTCCTTCAGCTTCGAGGTCTGCGGCGGGACCCATGTGGAGCGGACCGGCGAGATCGGGGCAGTGTACATTCTGGGCGAGTCCAGCATCGGCTCCGGCATGCGGCGTCTGGAGGCGGTAAGCGGCAGAGCGGCGGAGAAGCTGGTCTGGGAGCGCTTCAAGCGCGACGAGGCCCTCGTCCGGAGGCTCCAGACGACCCAGCCGGACCTGGACAGCAGAGTCGAGACCCTCTTGTCCGAGCTCGATGAGCTGCGCTCCGAACGAGATGCGCTGCAGCGACGCCTCTCGCTGCAGGACGCCGCGGGTCTGCTGGATGCCAGGCAGGACGTCGACGGCGTGTCCGTGCTGTCCGCCAGGGCCGTGGCGTCAAACGCCGACGCCCTGCGCGAGATTGGGGACTGGCTGCGGGACAAGATGGGCAGCGGAGTAGTCGTCCTCGGCTCGGTCATCAACGAGCGGCCAATGCTGATAGCCATGGTAACCCCCGACCTCGTCGCGTCTGGACTGAACGCCAGCGATATCGCAAGAGGGGCCGCCAAGGAGATGGGCGGTGGCGGCGGGGGAAAGCCCGATGTCGCCCAAGCGGGAGGACGGCTGGTGGACAAGCTGGACGATGCCCTCGAACTGGTGCCGGCGCTGGTTCGAGAGAGCCGCGCCGGGGCGTAGCGCCGCCCGAAGGGTCCGCAGATGGGTTCGCCGATGGATTCAAATGTGTCGGGCGAAAGAATCCTGGCCCTGGATGTGGGTGAGCGGCGCATCGGCGTGGCGCTCAGCGACCCTACCGGACTTCTGGCAACGCCGCTCAAGGCAATCGACCGGACACGGTCGCCGTCGGCCGTAAGCGAGATCGTCCGGCTGGTCGATGAGCACGGAGCATGCGAGATCGTCGTCGGCTTGCCCACGTCCCTCTCCGGCCGCGCGGGGACGCAGGTCCGGCGCGTGAAAATGTTCGTGGATGCGCTGGCGGACCAGACCTCAGTCCCGGTGGTACTACAAGATGAGCGCTACACGTCGGTCCAGGCGGAGAGGCTCCTGCGGGAGGCGGGGAGGCAGCCGTCCAGGGACAAAGGCCGTGTGGATTCCGCCGCCGCTGCACTGATACTTCAGTCTCATCTCGACTCCAGGCGAACGGGGTCTGGCTGAGCCCGCGTCGGTCGTTCCGCGAGGGGCATCCGCCTCATATCGTAATCGCCTGCGGAGGACATGGAAATGAAGGTCATCATGGCTGCCATGCTCACGAAGGAGTTCCTGAGCGACCTCCGCGCGACCTTCCCGGACGTGGAGTTCGTGGAGGCCGCGACGTCCGAGGTACAGCTCGCCCAGATTGGGGATGCCGACGCGTTCTTCGGGTGGCCATCGCGGGAGGTCTTTCGCGCCGCTGAGCGCCTGCGATGGCTCCACAACCCCGGCACAGGCATCGATCGCATCTCCGAGGTCCCGGATATCGTCGATAGCGACGTCGTGCTGACGAACGCCCGGGGCCCGCACGCCGCACCGATGGCCGACCACGTCTTCAGCATCGTGTTGGCCTTCGCCCACCGCTCGCGGGAGCTGTGGGAAGACCAGCAGGCACACAGGTGGGAGCCGCGCAAGTACGATTCCCGGATTGTCGAGCTTGGCGGCAGCACGATGGGGATCCTCGCCCTTGGGGATATCGGCAGGGCGGTGGCCAGGCGGGCCTACGGCTTCGGCATGGAGGTCTACGCCGTCGACAAGCGCCCGGTAGAGCGTCCACCCGAGGTCCAAGAGGTCTGGGGGCTCGAGCGGCTTGACGAGCTCCTTGGCCTCTCAGACTGGTTCGTCGTCACAGCGCCGCTCACGGAGCAGACGCGCGGCATGATCGATCGGCGTCGCATAGGGCTTTTGAAGCCCGGCTCGCATCTCATCGTCATCTCCCGCGGTGGCATCGTCGACGAAGATGCGCTGGTGGACGCCCTGCGGTCGGGAAGGATTGCGGGCGCCGGCCTGGATGTGATGGCCGAGGAGCCGCTGCCCCCTGACAACCCGCTGTGGGACCTGGACAACGTGATTCTCGCCCCTCACGTCTCGGCGCTGACGCCCGAAATGTGGGAGGGACGCCGCAAGATCTTCAAAGAGAACCTCCGGCGGTTCCTCGCCAACGAGCCATTTCTGTACGTCTGCGACAAGAGCGCAGGCTTCTAGCCCCGGTTTAGCTGGCCGGCCACGGCATCTCCAGTCGAGGGAGCTCCAAATGATATTCGATGGACACGCCTACTGCTTCCCGTCGCTACGGGGTGACGGAGGATTCGCTGACCGTGACCAGCTCAGGCGCCACCTGCAACAGGCCATCGCGACCCACTTCCAGCCCGTGTGGCGCCTGCGGGACCGCGCCCCCGCCGACGCTACCGCCCTCCTCGACATGGACGATTGGCCGAGCCTGTCGTCGCTCAGGGACGCCGGATTTCGGGCGGCCGGCCTTGGCCGGTTCGAGTGGACGGCCGACGGCGAAGACTACGCCAAACAGTACCTGCCGCCGTCCATCGAGGATATGGCTTATCCGCCCGAGAGGCTCATCGCCGAGATGGACTACGCGGGAGTCGACAAGGCCCTGCTTCACCGGACGCCCTACCTCGGCGTTGGCAACGACTTCGTAGCCGATTGCGTCGCACGGTTCCCAGATCGGCTTCTGGGCCTGGCCCATGTCGAAGAGTGGCGTGTGGCGCCCGAGCCCGAGGCGTCGATCGCCGCCGTGGAGACCGCGGTACGCCGGCAGGGACTATCGGGTCTCCAATTCCTGCCCCCGCAGCTCAACCTCTACGGCCAGAGGGGGCCTTGGGATGGTCCAGAGCTCAGGCCGTTCTGGGATGGCGTCGCGGCTCTCGACATCCCGGTGTTCTTTTCACTGAAGGACCGAGAGAGCCCACCCCTCGAGAGCTACCTGACGGAGCTCGAGACGCTCGACCGCTGGATGGTGCGATATCCGGACGTCAAGGTGGTGATGACCCACGGCCTGGGGTGGCGGATGTTCATGGATGGCGACGGGATCAGCTTTCCGTCGGAAGCCTGGAAGCCGTTCGAGAACCCCAACCTCTACCTTCAGCTGCTGTTTCCCATCGCTCTGGGCGCGGTGTGGGACTACCCGATGTCGCAGGTCAGGCCTGCCATCGAAGAGTGCGTACGCCGAATCGGGGCGGACCGGCTCATGTGGGGGACCGACATGCCCATCGTGACTCGATTCTGGAGCTATCGCCAGAATATCGACTTCATCCGTCGCTACTGCGACTTCCTCAGTAGCGACGAGCTCGACGCCATTCTCGGCGGCACAACTGCCCGACTCCTAAGCGTCGGCCAGGCTCCTGGGTAGGATTCTCGGACCGGACGGGAACGACTAGCCACCACGGATTACGTAACCGCGCGTTGACTTCCTACCGAGAGTCGGCTGACTCTGCCGAAGACGATCGAGGTGTTGTGGGCGTCGCCCGTTATACTTCTGGTTACCACCGCTGAGACGAAAGAAAGATGATGAGTGTTTCATGATTTATGGGAACCGCGCTCTCCAGCGTCTTTGGTTTCGAAATCAGTTGTGATGATTCCCACAAACTTGACACACGCGACCGCCTTTGCCACCATTGCTCGACGCACGCGCGCCGACGCTGAGAGGGCCTGCGGCATCTGGTGCGACCGATCGGTCCCTCGAACGACGCTCGTGAATCCGTAGCTAGCCTGGGTTAGGGTATCGGACAAGATGATGGAACGGGGTTAGGCCATGGTTTATCGAGTGGGTGTCCAGCATATCAGCGCGTTTCTACAGGAAGTGGACATCTTTCGTGGCCTGTCGGACCGCCATATCCAACGCATTGCAGCGGTATCCAAGGAGGCGAGGTTCAGCGCAGGAGACTACCTGGGCATCCAGAACGAGATGGGCAGCGAGCTCTACGTCATACGCCGGGGCCGCGTCACGGTCACCACGGGGGGCGACGATGCCAAGATCGTCGTGAGGACCGTCAGTGAGCGCGAGACGGTGCCGGTAGCCGTGCTGTTCGAGCCTCCGCTCATGGTCACCACCGCCCGGGCCGCGACCGACGGCGACGCCATCGTAATGCCAAGGGTCGGGCTGATGGAGCTGTTCGACATCGAGCCGGCCATAGGGGTGCACATCTACAAAGCCGCTTGCAGCGTCGTGGCGAGCAGGTACCGCTACGCGCTGAACCGCCTGGCCAACTCGATTGGCGCGCCGGTGCAGCTTGATCCGCGGTGGAGGGGGGCGGAGGTTTAGCCTGGACGACCCTTTGAGGCGCAGGATGATGAAAAATTGGAGACCGGTGGGGCGGGGCCTCTGGAACCCGAACTTTGGGCGGACAAATCTATCCTGCGCGATAGGCTCCGCGGGAGGAATCTGATGTCGGTAGTAACGTTTGGAGCATTGGCGGGAGGTGGTGCGCGGGCCCTTGGCCCACTGGTGGCCCAAGAGCTTGGGACCGACTACGTGGACCGCCTGATTCTCACGGATGTTGCGCGCCACGTCGGCGCTACCGTTGAAGCGCTCCACCAGCGAGAGGAGCGCCCTCCTACTCGCGGTGAGAGGTTCGCTCGCGTACTTCAGCGCATCCTCGAGCGCTCGGCCGTGACGGGTGCCGGTGGAGACCCGTATTTCGGCCCGAGCGTCGCGGCATTCCTCACCGAAGAATACGACGAGCTCCCCCAACCCACCATCACCCGGGGTCACGAGCTTGAGGATGAGAGCTACATCGAGGGGATACGAAAGGTACTGGGAGATCTGGCCGAAGGCGGCAACGTCGTCATCGTCGGCCGGGGCGCCCACATCATCCTCCGAGACAACCCGCGGGTGCTTCGAGTGGGCGCGGTGGCAACGCTGGAGGACCGGATCGCCACCATCATGTCCCGCGAGCGCCTCAGCCATGAAGAGGCCGAGAAGACCACTGTTGCCAGAGACAAGGCCCGGGCGTACTACTTTAGTCGCTTCTTCGGTATCGACGAGCCGGACAGCCCTGAGCTCTACCACCTGGTGATCAACACCAGTGCCGTGGATATCGAATACGCTGTCGACCTCGTCGTGCAGGCCGCCAAGGCGCTGGATGAGGGCAGGCTGCCAAGGAAAGAGGCAACCCCCGCTATCTAGCGCCCCGCGCGTTCGAGTTAAAGGCATAGGGAGGTTTCTATGGCGCTCCAAGGAAAGCATGCCCTGATAACAGGTAGCTCACGCGGTATCGGTAGGGGGATCGCGCTGAAACTAGCGGAGAGTGGGGTCAACGTCGGCGTTCATTACCGCCAAAACGAGGCCGCAGCCAATGACACGCTGGCCAAGGTACGGGAGCGCGGCGTCGATGGTTTGACGGTCCAAGCCGACGTATCGCGCCCCGAGGATATCAGCCGGATGTTCAACAGGGTGCAGGCCGAGTTCGGCAAGCTGGACATCTTTGTGAGTAACGCACGGCCCGAGATACCCGAGTTCTACCAGCCACTCATGGATATGACCCTGGAGCAGTACGATATGGCCTTTGATTCCCAGGCCAAGGCGTTCTTTCTAGGCGTTCGAGAGTCGGCGCGCCTCATGCCTGATGGAGGAAGGATCATCGCCGTTACCTACTCTCCCAGTGGTCGGACGGGAAGCTGGCAGCCCTGGGGCGCCATGGGGGCAGCCAAGGCAGCGCTAGACTCCCTTTGCCGCTACTTCGCGGTGGCGCTGGCCAAGCGCGGCATCACCGTGAACGGTGTCAGTCCCGGGGCCACCGACGACAGCGTGTTGAACGGGCTCCCGCCGGAAGTGTTCCAGGCCATCAAAGACTGGCACGAGAGCGGATGGACGCCCGTGGGTCGGATGGGAACGCCGGCGGATATCGGGAACGCCGTGGCGCTCCTATGTATGGAAGAAGCCAGCTTCATTACGGGCCAAATCATCCACGCAGACGGTGGCGGCTCAATAATGGACCCCGTTTTTCCGCTTGCCATTCAGCAAGGATAAGGTTGCGTAATATCTCCTATGGCGTGGGTCGACGATAACCACGCTCATTTCCCTACGCCCGCGACTTCGGCAACCCATCAGGGGGAATCTCCTCGCCCCGATTGAACCCGCCCAGCGCGCCTGATAAGATGAGGGTGCAGCCAATCCTCCTGGGAACGGTGAGCAGGTACCCGGCGCGATCGCTCGGCGGATCCATCGAGATCAGCCCCAAACAATAGCGACACTATGCGCGCTCAAAACCTTCCCAGCGGATGAGAAGGTTTTTTTATTTGGCCGTGACCAAGAACGGGAGAGAGATGCAGGGCGAGGGGGTTACGCGGGTTCGCGGACTCAGGGTCGGACACTACACCGACCGCGAAGGCGCCACGGGGTGCACCGTCGTGCTTTGCGAGGCCGGCACGGTCGGCGGCGTGGATGTCAGGGGGGCGTCGCCCGGCACCCGCGAGACGGACCTGCTGCGTCCCACGCAGCGGGTGTCGGAGGTCCACGCGGTGCTCCTCAGCGGCGGCAGCGCCTTCGGGCTCGATGCCGCCGGCGGAGTCGTACGTTTTCTGGAGGAGCGAGGCATCGGCTTGAGGGTCGGCGGCGCAATCGTACCGATCGTTCCGGCCGCGATTCTCTTCGACCTCGGCCTCGTCACGAGCAAGGTCCGGCCGGGACCGGACGAGGGCTACGCGGCGTGTCTGGCCGCGAGGGACGGGCCGGTGGCCGAGGGCAGCGTGGGCGCCGGAACCGGCGCGACGGTTGGCAAGCTGCTGGGTCCGGACTACGCGGTCAAGGGCGGCATAGGGACCGCTTGTGTCGACCTCGGCGGAGGCCTGGTGGTGGGCGCGATCGCGGCGGTGAACGCCATCGGCGGGGTCTACGATCCCGGGACCGGCGAGGTCGTGGCGGGCCCGCGTGTCGACGGCGGAGCCCAGATGGAGGACTCGCTGGAGATGTTGACGTCGCCCGATTTCGTGCCGAGGGCCACGGCGGCCGCCGCGAACACGACCATCGGCGTCGTGGCGACCAATGCGGCACTGACCAAGGACCAGGTCAACATGCTGGCGTCGGCGGCCCATGACGGGCTGGCGTTGGCCGTGCGGCCCGCGCACCTCACCGGAGATGGGGACACGATGTTCGCACTGGCGACCGGAGAGCTGGAGGCGCCGGAGCACTTCAACCGCGTGCTCGCGGCGGGCGCGTCGAGCGTAAGCCAGGCGATAGTCCGAGGAGTTCGCAGGGCGACGGGCCTCGGAGGTATTCCTGGCGTGGGAGAGCTGGCGTCGAGGTGAGCGCCTTGGATCGAAGCTCGAAGATCGCCTTCGTCGGCGCCGGCACCGTCGGCGGCTCGCTGGCCGTGTCGCTGTCACGCGGCGGATACGAGGTGGTGGCTGTGGCCAGCCGGACTTTCTCGTCGGCCCAAAAGCTCGCGGGCCGCGTGCCGGGCTGCACGGCGTACGAGTCGTACCAGGAGGCCGCCGACGTCGCCGACGTGGTCTTCCTCACAACGTCCGACGACGCGATCAGCAGCGTGTGCGCGGCGATAGACTGGAGGCCGGGGCAGGCCGTGGTCCACTGCTCCGGTGCGGCATCCCTGGCGCTCCTGGAGCACGCCGCCGCGCAGCGCGCGCTTCCGGGCGCATTCCATCCGCTGCAGGCGTTCTCGTCGGTCGAGGTTGGCGTCGAGAGCATTCCCGGCATCACCTTCGGCATCGAGGGCGAGGGCGCCCTGAGAGGCTATCTGAGGCAGATGGCCCTGGATATCGGCGGCAACCCAGTGTTTCTGCGTCCCGAGGACAAGGTGTTGTACCACCTCTCCGGGGTGATGATGGGAAACCTGCTGACCGAGTACGCGGCCCTGGCGGCTCAGCTATGGGACCACCTGGGCATGTCGCGCGAGGAGGGGATCAGAGCTCTCTTGCCCATGATGAGGCAGGTCGCCGTCAATCTCGAAACGTCCGGAGTTCCCGGTGCGGTTGCGGGGCCCTACGTCCGCGGCGACGTAGGCACGGTCCGCAAGCACCTCGAGGCTCTCAGCGAGCGTGTTCCCGAGCTGATGCCGCTGTACCGCGAGCTGGCCCTGGCGGGGTTACGGTACCCGGTAGAGAAGGGAGCCCTGAGCCGTGAGCGGGCCGCCGAGATCAAGAGCCTCTTGGAGGGATTCGGGAGCGCGCTCGGCGACGCGTAGCAAGAAAAGCGCAGGCCCTCACTCTGTTCCATCGAGGAGGTACCACATTGCGGGTGACGATTCGAGACCTCGGAGAGATGAAGCGTCGAGGCGAGAAGATCCCGATGATCACCGCCTACGACTATACGTCGGCCAAGATCGTCGAGGAAGCCGGGATTCCCATAATTCTGGTGGGCGACAGCCTGGGGCAGGTCGTCCTAGGATACGACTCCACGGTGCCCGTGACGATGGATGAGATGGTGCACCACATCAAGGCCGTCGTGCGCGGCACCCAGCGGGCTCATGTCGTCGGCGATCTACCCTTCCTCAGCTACCACACCGACATCGCCGAGGCTGTCCGCAACGCCGGCCGCCTCCTGAAGGAGGGCGGAGCGCAGTCCGTCAAGCTAGAGGGTGGGCGCCACATGGCCGAAACCGTCCGCAGCATGGTGCGGTCCGGGATTCCCGTGATGGGACACCTCGGCCTCACTCCTCAGGCGGTCAACCAGCTCGGGGGGTTCCGGGTGCAGGGCAAAACGTCGAAAGCCGCGGTCGAGCTGCTCGAGGACGCACGGGCACTCGAGGAGGCCGGCGCCTACGCCCTCGTGCTGGAGTTGGTGCCGTCGCAGCTCGCCGAGATCGTCTCCGAGAGGATATCCATTCCGACCATCGGAATCGGCGCCGGGGTCCACTGCGATGGCCAGGTCCAGGTCTTTCACGATCTAGTGGGCCTGTTCACGGACTTCGTGCCCAAGCACGCGCGAGCCTACGCCAACCTGGCCGCTGCCATCCGGGACGCTACGTCCCGCTACGTCGGTGAGGTGGGCGATGGGACCTTCCCCTCCGACGCCGAAAGCTACTCGATGAAGGCGAGCGTCGTCGACGAGCTGACGCGGCAGACGGGCGTGTCCACCTCGACGGACTCAGGGTGAGCGGGTGCGGGCAGTGAGTCTAGCAGGCTGAAAAATGGGGAGTGCAGTCCCGATCCGTCGGGATTGCCGGGAGTCTGAGGGTGTCCCTCAGATACAATTTTTCCCTTCCTCAATCGAAAGGGGCGCCAGAGCGATGGTCGAAAGAGTTTTTCAGCGCCCTGCTAGACATCGTACCGGCCGGGCAGAGCAATGAAAGTCATTGAGACCGTCGCAGAGTTCAGGGAGGCCTACCCCCAGGCGCCGAAACCTCTGGGTCTGGTGCCCACAATGGGCTTTCTCCACGCTGGCCACATGGCCCTGGTGGAGCGGGCGCGAGCCGACTGCGCGACGGTGGCCGCCAGCATCTTCGTCAATCCAACCCAGTTCGGTCCCGGCGAGGATTTTTCGACCTACCCTCGCTCCACGGAAGCAGACCTGGAGAAGCTGGAGGCCGGCGGCGTTGACCTCGTCTTCGCGCCGCCGGCGGACGAGATGTACCCTGAGGGGTTCGCCACAGCGGTCGACGTCGGCGCTATTGGTTGCCGGCTCGAAGGAGAGCGAAGGCCAGGCCACTTCAACGGCGTGGCCACGGTCGTCGCCAAGCTGCTGGCCATCGTGCGGCCCGACCGCGCCTACTTCGGCCAGAAGGACGCTCAGCAGTGCCTTGTGATCAAGCGCATGAACGCCGACTTGAACCTCGGCGCAGAGATCGTCGTGGTCCCGACCGTGCGGGAGCCGGACGGATTGGCTCTCAGCAGCCGGAACGCCTATCTGACGCCCGACGAGCGACGGGCGGCGCCGCTGATCTACCAGTCCCTGCTGGTCGCCAAGAGGCTTTGCGAAGAAGGGGTCACCGATGCGATGGAGGTCAAGCGCCAGATGCGGATGCTCCTGGAGAAGAGCCCTTTGGTGCGCCTCGAATACGTGAGCGTAGCCCACGCCGACACGCTCGAGGAGCTGGACCTGCTGGCGTCCCCGGCGCTGGTTTCGCTGGCCGCGAGAATAGGCAGGGCGCGGCTCATCGATAATCTGACCCTGTAGCTCTCGACGTTCGTCCCCACGGCTGCAAGCGTTAGCGGAGCCCTGAAAAACTCTCTCGACCGTCCCCTTCCATGGTTTTACAGGCTCACCACAGGCTTAGGGCAGGCGCTCTGGCCCCCTTTCGAGTGAGGAAAGAGAAGAAATTATATCTGAGGGACACCCTCAGACTCCCGGCAATCCCGACGCATCGGGACTGCACTCCCCATTTTTCATCAGCCTGTGACGGCTCGTCCGGGTGGATGCCGTGCCTCTGGCGTGCTATACTTCGAGCCACGCGCCGCATGTTTGACTGCGTCAAGGAGCTAACCAGGGTGCGGGCGCACGATCGGAGCGAGCTTGAAAATCCTTGTTACAAACGACGATGGCATCCACTCGCCGGGCCTTTGGGCGCTGGCCGAGGGGCTGAAGGATGTCGGCGAAGTCGCCGTGGTGGCGCCCGACCGGGACCAGAGCGGCATAGGCTCCGCCAAGACGCTGGTGGCGGTCGTCAGGGCGGAGGAGGTGCCAGCGAGGATCGATGGCGTGAAGGCCTTCTCGGTTCAGGGCACTCCCGCCGACTGCGTGATACTCGCCACCGAGTCGCTATTCCAGGAGCGCTTCGATCTGGTCGTCTCGGGCATCAATCAGGGGGCGAACCTGGGTCTGGACATCATGAGCTCCGGGACCGTAGGCGGGGCGATGCAGGGCTACTTCCGCAACATCCCCTCGATCGCGGTTTCGGTGACCTCGCTGACCGATGTCAAGTACGAGGCGGCGGCCCTGACCGCCCGTTGCCTCGCGGTGGCGATATCGAGGAGCCCGCCGCCCGGCCCGTTGCTTCTGAACGTGAATCTCCCCAACGTCGCCCCTGAGATGATAGAAAGGGTCGACATCACCAGGCTGGGCCCCAGAGCCTACATGGAGAGCGTCGAGCGCGAGTCCCATGGCCGCAGGACCCACTACTGGATCAAGCAAAATCGTCCTACGAACCCCGAGGTGGGCGAGGGCACCGACATTTGGGCAGTGCGCAAGAATCGAGTCTCTATCACGCCGGTGGACCTCTTGACGGGACCGGGTGAGCCAGCCATCGCCTACGATGCGCTGGCCGGAGAGGTCGCCAAAGAGCTTGGATTGAGCGGCGCTGAGTAGCCTTGGCCGGGAGGCATGCAGACCCCCTTGAGTCCCCCTTACCACGGGACGAAATAAGAGGGCCTGTCTGGCCCGGCGCGGATTGGCGGCCCTTCTCGCTCGCCAGACAGCATGAGAAGGCCGCCTCTCCGCTCGTGTGAGAGGCCACGGTAAGGATGACATTCAGAGCCTGGAGGCAAGCGATGATCTACGAGTACCGAGTCTACGAGGCGATGCCGGGCAAGCTGCCGGACCTCCAAGCCCGCTTCCGCGACCACACGCTGAAGATATTCGAGCGGCACGGGATCAAGAACGTCGGATACTGGACGGCCAGCGTCGGCGACTACAGCAACCGGCTGATCTACATCGTGGCGTTTGAGGACGCAGCTCAACGAGAGCGCGCCTGGGCGACGTTCCGCGATGACCCGGAGTGGCACAAGGTCGTGGCTGAGTCGGAGGCGAACGGTGCGCTCGTGGCGAGGGTTTTCAATACCCTGCTGTCCCCTACAGACTACTCGCCGCTGCAGTAGCGGGGACTAGCCGCTCGACCAGACGGCTCGCCAACATTCGTCGAGTTTTGTGTTCCGCGAAGGGCCATGGCGTTTCCGTCCGCGCCCGGACCCGAGCCCTGAGCGGGTCGGAGGAAATCTGGTGCGATCTACCTTCCCAGGCGGCTTCCATCGAATCGGACCGGCCGGTGACGTAATCCGTCCGCAATGCTGACTCCATGGCCCTAACCGGGTTCCTCCACGGACACGCCGCGTGGGCCGCGTCCTTTCAGTTCCGGGACTTCAGGCTTCTGTGGGGCTCGACACTGCTTCAATCGCTCGGCATGGGGATGGAGCACGTCGCCCTGGGATGGCTGGTCCTCGAGCTAACCGACTCCCCCTTCATGGTCGGGCTGGCTTCGGCGGCGCGCATGGCGCCCTTCTTCTTCCTGGGCATTCTGTCGGGCGCGGTCGCCGACAGAGTCGATCGTCGCGTCTTCCTTCGATTTCTTGCCAGCGGGGCGGCCGTCATTGCGGTCCTGATGGCTGCGCTGCTCGTAACAGACGTCGCTCGGGTCTGGCACGTGATGGCGCTTGCGGTCGCCATGGGCTGCATCTGGGCCTTCACGATGACCCTGCGGCAGGCTTATACGTACGACGTCGTAGGCGCAGAGTACGCCCTCAACGGGCTGGCGCTGAACTCGCTAAGCCAGCGAGTCGGCGGAGTCGCGGGCGCGCTGATGGCCGGAGCGATCATCGCCACTCTGGGTGTGGGGGCTCAGTATCTGGCGGTGAGCGCCAGCTACCTTGCGGGCGGTCTGGTGCTGCTGGCGGTTCGCGGCGTCGGAAGAGCTGCCGCGACCGAGCATCAACCCGTTCTGCGCAGCGTGGTCGGGTACGTGCAGCTAATCAGAGGGAACCGTACTCTGATGATCCTGATGCTGCTCGCCGCCGCGACCGAGGTGTTCGGGTTCACGCACCAGAGCCTGCTGCCGGTTTTCGCCCGGGACGAGCTCCACGTCGGCGCCGTAGGCTTGGGCGTAATGTCGGCGGTGCGGCAGGGAGGCGGCATCCTCGGCTTGCTGCTGCTGGCCAGCCTGGGAGATTTTCGGCGCAAGGGCCAGATCATGTTCGCCGCGGCGGTGGCCTTCGGCCTGGGTCTGATGGTCTTTTCGGTTGCGACGAACATCTTCGTGTTCGTGCTGGTACTGGCCCTGGTAAACGCGAGTGCCTCCGTGGCGGACACGCTGTACAAGACCCTCATGCAGCGCAACGTGCCGAATGAGCAACGAGGGCGCGCCATGGGGTCGTGGGTCCTGAGCATCGGGACGGCGCCCGCGGGCCACATTGGCATCGGAGCCGTGGCCGGCGCTCTGGGAGCGCCCGCGGCGCTGCTGATCAACGGCGGAATCCTGACCTTCATCGGCGTGACCACGGCGCTGGGCCTGCCCAGAATCCGGCGACTGTCCTAGCGCGAGCCGGCTACCGGGCCATCCGGTCGGCGATCTCGGGCACGAACACAAGCAGCCCGATGGTTGCCGCGCCGATAGCTGCGATCAGCACGGCGCCGGCTGCGACATCCTTGGCCTTCCCGATCAGCGGATTGAACTCGGGGGCCACGGCGTCGGCCAGGAGCTCGAAGGCGGTGTTGATGGCCTCGGCTGTCCAGACGGATGCTACGGCCACCGTGACGAGGGCCCACTGTGCGGCGGATAGTCCGAGGTACAGGCCCAGGGCGACAACCGCGATGGTCGCCGCGACGTGGATCCAGGCGTTCCGCTGCGACCCGGCCAGGACGCGCATCCCTGCCAGCGCCGAGCGGAAGCTGCGAGCCCGGCCGGCGAGGCTGATCGACGTATTTCTGTTCATCGGACTTCTCACGAGGGGCACCCGACGACGACTTGTAGCACCCGAATGGCAGATGCTATCATTGTACATCCACAGAAACGCCGCCCCGAAAAGCGGCCCCCCGAGACAAGCCACACTCCATCCGACACTCCGCAGTAGCTCAGTGGTAGAGCAGCCGGCTGTTAACCGGCGGGTCGTAGGTTCGAATCCTACCTGCGGAGCCAGAAATTGCGAAGCTAGGCTTCGCGATGAGCCTTTACGAACTCCGCGTCTAGCTCGACGCCAATGCCCGGCTTGTCCTCCAGACGAAAGACGCCGCCTACGATGCTCAAGGGCTCCTGCAGCACCGAGTTGTACGTATCCAGAGAGCCCACGCTGCACTCCAACCGGTAGAAGTTGGGCACTCCCGCCATCGCGTGGGCGCTGGCGGCGAGCTGGACCGGCCCCATCGCATCGTGCGGGCTCACGGGGATGTAGTACGCCTCGGCCAGGGTCGATATCTTGCGCAGCTCGCTGATCCCGCCGGTCCACACGATGTCAGGCATGAGGTAGTCTGCTAGCCGCCGTCCGGCCCAGCCACTACCCTGCACTGACCGCCTCGCCGCTGCATACGATGTGCCTGGTGACGCTGGGGCTGTGGCTCATCGACAATGCCAACCTGGAGGAGCTCGCCGAGGCCTGCCGGCAGCGCGGCCGCTACGAGTTCATGCTGGCCATGGGCCCGCTGCGCCTGCGGAACGTCACCGGCAGCCCCGTAAATCCCATCGCAATGTTCTGAGCCCCCTTACGTGACCGCCTGGAGGGGGACGGCCTCTTGGAACGTACCCCTAGGGCAGGATCTCGATGGTGACTGTCGCGACGTTAGAGTCCGAATCGCCATCGTTGGCCACGTACGTGAAGCTGTCGGACGCCGTCGCTCCGCCGTCGTGCGTATAGGAGAACGAGCCGTCGGCGTTGAGGGTCAGTGTGCCGCTGGCCGGCCCGGCGACCAGCACCGCCGTCAGGGCGTCGCCTTCTGGGTCGCTGTCGTTGGCGAGCACGCCCGAGGCGGCGTCGATTACCAGCGTCTCGCCTGCACTGACCGCGTACGCGTCATCGGCGGCCGCCGGGGCGACGTTTGGCGGAGGCGTGACGCTGATGGCCACCGTGGCGACCTCGGAGTCCAGGGCGCCGTCGTTGGCCACGTACGTAAAGCTGTCCGACGTGGTCGTCGCGGAGCCGTCGTGCGTGTAGGAGAACGAGCCGTCGGCGTTGAGGGTCAGCGTGCCGCTGGCCGGCCCGGCGACCAGCACCGCCGTCAGGGCGTCGCCTTCTGGGTCGCTGTCGTTGGCCAGCACGCCCGAGGCCGCGTCGACCGCCAGCGCGCCGCCTGCGCCGACGCCGTAAGCGTCATCGGCGGTCGCCGGAGCGACGTTGGCGGCTGTTGCGCTGGTACCCGCGGCGGGTACGGAGAGCGTGCCTCCCGCGGGACACCCCGAGCCCGTGCAGTTGGTGAAGGTCAATGTCCCTGTCGCCGACGTGTTGGTGATCGTCCCGCCGGCGTTGTCGAAGGTGACGCTCACGAGCGTGTCACCTGTGCCAGCTGTCTTCGTGAACAAGCCGTCGTTGTCGAACGTCGGCTTCGTTCCCGTAATGTGAAGGAGGTCGCGGTCGGTCTGTACGTCCCAGGTGCCTGTGTTGACAATCAGCGCGTCGTCTCGCGTGTTGATTTGACCAGCAGTCCACGTGACGGTGCCCGCGTTGCTGAGCGTCCTCTGGATGAGCTCCTTGGTCGAGCCGCTCAGGATCATCGTGCCGCTGCCGAGTATGGCGGTCGTGCCCGCGCCGTTCATGGTGCCGAACGTCCACGTGAATGTGCCGCTCACGTTAAGGTCGCCTGCGCCGGATAGCGTCCCGCTGGTGATGCCGAAGTTGGCCGCGGCTATGGTCGCCGCGGGCTCGATGACTAGAGTGCCACCAGCGATCTTCGTCGCGCCGCTCCCCGTGATGCTGGCGCCCACCCCGAGGGTGTGCGTACCGGACTTGAACTGAATTGCCTTCGTCGCGCTCGCGGTGAAGTTGCCGGTGCTCACGCCACCGCCTCGGGTCAGGTTGATTGTGCCGGACTGGGCGTCGAGCGTGCCGGTGTTGTTGAAGATCACGTCGATTGTCGTGATGCTCGTTCCGACGGTCTTCTTGAACGTGCCGGTGTTGTTGAAGACCGGCGCAGCACCGCTGATCCAATCAAACGTCCTGTCGTTCTGAGCGTCGAAGGTGCCGATGTTGTTGAACACCGAGCCGTCGCGGGCGTTGATGTTGCCGGTGCCCGTCCAAGTGGCGGTTCCGAGGTTGTCCAGCGTGCGCTCATTGAGGTTCTTGGTCGTGCCGCTCATGTTCAAGGCCGCCGTGGCCTCAATGGTCGTCTTACCCGACCCGCTCATGGTGCCGGCGGTCCACGTCAGGGTGCCGGATACCGTGATGTCGCCGGCGCCCGACAGCGTTCCGCTGGAGCCCGTGATGCCGAAGTTGGTGGCGACGATGGCGCTCCCTCCGGACGCCCCGGCGTCTATGACCAACGTCCCGCTGGAGACGTTGGTTGGACCGTCGCCGGTGATGGTCGCGCCGGCGTTCAGGGTGTGGGTGCCGCCGGCGAACTGAACGGCCTTCGTCGCGCTCGCGGTGAAGTTGCCGGTGCTCACTCCGCCGCCTCGGGTCAGGTTGATGGTGCCGGACTGCGCGTCGAGCGTGCCGGTGTTGTTGAAGATCACGTCTATCGTCGTGATGCTCGTTCCGACCGTCTTCGTGAACGTACCGGAGTTGTTGAAAACCGGCACAGCACCGCTGATCCAGTCAAATGTCCTATCGTTCTGAGCGTCGAAGGTGCCGATGTTGTTGAACTCCGAGCCGTCGCGAGCGTTGATGTGGCCGGTGCCCGTCCACGTGGCGGATCCGAGGTTGTCCAGCGTGCGCTCGTTGAGGTTCTTGGTCGTGCCGCTCATGTTCAACGCCGCGGTGGCCTCGATGATCGTCTTGCCCGACCCGCTCATGGTGCCGCCGGTCCACGTCAGCGCATTGCTTACCGTGAGCTCGCCCGCACCAGTCAGAGTGCCTCCCGTGACACCGAAGTTAGCGGCCGGGATGGCGCTTGCACCGGTGGCCGCCGCACCTATAGCCAGCGTACCACTGGAGACATTGGTCGGTCCGGCGCCGGTGATGGTTGCGAAGGCGTTCAGGGTATGGGCGCCGCCGGCGAACTGAATGGCAGCGATCGACGCGGCGTTGAAGTTGCCGTCACTCACGCCACCGCTTCGAGTCAGGTTGATCGTGCCCGATTGGGCGTCGAGGATGCCGGTGTTGTTGAAGATCACGTCGATTGTCGTGATACTCGTTCCGACCGTCTTCTTGAACATGCCAGTGTTGTTGAAGCTAGGGATGGGCAACTGGTTGTTGTAGTCGAACGTCCTATTGTTCTGGGCGTCGAAGGTGCCGCCGTTGTTGAAGATGGCGCCCTGGCCAGAGGAGATCGAGGCGGTTCCCGTCCATGTGGCGGCCCCGAGGCTGTCCAGCGTGCGCTCGTTCAACGTTTTGGCTGAGCTCCCGCTGATGGTCAAGGCCGCCGTGGCCTCGACGGTGGTCCTGCCCGACCCGCTCATGGTGCCGCCGGTCCACGTCAGCGCATTGCTTACCGTGAGCTCGCCCGCACCAGTCAGAGTGCCTCCGGTGACACCGAAGTTGGCGGCCGGTATGGCACCTGCGCCGGTGGCCGCCGCATCTATAGTCAGCGTACCGCTGGAGACATTGGTCGGCCCGGCGCCGGTGATGGTCGCGCCGGCGTTCAGGGTATGGGCGCCGCCGGCGAACTGAATGGCAGCGATCGACGCGGCGTTGAAGTTGCCGTCGCTCGCACCCCCTCCTCGGGTCAGGTTGATGGTGCCGGACTGGGCGTCGAGCGTGCCGGTGTTGTTGAAGATCACGTCGATTGTCGTGATACTCGTTCCGACCGTCTTCTTGAACATGCCGGTGTTGTTGAAGCTAGGGATGGGCAACTGGTTGTTGTAGTCGAACGTCCTATTGTTCTG
>JADFIF010000142.1 GCA_022566795.1 Chloroflexota bacterium
AGCAACGTCACGTAGTCCCGCCACGCGCCCGGAGGAAGCGCGTAGAACGCGGGCCTCAGATGCGACCTCATCACAGGCCTCCTTTCCTGCCCCACATGACGAGGGCGCCTCCAAGGGACAACTGCTTGGTCTGGACCTCCCCAAGGCCGGCTCGCTCCCACATGCCACACAAATCCTGCAGCTTATGCCTACTATAGAAGTCGGAGATGCTCGGGCCCAGGAAGGAGCCCACCTCCCGCCATCCGCCCGGCAGCAGCCGAGACCCAACCGGTATCGCAAAGCGCGTATGCAGCAGCCAAAGCCGGTAAATCATGGGGTTTTGCGGAACGAAAAACTCCAGCGACGCCAACTGCCCGCCAGGCTTGAGGACCCTGCTCAGCTCGACAAGAGTTGCCTCGGGGTCCTCCACGTATCTGAGCAAATAGGTGAACACCACGGCGTCGAACGAGCTCTCAGCAAACGGCAGGCCCTCCGCGCGGCCCTTGACCAGGCTGACCGCCGGCGTGTCATCGGTAGACCCCGGCCTCTTCAAGTTGCGTCTAGCCCGCTCGATCATGGCGGCGCTCAAATCCACGCCGACCACACGGCACCTGGCTCTGCCCTCGATGTCGGACGCCACCAGCCCCGTGCCCGTGCACACGTCCAGGACCAAGGACTCCGGGGACACCCTCAGTCGAGACACAAGGAAGCGTCGCCAGCGTCGGTATTGGAAAAAGGAGAAGACCTGCGCAGGCCCTTCATAGCTGCTGGCTATGCCGTCGAAGAGGCCCTGGGCATGGGCGTTCTTTGCGTGAGAATCACGGGGCGCGCTCATCTTTGCCTCTCCCAGCGACCGACCAAAGGGCGAGGACCGATCACGGATGTTTGCGCCATTCACCGGCCCTGCCCCAGATGACCCCCACGGCAAGACGCCTGCCCGGGCGCCAGACAGCGTCGCTCGTTCAAGGTTTCCAGGCAACCGCTTCGCGTCCTTCCCGCGGCCCGTGTTACACTTCGCGGGCCAAAAAGACCTTTAAACCTTTGGGGAGGCGCCCATGACTACGTCCGGACCTTCGCAACACTCTCCGTCTTCCGACACGATCTCTCGCTCCATCGTAATGGAGGGCCAGGCGAGAAGGCTGGAGCCAATGCGCGAGCAGTCAGAATTTCGGGGCTTCACGATCTTCTGCGACGAGCCAGAGCCAATGGGACACAATACGGCTCCGCCTCCTCTGGCCTACTTCGCCTCCTCGCTGCTGTTTTGAGAGATGGTCCAACTCGAGCGGTACGCTCAGATGATGAAGGTTACCCTTGGGAAGGTCGAGGCGCGCATAGCCTACCACGTCAGCGCAGAGGGGTCCGTCCTGGCTCAGACCGTGCAGGCCCGAGCCGACAGGATAGAGATACACTACGACATCGAGTCTACAGACGAGCCGGCCAAGGTCGCGGGGCTGATGCGAAACGCCCGTAACGGGTGCTACGTCCGCCAGACGGTCAACAGGCCGGAGCTGTTCCACGATACCATCACTCTCAACGGCAAGCCCTTCGACCTCGACGACTACCCGCCGCCCGGCCGAGGATAGTCGGGCAGCTCTGCGACGCGTTGCTTTGGCGACTGCGCCAAGGCGGTGACCGGGCGGTCCTGCAAGCCGCCTGGGCAGGCGCGGGGACCTGCCCCTACGCTCCGGCTACCCACGCATTGTGTAGGGGCAAACCCCCCGTGGTTGCCCGTCCCGCCGGCAGCGTCGGTACAAGCGCCCACGAGGGTAAATCGAAGTGACGGACCCAACGCCCTCGCCGCGATGAAGGGATGAGGGGTCGCGGCGCGGAGGGCGATGAGCTGGGCCGTTGGTCCGTGGCTGCTCCCTCCGACGGGCTGCACGCCCAAGGCGACGCATTACGAGCCTAAGGCGTTCTCGATCATCGCGACCATGCGACGCTGTTCGTCGGGAATGTTGGCCGGCTCCACGGGTACCGGCATCGACTCCAGCGCTCGACGCATCGGGCCCTGCAGGACCTGCGCCTCGCTCTCAGACAATCCCCACTGTGCCAGAACGTCCTCCGGACTCCAAAGCACCACCTGGCGGAAGCCATAGTCCGCGATGGCCTTGCTCGCAATCTCGACCAGAGCTTCCACAGCGCAACCCTATCGAGCGGAGCTCGCCGCGCCACCATCGACCAGAAAGGTGCTGCCGCTGATGTACGAGGCCTCATCCGACGCCAGGAACAGGATTACGTTGGCGATCTCGTCCGGCCGGGCGACGCGGCCGAGTGGGTGCTGCTCTTCCCGCTCCCTCAGCACCTCGGAGCTCGCAGTGCTCCCGCGTAGCTGTGGCGTGTCGACCGGGCCCGGAGCGATGACGTTGATCCGAATACCCTGGGAGGTGTACTGGCTGGCCGCTGTCGTGGTCAGGTGTATGACCCCGGCCTTGCTGACGGCATAGGGCAGAGACTGTCCGTAGCCGCGGAGTCCAGCCTGCGACGCCAGGTTGATGATGGAGCCGCCTCCGGTGCGAAGCATCGCTGGAATCGCGTACTTGCAGCAGAAGAAAAGGCCCTTCAGATTCGTGGACATGGTCAGGTCCCAGAGACGCTCGTCTACCTCCGCGAGAGGAGGGGTCCGGATCAAGACGGCGGCGGCGTTTACCAGCACGTCAAGACCTCCGAACCTTTCCACCGTCTGCTCGACCATCCCCTCCACCTGGTCTACCTTGGACACATCGACGGGGACGAAGTGAGCCTCACCGCCCGCCCCCTCCACGAGGCTTCGAGTCTTCTCTCCGCCATCGCGATTCCGGTCGGCCAGAGTAACTCTGGCGCCCTCGCGCGCAAAGCGCAACGCCGTTTCGCGGCCGATGCCGGAGGCGGCTCCGGTGATGATCGCTACCTTGTTTTCGAGCCTGTCGCCCACGTACCGCTCACAGAAACATCATATCGAAATCGTATCGGGGGTGATTATACCAGCATTGCCGGCGTTGGCTAGAAGAGCCTCGTGACA
This sequence comes from Chloroflexota bacterium, assembly GCA_022566795.1. Classification (GTDB taxonomy): domain Bacteria; phylum Chloroflexota; class Dehalococcoidia; order Lucifugimonadales; genus JADFIF01. The sequence continues at coordinate 2,978 of JADFIF010000142.1, forward strand.
ACATTCTCGGGGCCGCCGTCGCCGGAGCGATCGCGGCTGACAGAAGACAGGCGGGCATCGCTGGGCCCATTCCTGGCCGGCTGAGGAAGGTGGGAGGGGTAGCGTCGACCCGGCTAGCGCTGAGGCTCCAGGCCCAAGAAATCAGTCCGGATGGTCTCGACGGAGACGGCGTAGCTGATACCGCTGGTCTGGAACGACCTGTACTCACCCAGGACCGAGCTGATCAGGCCGATCACTTTGCCCCGCCGATCGAGCAGCGGACCGCCACTGCTTCCGATGTTGATTGCTGCGTCCGTCTGGACGATCTGGCGACCCAGGTCCGGCTCGTCAAAGACTCGAGAGACCACACCCGTGGTCACCGTCGCCGGTCCGGGCAGATTGAGAGGGTAGCTGATACCGACGACCGGCGCACCCCACACGATGTCCGAGCCGGACCCGAGCTCGGCGCTTCGATAGACCCCGGGGGGCAGCTCGACCAAGGCAAGGTCCCTCTTCTTATCTACCCGCAGCACGGTGCCAGTCAGCGATGTCCGGTCGCCCACGCGCACCTGGACCTGAAGGCTGTCGCCCACCGTGTGAGCGGTGGTCAACACCAGTCCCGACGGGTCGATGATGACTCCGGAGCCCGCATCTGACCTGGTGCGAACGCGCACCACCGCCGGAAGGACATCCTGAAGCGTGACGGTAGACCCAGTCCGCACGATGGAGCCCTGCTCGGAGCCTATCGGCAGGAATCCTCCTGCGTCTAGCCCCGTCAGCATGGGAGCCGGAGAGTCGGCGGAGGGATCGAAGGTGGCCACCCTGACCTCGACCGGGTCCGATGGGCTCGCCATGATGGCGACGGTCACGCCTAAGCCGAGCGCGACCCCCGATGCAAACACCGGGAGGCCGCGCAGTGCCTTCGTAAGGCGCACCCTCCACCCCGTGGGAATTGCCATGGTCCCTTTCCCGTCGCCGCCTTCATTGGCGGAGCAGCTCGAAGCTACCTTTTCATCTAACGCCAGTTTGCGCGGCGGCGGGCAGAACCAAATGTACCGACCATCGGAGGATTTTCGTCCCACTTGAAACGAAGGACCGCCGGAGTCCTTACAGCGCTTGCTCTAGACGGCCGGATGCGGCTCGGGAACTTTTCAGCACGCCGCGACGTCATTATTTATCCGGGCTCGAAAATAACCGAAGGGAGAAAACACATGAGAAAGCGACTCTGGTTTCCTGCAGCACTCGCGCTGGCCATCGCATTATTGGCTGGAATCGCGACGACTCAGTCCGCTCAGGCCTGCGGAGGGTTCTTCTGCCAGAACTCGCCCATCGACCAGAACGCCGAGCGGATCATCTTCACGCAGAACCACGATGGAACCGTCTCGGCCCTGATCCAGATCCAGTACACGGGCTCCGCGCCCGACTTCTCATGGATTCTGCCGCTCCCCGAAGCCATCGGCGCCGAAGCCGTCGAGGTTCCCGAGGATGCCATGGCGGCTTTTCGAGAGCTCGAGGTCGCCACCGACCCCGTCTTTATCCTGCCTCCAATTCCCGGGTGCGCCGTGGTGCCGCCAATGGTGCTTGCAGCCGCCGCCCCCTTTGACGAGGGAGCGGTAGAGGTTTTCGCCAGCGGCGAGGTGGGCCCATACGGCTTCGACGTCATCGGCTCCGAAGACCCCAACGCCCTGTTCACGTGGCTTCGCGACAACGACTATCGCGTGACCGAAGAGATGGAGCCTCTGATCAAGGTCTACGTCGACGAGGCGTTTGTTTTCCTTGCCATGCGCCTGCTGCCCGACCAGGGCGCCCAGGACATTCAGCCCGTCAGAGTCACCTATTCGGCCGAACGCCCCATGATTCCGCTGCGCCTGACGGCTGTGGCGGCAACTCCAGACATGGCCGTCATGACGTGGTTCTACGCCGACAGCCAGGCAGTACCCGTGAACTACGCGAAGATGGAAATCGCCGACTCGGAGCTAGTCTTTTTCGCCTTCGGCGGCCGCAGCAACTACCGACAGCTGATGGGCCAGAAAGCCGACGAGTCCGCTGGGCAGGCGTTCATAACCGAGTACGCCGCGCCCACACGGGAGCTGTCCGTAAGCCATCCGCTTCTGCGAGAGCTACGCGAAAACTACCCCTACGTCACCCGGCTCAACACCCTTATCTCTCCGGAGGAGATGACCATTGATCCCACCTTCGACTACGACCCTGGACTCGAGGACGTCTCGAACATTCACGACCTCTCGCGCCTGATCGGAGTTTACGATTGCGATCGGCAGGGGTCGACGGCCACCTCGGCCTCCTCGGCAGGCGCCGCGGGCCCAGCCGGCACGGTGTCCACCCAGAGTCAGCCGAGGGAAAGCGAAGGCCGCGGCAGCTCCACCGAGAGTCCAGCCGTTGCGAGCGGTGGGCGGGTAGAAGCCTCCAGTGAATCCGGAGCGGCAGACACCGGCGCCCTTCAAGTCACGCGCGATGGGGAGTCCGGTCTGTCGCCGGCAACGCTGAGCGCGGCCATCGCGATTGGCGTGGCCGGACTGGCGGTTATCGGTGGTCTCATAGCTTTAGGCCGGCGCTCTCGCAAGCAGTCTTGAAGATTGCCCTCGGCCGTCCGATCGTAGGGGCAGGCCCCCGTGCCTGCCTTAGCTCTCGGCAACGCCGGGGGCCTGCCCCCACGGAAACGGGTGTGGCCGGGCAGAGCATGGGCTATCTCTCGTGGTCCCGTCCGAGACCCGCGGGGGCACGGGCTCCATCTTCGTAGAGACACCCATGTGCCGATCCGCCGCCCGTCCTACCGTTGGCTCCTAAGGCCTGCTCACTTTTCACTCATGCGGGAGCAAATGCGAGGCTACTCGGTGGCGCTGTTGCATAGCCAGGCTTGGAGGCATCAGCGCTGCGAGGGGCCCGAGGCCCGCTCCGCGTTCACAAGCGCCGCCAGGTAAAGTCACAAGTTACACGCCGGGACCAGCTCCAGCTGCGGTCCGCCTATGAATGGGATGAAAGTCCGGCTGTCTATTGGTGCCCGCGGTTCATGACAAAGGTCAAGGTCCTCTCTAAGCTTCATCAGCATGGGACTCTGCCGACGGACCCAGGACAGGTGAGCAATATAGGTCGGCTACCACTCCATTGCGCGATCTTTACGGTCGCGCGTCCTGATCTTTACAGCGCAGCCGTACATTGATGTTCACGCCGGTGGCGAAGAGCCGCCAAAATCGACCTGTGGGTGAGATATGAGGAATCGCTTGAGCTCCAAGTTGCTAGGGGCTGTTCTTTTTCCGATTCTTCTGGTTGTCATCGCTCTGCTGAGCCTCGCCGACTTCCGGTCGGCCGGTACCGCCTTCGCCCAGGACGGCGGAGAGGAGATCCACGACCCTGTCATATCCGGCCACTACGACAGTGGGTCGCATAGCGCGGTCCTCTCCGAGCACGACGAGGCGCTATCACACGACCCGCTGATCTCGGGCCACTACGACACCGGCTCCCACAGCGCCGTCTTCTCCGACCACGACGAGGCGCTATCGCACGACCCGCTGATCTCGGGCCACTACGATATTGGCTCCCACAGCGCCGTCTTCTCCGACCACGACGAGGCGCTATCGCACGACCCGCTGATCTCGGGCCACTACGATATCGGCTCCCACAGCGCCGTCTTCTCCGACCACGACGAGGCGCTATCACACGACCCGCTGATCTCGGGCCACTACGATATTGGCTCCCACAGCGCCGTCTTCTCCGACCACGACGAGGCGCTATCACACGACCCACTGATCTCGGGCCACTACGACATCGGCTCGCACAGCGCCGTCTTCTCAGACCACGACGAGGCGCTATCACACGACCCACTGATCTCGGGCCACTACGACAGCGGCTCGCACAGCGCCGTCTTCTCCGAGCACGACGAGACGCTATCGCACGACCCGCTGATCTCG
>JADFIF010000143.1 GCA_022566795.1 Chloroflexota bacterium
TAAGGGGTCGGCGAGGGCTGGGCAAGGACCGTGGTGGTAACCCTGTGCCGACGGCGGCACCGTGTCCGATGGCCAGGCGGGCGCTCTCGAACCAAGGCCGAGGGCGGTCGCGCCCGCTACCCCGCCCCCGGTTGCGTTGACACCGGCTCTTAAGTTGTGCTAAAGTCGATGTTTAGTCTAACCGCGAATATATTTCGCAAATGCTGTGACGGGGAGTAGTACCGGAGTCACCGGCCAAAGCGAGTCGGCGATAGTGCGAATCCGACGCTAGGACCTCCGAGAACTCGCCCCCGAGCACCCGGCCTGAGAGGGTAAGGAGTACCATGTCGCAGAGCATAGGCGGTCCGCCCGCGTGTTCTGCGCGCTTGGTAATTAGCTCCTAGCAACATTCTCCTGTAGGGTCGGGCGGTTGGCCCCGTTATATAGCCTTAGAGTGGCCCTTCCGCGGAAGGGCAATTAGGGTGGTACCACGAGACTCACCGTCCCGTCCCTTTGATGGACGGGATTTTTTTTTGGAGCGCGGGCCAACTTGGCGGCGCTGGAGGTAGGATAGAGATGAAGCGAAACGGCTCACAGATGGTATGCGAGAGTCTGCTGCGGGAAGGCGTCGAGGTGATATTCGGCCTTCCGGGAGGGGCCATCCTTCCCTTGTATCAGACCCTGCCCGAGTACCCCAAGCTCCGGCACATCCTCGTTCGCCACGAGCAGGGCGCCGCCCACGCGGCGGACGGTTACGCTCGCGTGACCGGCCGCCCCGGGGTGGCATGGGCAACATCCGGTCCCGGAGCGACGAACCTGGTAACGGGCATCGCCACCGCGCAGATGGACTCGGTGCCCATGGTCGTCATCACGGGACAGGTGGCTCGCGCGGCCATCGGCTCCGACGCCTTTCAGGAGACCGACTGCACGGGCATCACGCTTCCCATCACCAAGCACAACTACCTGGTGATGAACGCAGCGGACATCCCGCGCATCATCAAAGAGGCGTTCCACATTGCCAGCACCGGCCGGCCCGGTCCGGTGCTGGTGGATATTCCGAAGGACGTCTTCACCGAGGAGGCCGAGTTCGAGTATCCGCGGGAGGTGGACCTGCCCGGCTACAAGCCGACCCTGGAAGGCCATCCCAATCAGATCCGCAAGGCGGCGGAGCTTATCGACCGCGCCGAGCGTCCCGTCATCCTGGCGGGCCATGGTGTCATCATATCCCACGCCTACGACGAGCTAAGGGAGCTCGCCGAGAAGGCTCAAATCCCTGTCATCACGACGCTGTTGGGCATCAGCTCCTTCCCTGACGAGCATGTGCTCTGCGTCGGCATGCCTGGGATGCACGGGATGGCGTACGCCAGTCTGGCTATCGACGAGGCAGACGTGCTGATCGCCCTGGGAATGCGCTTCGACGATCGCATCACCGGCAATCCCAAAACGTTTGCCACAAAGTCGAAGAAAATTCATGTGGACATAGACCCGTCCGAAATCGGCAAGAACGTCAAGGTGGACATCCCCATCGTCGGAGACCTGAAGCGCGTGCTGGTCCAGCTTAACAAGCGTGTGGGGGCAGCGGTTCACCTGGAGTGGCTGCAACGCATCGAGCAGCTGAAGCGCGACCACCCCTCCATGCTGATTCGAGAGACGGAGAAGCTGCTTCCGCAGTACGTCATCAGACAGCTCTCCGAGGCGACGAACGGCAATGCGATAATCGTGACCGGCGTGGGGCAGCATCAGATGTGGGCGGCGCAGCACTATACCTTCAACGAGCCGTGCTCACTTGTGTCTTCAGGGGGCGCCGGTGCCATGGGGTACGAAGTGCCGGGAGCGATGGGGGCCCAGGTCGGCCGAAGCGACAAGGTCGTCTGGTCGGTCGCCGGCGACGGCGGATTTCAGATGACGATGGCGGAGCTCGCGACGCTGGTGGAGAACAAGATCCCCGTCAAATTCGCCATAATCAACAATGGTTTCCTGGGAATGGTCCGCCAGTGGCAGGAGATCTTCTACAACAAGAGCTACGTGTCGACTGCCTACAGCGGGAACCCGGACTTCGTGAAGCTGGCGGAGGCGTTCGGGATCTTCGGCGTCCGAGTCACCGAAAAGTGCCAGGTGATGCCGGCGATTCTGGCGGCGATGGAGCACGATGGCCCCGCGCTGATCGATTTCAGAGTCGAGCAGGAGGAGAACGTCTATCCGATGATTCCGTCGGGCGCCAGCGTCAAAGAGCTAATCGAGGAGCCGAAGCCGGAGAGGGTGCGGCCATGACGACAACTCAGCCAAGACGAACGATTACCGCGCTAGTCGAGGACAAGCCCGGGGTCCTGAATCGCGTGTCGAGCATGTTTCGGCGCAGGGGATTCAACATCGCCAGCCTCGCGGTCGGGCACAGCGAGATCCCGAACCTCTCGCGAATGACCTTCGTTGTCGAGGGTGATGACGCCGTGGTAGAGCAGGTGACCAAGCACTTGCACAAGCTGATCGACGTCATCAAGGTCTCGGACATGTCCGACGAGAACGCGGTCTCCAGGGAGCTGGCGCTGATAAGGGTGAAGGCCAACGTGCAGAGCCGCAGCGAGATCATGCAGATCGTGGACATCTTCCGGGCCAACATCGTCGATGTCGCACCAGATAACCTCATTATCGAGGTCACCGGCGACGAGGATAAGATCGAGTCGCTTCAGAATCTGCTGGGGAGCTTCGGCGTGATGGAGGTCATGCGGACGGGGACCATCGCCATGGGCAGGGGGATGCCCGTGGCGCAGACCGACGGTCCCGCCAACGGCGCGCGCCCGCGGCTCGAGAGCGGCTTGTGAAAATGGGTCAGTCAGGGCATGGGCCTCACTCCCTCTCCGGCTCTCCTCCATCGAGAGCAAAGGGACAAAATGCCGGCGAAGCAGCCCGGCACCTGACATCTGCTCGCAGATAGCTTGAAAGAAGGAATGCAAACGATGGCCACTCTGTACTACGAAAACGACGCCGACCTATCCCTGATCGCGAACAAGCCGATAGGGGTTATCGGGTATGGGAGCCAGGGGCACGCTCACGCCCTGAACCTCAAGGACAACGGCCTGAGCGTCAAGGTCGGCCTGTACGAGGGGAGCAAGAGCTGGTCCAAGGCAGAGGAGGCGGGTCTGGAGGTCGGGCTAGTGGCGGACGTGGCCCGCGATTCGGACATCATCATGCTCGTAATCCCAGATACGTCGCAGGCCCAGGTGTACAGGGAGTCGATCCAGCCTCACCTGCTGCCGGGCAAGACGCTGATGTTCGCCCACGGCTTCAATATCCACTACAAGACCATCGTCCCTCCGGACAGCGTCGATGTGTCGATGGTCGCGCCCAAGGCGCCCGGCCATCGAATGCGCGAGGTTTTTACGCGAGGGTCGGGCGTGCCGGGCCTGCTGGCGGTGCATCAGGACGCGACCGGGAACGCCAGGGCCGTTGGCCTCGCCTACGCCCGCGGCGTTGGATGCACCCGCGCCGGTGTGCTGGAGACGACCTTCGAGGAGGAGACCGAGACCGATCTGTTCGGCGAGCAGGCGGTGCTCTGCGGGGGTGTCACGGCCCTGATCAAGGCCGCGTTCGAGACGCTGGTGGAGGCGGGATACCAGCCGGAGTCGGCCTACTTCGAGTGCATGCACGAGCTGAAGCTCATCGTCGACCTCTTGTACCAGGGTGGCATGGAGTACATGCGTTACTCGGTCAGCGACACGGCCGAGTACGGCGACTACAGCCGCGGCCCCATGGTGGTGGACGAGCACGTGAAGGACAACATGAAGAAGGTCCTGGCGGCCATCCAGGACGGCAGCTTCGCCCGCGAGTGGATCGCCGAGAACGACGAGGGCCGCCCGCGGTTCAACCGGCTGCGGCGGGAGAACGCCGAGCATCCCATCGAGCGGGTCGGCGAGGAGCTGCGCGGCATGATGTCGTTCCTACAGGATTCGGAGTAGCCGCCGAGCACCAGCAGGCTGGTGTCTTCCCTTTCGTCATCGTTCGAGAGGGCGCCAGGGCTGGTCGAAAGAGTTTTTCAACGCCCTGCCGGGACCCAGTCATAGGTAGCGGATGATGACCAATCTCAAGATATGGGGCCGAAATATCGAGCCGAACACGCTCCTCCAAGCAGAGCGGTCGGCGCGCTCGCCGGTTGTCGACGGACACGTCGCGTTGATGCCGGACGCCCACGTCGGCATCGGAGCCACGGTGGGCTCGGTGATCCCGACCAAAAACGCCATCATACCCGCAGCCGTCGGAGTGGACATTGGCTGCGGAATGATCGCGGTGGAAACCGATCTGTCAGCCAGCGACCTGCCAGATGACCTGCAGCCGCTCGTCTCGCGATTTGGGCGCTCTGTTCCAGCCGGAGTGGGTCGCGGAAGGAATCCCTCATCGAGGGGACATTTGGACCGGGCGATTCGTAGGCGGGCCACTGCGTGGATGTCCGACCATCCTCATGATCTGGGGGATTTGGGGGCGCGGGCGCTCGTTCAGCTAGGCACGCTGGGCTCTGGAAATCACTTCTTGGAGGTGTGCCTGGACGAAAGGGATGTCGTGTGGGTCGTTCTCCACTCGGGCTCGCGAGGGGTGGGGAACCGCCTGGCAGATCGCCATATCAAGCTTGCCAAGGCGCAGGAGCAGGGCCTTGAAGACCCCGACCTGGCGTACTTCCTCGATGGCACAGCCGAGTTCGGAGAGTACATAGCCGACATGCTCTGGGCGCAGTCCTATGCCCTGGAAAATCGAGAGCTGATGATGGAGGCGGCGCTGGGAGACCTCTTCGAGGTCGTCGGCCAGGGTCGAGAGAAGCGGCGCATCAACTGTCACCACAACTTCGCGGCGGTCGAGGAGCACCAGGGCCGCGAGCTCTGGATTACTCGCAAGGGGGCCATCCGGGCGGCCCGAGGCGACTATGGCGTCATTCCCGGGAGCATGGGCACGTGCTCATACGTCGTGGAAGGACTCGGAGCGGCGGACTCCTACACCTCCGCCAGTCACGGCGCGGGCCGCCGGATGAGTCGTGGCCAGGCGAGGCGCGAGCTGACACAGGAGTCGCTTGTCGAGATGATGGAGGGCAAGGCCTGGAATCAAAACGCCAAGGCCCTGCTCGATGAACACCCTATGGCCTACAAGGACATTGACGAGGTTATGGAGGACCAGCGTGACCTGGTGAGGATCGTCCACACCCTCCGCCAGGTCGCCAACTACAAGGGAGCGTAAACCAGCATACGCCAGATCGATGCAGGAGTCCTTTCAGTGAGCAGCACAGAGGTACCTCACGTAGTTCGCCGCAACGGGCGGGTCCTGGCAGGGCTCGGCCGGGCGGACTACGGTGCCCTTTCATGCCCCCAGGAGTAGCGCCGCCCGCACACCACGGTCTTACGCAAAGAGGCCAACAGGGAGGGGTAAAAAGATGGATATGGATAAAGTAATAATCTTCGATACGACGTTGCGGGACGGGGAGCAGTCGGCCGGAATCGGGCTGACTACCCATGAAAAGCTGGAGATCGCGAAGCAGCTCGAAAGGCTACGGGTCGATGTCATAGAGGCTGGGTTTGCGGCCAGCTCTCCCGGCGACTTTGACGCGGTCCGCGAGATCTCCCGCCAGGTGCGCGGGCCCATCATCGCATCGCTGGCCCGGTGCGTCCTCGACGACGTGGACCAGGCGTGGGGCGCCATACAGGAGGCCGCGCGGCCTCGCATACACGTCTTCATCTCCAGCTCGGACGTGCAGATCATGAACCAGCTCCGGAAGAATCCGGAGGAGGTCATGGAGATGGCCGTGGCATCGATTGAGCGCGCCAAGAGCTACTGCGAGGACGTCGAGTTCTCTCCCATGGACGCGACCAGGACGGACCCCGACTACCTCTACAAGCTGCTGGAGGCCGCGGTCAACGCCGGCGCGACCACCATCAACATTCCGGACACGGTTGGTTACGCCATGCCGTGGGAGTTCGCCGAGCGGATCAGAGGCGTGCAGCAGAACGTGCCGAACATCGATAAGACGGTGTTGAGCGTCCACTGCCACAACGACCTGGGCCTGTCCGTGGCGAACAGCCTCGCGGCCGTCGAGGTCGGCGTGCGGCAGGTCGAGGGGTGCATCAACGGCCTCGGAGAGAGGGCGGGCAACGCATCGCTCGAAGAGGTCATTATGGGCATCGAAACGCGTAAGGACGCCTTCGGCGTCAGCACCAATATCGATACGCGTCAAATCTACCGCACCAGCAGGTTGGTCAGCGACATCACAGGGTTTCCGGTGCAGCCGAACAAGGCCATAGTCGGCGCCAACGCCTTTCGGCATGCCTCCGGAATCCACCAGGACGGCGTGCTCAAGGACCGCAGGACCTTCGAGATCATGGACCCGCAGGACATCGGCTGGCCCAGCAACTCGTTGGTTCTGGGCAAGCTGAGTGGACGCGCGGGACTCGGTGCCAGGCTGAGCCAGCTCGGATTCAACCTGGCGCGTGATGAGCTCAACGACGCGTTCGAGGCGTTCAAGACTCTGGCCGACAGGAAGCGCGAGGTGACCGACGCCGACCTGGAGGCTTTGATGTCCAACCAGCGCCGGGCCGTCGACGTGCCGGCCGTTTACCAGCTGGAGCATGTGCAGGTCTCGTGTGGCGACCACGACATTCCGACGGCGACGGTCCGGCTCAGCGGGCCGGGCGGCAAGACCGTCACGGATGCGGCGACGGGCACGGGCCCAGTGGATGCCGTCTACCAGGCGATCAACCGCATCGTGCAGGTGTCCAACGAGCTTACAGAGTTTCGGGTAGACGCCGTGACGCAGGGAATCGACGCCATCGGCGACGTTACGATTCGCATCGAGAGGGACGATCGGGTGTACGTGGGCCGCGGCTCGGATACCGACATTATCGTGGCCAGCGCCAAGGCCTACA
>JADFIF010000144.1 GCA_022566795.1 Chloroflexota bacterium
TTGGCTCCTACGTGATCGCCGTCCCGCGTGTTCTTTGTCGCCGGAGACGGCCGGAGAGTTGTATGCACAGATTGGCTCTACTAAGTTTTCACGGTTGTCCGGTCGCCCGCCTGGGCGAGAAAGACACCGGCGGCATGAACGTTTACGTTCTTCAGCTTGCCCGAGAGTTTGGCCGACGCGGGCATCTCGTCGACGTATATACGAGATGCCACGACCCGACAGACCCTACCATCGTGGAGCTCGGAGATGGAGCCCGCGTCATCCACCTGAAGGCCGGCCCATACTCGACGGCCAAGGACTCCTACTACGAGCACATCCCAGAGTTTCTTGGCAACCTGTGCTCCTACCAGGCGTCCGAGGACCTCGAGTACGATCTGATACACAGCCATTACTGGCTCTCGGGCCGGGTCGGCATGATACTGGGGCGCAAGTGGCGCGTGCCTCACGTTGTGACCTTCCATACATTGGCCAAAACCAAAATGCGGGCCAGGGCGGGAGAGAAGGAGACCGACCTTCGCATACGCGTCGAAGAGAGGGTCGCCAGAGGAGCAGATGGTGTCATCGTCTCGACGGAGCAAGAGAAGCAGGACCTGATAAGCTTGTACCGGACCCCGGGCGGTAAGGTCCGGGTTATCCCAGCGGGGGTCGACCTAGAGATGTTCAAGCCGATCGACAGAAATGCAGCCCGCAACGACTTGGGCATCGACGGCAAAAAGGTTATCCTATACGTAGGACGTATAGAGCCGATCAAAGGGCTGGGCAATCTGCTGGAGGCTGTCGCGCTTCTCGAGGACCAGGACGATACGGTCCTGTTGATTGTCGGAGGCAAGCCGGGCGACGACAGCGAGCTGGAGCACCTGAAGGCGCAGGCGCGCGAGCTGGGCATAGGTGACAGAGTTGTGTTTACGGGCGCGGTCCCCCAATGCCGGCTTCCCTCCTACTACAGCGCCGCCGACGTCTTCGTGCTACCGTCATACACGGAAAGCTTTGGCCTTGCCGCACTCGAGGCGATGGCATGCGGTACCCCGGTGGTGGCATCGAGGGTCGGGGGACTCAGTACGTTTATCAGAAATGGCGAAACAGGGTACCTAATTCCATGGCGGTGCCCGGAGCCGTTCGCTCAGCGTCTTGACATGCTGCTGGCGAACCCTCCGCTGAGGGATACGTTGGGAGCGGCGGCACGAGCCAAGGCGCTGGAGATGAGTTGGCGTGGGGTGGCGGACCATATGCTGGACCACTACTCGTTCCTGATGGGCGAAACGCTGGAGAGCGTGGCGGGAGCGTAAAATGGTGAACGGGACCAACGACGAAGACACTCGGGCGGCGAGTGGTGAGGACCAGGTTCGTGAGGACCAGGCCCCAGACCGAACGCCCTTCCAGCGTGTGGAGGGCCACTTCCTGCGCACGATGGCCTCCGGTTTCGTCGTGCTCATTCCGCTGATCGTGACCATTCTCATCCTGCAATTCGTCGTCGTCAGCGTCGATGGGGTCTTCAGCGAACTTGGCAGGCCCTGGAACTACCCCGGCATGGGAGTCGCCGTTCTAGTCTTAGTGCTCTACGGCGTGGGACTCATTGTGTCCGGCCGCGTCGGCAGACGGCGGGTAATCCAGTGGCAAGGAGCCGTACTCTCCCGCATACCAGTAGTCAAGAGCATCTATGCCGTTGCTCACCAGGCGACAGAAGCCCTGACGTCTTCGACAGGGCATCGGTTCAGCCGCGTGGTGTTCTTGGAGTGGCCAAGGGAGGGGTACTTGGCCCTGGGGTTCGTCACCGGGCACTGCCACTTGCCGGTGCAAGAGGAAACGCTGATTGTGGTCTACATCCCGACCGTTCCGAACCCAACCTCGGGGAACCTGGCGTTCGTTTCCGAGCGCGAGGTAATCGAAACCGATATGTCCGTCGAGGATGCCATGAAGGTGGTATTCTCCGGAGGAATCGTTCTCCCGGAGACGATGGGGACCAACATGAGCACCCGGCGTGGGATCTCGGAGTCGCGTGCGAGCGAAGAGAGGGTGCCTAGCCCTTAGCGAGCTGCTTCTCGAACCACACGGTCTCTCGGTCTTTACGGAAGCCGAGCTTCAAGTACAGCTCCCGGGCCGCGTTGTTTTCAGAGTCTACCTCGAGCTCGATTCGGTCGACGCCTCGCCTCTTCAGGTGCTGCATTCCCGCCGCGACTACGGCTCTTCCCAGGCGTCTGCCGCGGTAGTCGGGATGAACGCCCGTCATGGCGATCCAACCAGTGGAGATGTGCTCGTTGGCGGCGCGGAGCGTCCAGTTGTAAGCCGCGGGCCTGGAACCGTCGAGGATGAAGATTATGCCGTCGGGGTCTACTCGGCCCAGGCGCGCTCTGGCGCCGATCTCTTCCACTGTGTTAGGACTAAATCCCCAGTTCTCGCCAAAAGCCGAGTTCTGAAGGTCGGTGAGTGCCTGCTCGTCCTTCCCACTCCTGAAGGGACGGAGGCTGAACCCCTCCGGCAACGTCAACTCCGGCGCCTCGGCCTCCTTCCAGATCATCTGCCAAAAGCGTTTCACTCGGTAAAAGCCCTCCGACTCCAGGATCCTGGTGGCCTGAACGGCGCCCGATTGCACTTCGACGTGCAAGGCGGAAACCTCGAACGCTCGGGCGTGTTCGGTAGCAGCGCGGAGCAGCGCCCGGCCGATCCCCTGTCGGCGGTGTCGAGCGACGACGCCGCCGCTGACCACGGCGCGGCTGATTGGCAGCTCTACGGCGACAAGGGCGAATCCGGCGAGTGAGCCATCGCGGTCCGCGACGAAACAGTGGTCCTCAGGCTGGCAGGAGGGCTGAGACAGGAACTGACGCATGAACTCCACGTCGAACGCCTTCTCCGTGTCTAATATGCCGTTGATGTCGTTGAAGATACCGGTAAGCTGTTCGACGTCCTTCCAAAGGAACCTTCTAATCGTCGCCGTTGATGCCATTCGCAACTCCGTGATTATCTTGCCCACCGGAGGTGGGGCCGGCAGGATGCGCGAGCGTCGAGAATTGTAACAGAGGGTGGGACGGGCAACAACGTGAGGCGCTCGCTGTGCCGTGTGCACGCCTTGCCCGCCACGTGCCGAGACCGTATCATATTAATCGGTGGCTTGTGACGCCCACACGGGTGTGCAGGAAAGCTGGGACAAATGGTAGACAGGCCCGACGTTGCAATGGTAGTAACGCCACATCCCGACGACGCAGAAATAGGATGCGGCGGCACTGTCGCCAAGTGGATACGTGAGGGGACACGGGTCGTCTACGTTCTGTGCACCAACGGCGACAAAGGCACGGGCGACCGCGATATGACATCGGAGCGTCTGGCGGCACTGCGCGAAGAAGAACAGGCGCAGGCCGCGGCGGCGCTGGGCGTGGAAGACGTCGTCTACCTGCGCCATCCCGATGGAGGGCTCGAGGACTCGGCCGAGTTCAGAGAGCAGCTCGTAAGGGCCATCAGAGCCCATACACCCGACACTGTCTTCTGTCCGGACCCCCTTCGGCAGAGCTTCTATCTGCACCGAGATCATCGCATCTGCGGGCAGGTGACGCTCGACGCCGTGTTTCCCTTCGCACGTGACCATCTACACTTCCCGAACCATCTTCGCGTAGATGGGCTGGAGCCCCACAAGGTGGGCGAAATTCTGATGTGGGGCACCGAGGCCCCAGACACCTTCGTTGATATTACCGACACGATAGACCTCAAGATCGCAGCCCTTCTGAAACACGCCACTCAGGTGGCCGGGGCCGGCTCAGACCGGGACGTAGAAGAGTTCGTCAAGGCGAACGCCTCTCGTATAGGCCAGCGGGCCGAGATGCCCTACGGCGAGGCCTTTCGAGCCATACAATACCGCCGGTAACAGAGCATTGTACGACCTCCACGCCCATATCCTCCCTGGAGTCGACGACGGCGCCCAAACCGAAGATGACACGCTCAAGATGGCCCGGGTCGCGGCCGACAGCGGCACCAAAGTCATTCTGGCCACGCCGCACCGAAGAGACGTAACGCAGAGATCTTCGGTCGACTACGTCCGCGGCTTGTTGGACCGGATGAACGGCAAGATAGCGGAGCTAGGCATCGACCTGAGCCTGAGGCAGGGGATGGAAAACCACCTGGACCTCGACCTGCCTGACGAGGTCTCCAGCGGGCGCGCTATCGGCATCAATGGGTCCCGGTACATGCTGGTCGAGATGCCGTTCTTTGGCCGGCCCAACTATATCGAAGAGGTGATGTTCCAGCTTCAGGTGATGGGCGTGACACCGGTGCTGGCACATCCTGAGCGGATCGAGGCGTTCCAAAGGGACGTAAAGCTACTGGAGACCTTCGTCGAGAGGGGTATGCTGAGTCAGGTAACCGCCGGAAGTATCACGGGCCATTTTGGAAAGCGCGTCCGCCGCTTCACCCACACACTTCTTCGAACAGGGTTGGTGCACGTAATCGCCTCCGACACGCACTTCGCCACCGGACCGCGCTCGCCCACACTCTTGCCGGGGGTCGAAGAGGCGACAAGGGTTCTGCCCGCGGAGAGGGTTCAGGCGATGGTGGTCGACACGCCCCAGGCAATCTTAAACGATCTGCCGGTCGACGTACCGCCGCCCCAAGGACAGGCCAGATCCAGGCGCCGGTGGCAGTTCTGGAGGCGAGTAGGGTAGGGGCCGGGCCCCCACGGGGGAATACGGTGGCGCTTTGCTCAGCCCTCCCCTGTGAAGGGCGGCATGTAGCGGCCTGGATGCGGTTCGTTCTGATACCGGCGAAGCACCGTGTTGACCCTTGCCGTCAGCTCTCTGACTCCAAAGGGCTTGGCGAGGTAGTCGTCGGCGCCCAGCTCCAGCCCCTTGATGATGTCCTCGCTGGATCCGAACACCGTGAGCATGATCACCGCGCAGTCGGAGATTCCCCTAAGCCGCTTCAGCGTCTCCCAGCCGTCCATCTTGGGCATGATGACGTCCAGCACGATCAGATCCGGGAGCGTCAAGTAGAACCGCTCCAAGCCCGCCTCGCCATTTGAGGCGACGTGGACCGTGTGGCCCTCGGCCTCGAGGACCCGCCGAACGATCTCCCGGATGGAGTCGTCGTCTTCGATTACCAGTATTACGCTTGAGCCGGAACGATCTGCCAACGAAGCTTCACCAACTATCAGGGCCGGCCGGCGGCCAACCGCGCGAGCTAGCCGGCCGGGCTACCTCCCTAGTTTACTGGCCGCTCTGGGTTGCGGCATCGTGGCGCCCCCTCAATTGCTACCGTGGGCCTACGCATGCAAGCTGCGCTAAGAGACTATCTCACACTCCCGTCCGGGGAGTCCAGATCCCGACGAGTCGGGATCTGGCAGGGGGTCTGGGGAGCCTGCCCTCAGCCTGTAGAAGGGATGTGCCCCCAGTAGCCAAATACCCTTGAGGGTGGGTGGGTGGGAACAATGCATGTGCCTTTTTGAGATGGTTTCCAGGTATGGCAGAGCATTCACGTGGCCTGAGGCTCATCCGAACCGGCGAATGCCCCTAGTCTGCGTCACGCCATCCCGAAATCCTGGACGGTGTAACCGTAATGGTGCTGAAGTCCGCGTCTTTCAGCACCTGGTCGGCGTACCGCCTGCCTTCCGTTACGCCTTTGTAGTGGTTCGCCATCGTCCGGAGGAGGTCGGGAGCAGCGTCGTCCGAAACCGATGCGGTCCCCGTGACCAGCACGTACTCGTACGGCGCTGCCTCGGTGGCAATGGACAGGGCTACTCTAGGGTCGTTTCTGATGTTTCGCGTTTTTACGGCGGTGCGCGAGGCGATCACCATGACCTTCTCGCCATCGTAGTGGTACCAGACCGGGGCTACGTGGGGAGAGCCGTCGGGACGAATCGTCGCCAGGTCAGCGATGCGCGGCTCCCGCAGAAAAGCGTCTATCTGGTCGCCGGTCAAGGTCGAGCCCCCTGTGAGGCAGACCGCGATTCGACGAGGGGCCAGACGTGCCGCCAGACGTTGCCCGAAAGCGACTCCTCGCTGTCGCGGGCGTCGAGCACGAGCCAGTGGTTGGGGTCGCCCTCCGCCAGTTCCAGGTATCCGGCGCGGACCCGGCGATGGAACTCCTGTGCCTCGCGCTCGAACCGATCGAAGGTGTCCGCCGTCTTACGACCCAGACCCTCCTCCGCGGGAAGGTCCAGGAGGACGGTGAGGTCTGGCACGATGCCCCTCGTGGCGATGTTGCTGATCTTGTGAATCGCTGCAATGTCGAGCCCTCGGCCGTATCCCTGGTAGGCTGCTGTAGAGTGGATGTATCGGTCGCAGACCACGGCGTCGCCCCTTTCGAGCGCCGGTGCGATCACCGATGCGATCAGCAACGACCGCGCCGCCGAGAATAGGAACAGCTCTGAAAGCGGGTCGATGTCGTCGCCGGTCTTGAGGAGCCGGCTTATCTCCTCTCCGATGACGGTGCTCCCAGGCTCGCGTACGGCGGCCACGGGAACTCCCGCCTGTTGGAGCCGGTGAGCCAATGCGCCCGACTGGGTACTCTTGCCGCTGCCCTCGATTCCCTCGAAGACGACGAATAGACCCATCGAGGCGCGCTCCCTTCAGTGTCGTTAGCGCCGGAAGATGACGACGTGCCGTAGCGCGTCCGCGCCTGCGCTCGATGAGTCGAGTCCGAACTTGTCGGCGATCTTGTGCTGGAGGCGCCGGATGTACGACCCTTGCGGGTGAAGCTCGACTTGCGGCTCGCCACGGCCTACCCGCGTCACGGCTTCCTCCGCCTCACGCATGGCCCTGCCAAAGCTGCCCTCGGGACCTCCAGCCTCGTAGCGACGCGTAATCGCCTTGACGAACTGCTCGATCTGCGGCAGCGTGTTCCT
>JADFIF010000145.1 GCA_022566795.1 Chloroflexota bacterium
CGGTCGATAAGATGGTCTCCGACTGGACGATGCAGCGCGACAAGCACGAGGTGATGCGGATCGTCGGCGGGGGCGGCATCCCGTGCGGGGCGGTCATGAACGCCGAGGATATCCATAACGACCCGCACCTGCTCGAACGGGGCATGATAACGACCATGGACCACCCGCAGCGGGGCAAGTTCAAGATGCCTGGATTCCCGGTGCAGCTGTCGGACTCGCCGGTGGAGATGGAGCCGGCGCCACTGCTCGGGCAGCACAACGCCGAAGTCTACAAAGAGCTGCTCGGCCTCACGGCAGACGATCTGGTCCGGCTCGAGCAGGAGGCCGTCATCTGAGGCGGCTCATCTTCGTTGGCTGGACTTAGGCCCATCGGCCTATTCAGCACACCCCTGTCGAAGGCCGATGCCCGCGCGGCGTTGTACCGGTGCCGGTAGCATGACTACTACGATCGTCGCCATCTCCGACACCCACTGCTCCTCGTGGGACGAAGTGCACCTCGACATCAGGAGGGCGGTGGCCGAGGCCGACATCGCCGTCCACTGCGGCGACTTCACGCGCGCGGACGTCGTGGACGGCGTCAGGCGCGACGCGCGGCGTGCCATCGTCGTTCACGGCAATTCCGACCCGGTGGAGATCAGACAATCGTTGCCCTACGTCGAGGTGTTCCAGGCGGAGGGCAAGCGGATCGGCGTGACCCACCCGGCCTGGGGCGGTCCCGAGTTCGACCTCGCGGATCTCTTGCCCGACTTCCCCGAGCCCGTGGACATCATAGTCTTCGGCCACCTCCACGAGACCGTCAACGAGTACCGTGACGGTGTGCTGTTCGTCAATCCAGGCCAGGCGTACGCCTCGTTCATGGTGCCATCGACCATTGCGGTGGTGACCGTGACCGGTGGCGATGCCTCAGTGGAGATTCGCGTCGTGGAGCCCGCGCGGTAGCGGGCACTCGTTTGAAATCTCTTCTTCCCGCGAGGGATGATTTCAGGACGGGCGTCCGGCAACTCCGCGCTCGTTCGTATACACTCTGCCTTAGTCTTCTGTGGTCCCGAGCCTAACTTCTTGGAGGTTGTGAACGTATGCCCAAGCGTATCAACAGGTGCATCGAGCTACTCGAGGATGGCCAGCCGATCTACTACACGGGTACCAGAGACCTGACCTACCAGAATGGCAAGGCGATGGCCAAGACCTGGGCCGACTACATAACGGTCGACATGGAGCACGGAGCTCTCGACATGCCGGGCCTGTCCCAGTTCATGAAGGGGCTGGTCGACGGTGGCCCAACGAACAGCGGCCACCGGACGCCCACTGTGATCATGAGCATGCCGACAGACGGGACCGACGAGCAGGTGGTAAGGGCCAATGCCTGGATGTTCAAGCAGGGCCTCGCACGGGGCGTTCACGGCATACTGCTGTGCCACACGGAGACTCCCGGGGCAGCGAGGGCCTTCGTCGAGGCCTGCAGGTATCCCTTCAATACGATAGGTGTCGGAGACGCGCTGGGCGATGGGCGGCGCGGCGGTGGAGGGCAGGCGTCGGCGGCGGAGATCTGGGGGATTCCTGTGCCCGAATATCTGAAAAAGGCCGATTCATGGCCCCTCAATCCCGCAGGCGAGCTGATGCTGGGCCTGAAGATCGAAAACAAGCGCGCGCTGGAGACATGCGAGGCGAGTACCAGGGTCCCGGGAATCTCCTTTGCCGAGTGGGGTCCCGGCGACATGGGGATGTCCCTCGGGCACCCGGACGCTCACGACCCCCCATACCCCGAGGCGATGCAAGCGGCCCGGGCCCGGGTGTTCGCCGCGTGCAGGGACGCCGGTCTGTTCTTCCTGAACGCGGTAACCGCGCAAGACATCGTCAGCATGATCGACGAGGGCGTCATGGTCGCAGCCTGTGGTCGTGGCGGGGAGGCGGCGGCGGCGGCCGGCAGGGCCCACACCAGACGCACGATGCCCGTGTAGCACGGGATAGTTCTCACCTGCTTAAGCGACCAGGTAGCAGGAGGCCGCGCCAGAGGATCAGGGAGTGGGCTTGGCGTGATTCGTGGTGACAGTAATCACCGTTACAGTATTGGTTTCCTCGCTAATACTGTAGATGATCCTGTGACCGCCCGCTTGCATTACCCGCAATCCGGTTCCGTATTCTGTGTTACGCAGTAGATGGGACTGCGATATCGGATCCAGGGCAAGCTTGTCGATAGCACGAGCGACGCGGCTCTTGTCGCGCTCAGACAGCTGCGTTAGTTGGTTCGCCGCATGGTCCGCTACTAGCAACTGGCTCATCTCAATCCCCTGCGGAACTCACGCCATTCCTTTGCGCTCTCGGGGTTTCCTCTTCGTATTTCCTCTTGGATTTTCTTATCTACGACCACGGCCACTGCTATGTCCCCTTCCAGTTGCTGCATTCGAATCTGGCGAATGAGAGATAGCTCCCGTTCTTCCACGGACTTCACAATCAATGTTAGGCACAACCTGAGCAGTGAGAATCAGTCCCGACGCTACCGATGCGACGATGGCGACGAACGTCCTCTCGGCGACGAACGCGGACGATGCAAATCCGACTCCTGCGGCGAGCGCAGCGGAGAGTAGGAGCATGATGAGGTGTTTTAGCGCGAGAGACATCTAAGTCATCTGAGCCATCAGCTCGTTGCGCAACCCGACCGAAGCCGGGTGAATCAGGAGGCCTTGCTGAAGCAGGTACTCCAGCTCTTTGCTCAGATACTCGAGGATGGCCGCGTCCAGGCTGTCCTGAGCCAATAATGCCACCCGCTCCAGGTACGGGTAGCGCTCCACCTTACGGGGGTCTAGCTTGTCCGCGAGAAAAACGACCTTGGCCACGACGCCCATGTCCTTGCGGCCGGTCGTGTGCCAGCGCACCGCCTCCAGGACGTCTGGGTCGGAAACGCCGTCCTCGGTCTCCAGCCATTTGGCCCCGACGCGTCCGTGCATAAGAAGTGGCGCGCTCCTCTCCACCAGGTTGACCCGCAGCCCCAGACGCTTGGCCTCCGCCATTAGTGCGTCGCCTTTGACGGCGCGGGCGATGTCATGGGCCGCAGTGCCCAGATCCGTCTTTCGGAGGTCTACGCCATGACGCCGCGCGAGCTCCCGAGCTACCCGCCGGGACCGCTCGACGTGCTCGCGGAGCCCCGAGGGTAGCGCCGCCAGCCGCGCTTCGACTGATGCCGGCAGCAACTCGGACTCCACCTAAGCCATCCCACCGAGGTGCCTGCCTCCGAGGACGTGGAGGTGCAGATGCGGGACTTCCTGGCCCGAGTCGGGTCCCTGATTGATCACCAGGCGGTAACCGGAATCGACCACGCCTTCGCGCGCGGCCATATCCTTGGCGGCCGAGAACATACGCCCGAGAACCGGCTGGAACTCTTCCGAGAGACCGCTGAGGTAAGTGAAGTGGACTGTCGGGATTACCAGAAGATGTACCGGCGCCCTGGGTGCGACGTCACGGATGACGAAGCAGTCCTCGTCGCGATAGAGTATATCGCTGGGTATCTCGCCACGGTTGATCTTGCAGAAGATACATTCGTCCGACATTCTGCTCCTCGGGTATTCGTGATATGCCCTGGCGACTGGAACCGCTCATCCCTGAACCCTTGGGCAGGCTCACGATGAGCGGACTGGCCCTGCCGACGAGTCGGGCTAGGACACTACCGCGAAGGCCTCGACCTCCACGAGGAAGTCGGGGCTGACCAGCGCTTTGATGATGACCGTGGCGCTGGCGGGGCCGTTTTCGGGGAACAGCCGCAGACGCACCGCCGCGTAGGCGGAGTAGTCCTCGGAGTTCACCAGGAAGCATGTGATCTTCGTCACGTCGGCCATGGTAGCGCCGGCCGCCTGCAGCGCCGCCTCGACGTTCTTGAAGCACTGCTCGGACTGGGCGCCGCAATCCCCGCGGCCGACCAGCTTGCCCTCGGCGTCCGTCGACACCTGGCCTGAGACGAAGACGAGGTTTCCCGCCTTCGTCGCGGGCGAGAATCCCGTCGGCTTGTTCTGCGGATTCGGGAAGAACGTCTTTCTTGGCATATCCTCTCCTTGCTAAGCAGTGTGGAATGGGCGATCTAGGCCGCGGTTTCTGCAGCCATCTGACTCAGGTTGAACTGCTCCTTTCTGACTCGCAGATCGAAATACACGAGCGTGGCCCCTATATGCAAAATAGGGGCCAGGAGCGTGCTCCAGATGGTGGAAACAGCCTCACCCACGGAGGGTCCGACTTGGCTAAAAAGGCCGATCGGAATGAGGCCGATGAATAACAGAGCCATTAGAATCACAAGGTAAACGAGGCCGATACCGAAAACCCGCCACCAGCTCCCCTGCACCAGAGCTCTGCTACGTCTGAATGCATCTCCCGCCTCTGTGTTCTCCAGCATTATTACCTGGTCGACGAAGAACCAGCTCACCAAGAAGAAGAAAAACAGGGGGATGCCGATCAGGATGAGGCTGAGCAGGGCGCATAGGATCAAGACGGCAGACAGTATTATCAGGGCGACAATCAACGGAACAGCCCTGCTCAGAGCCCGGCTGTAGCTTGCGGCAGGATCGATGTCGCGGCCCAGGTAGCGCTGTCTCACCGCGTACGCCGAAGCCGCCGCCGCGAATATGGACGCTACCACGCCGATGATGATGAATAGAACGGATGCCGGTAATGGGGCCAGGGTGGCGAGCAGGAAAAAGACCTCGGGCACGACTGCTATGCCGGCGAACAGCCAGAAGTTCTCTCGGTAGACGCGGGCGGTCTCCGAGAGCAGCTGTCCCAGGTCTCTCGGTGGAAGCGACTCGACCCCAATCGATGAGGTTTCACTCTCCTCGAAGGGCCGGTACGGTGCGGCCAATGGACTGGCCAGCCTGGCGCCGCACTCGGCGCAGAACGACACATCCCCTGGGTTTTCGTGTCCGCAAGCTCGGCACGTCAATGGATGTATCTCAGCTCGGCAAGCACCTCAGTAGCAATGGGCCATTAACTCAGTTGGGGCCGGCCAACGCAAAACTGACGGGGATCAGAATGATTGAGACGAGTATGAACGCGATGGCCACGACGCCCACAGCCCGCCATGTGGAGCTATAGTCCAGTGCCTGGCGCACGGCGATCACCATCGCGGCGAATTGCCACAGCGACACCGCGAAGAAAATGAAGCCCAACCCTGGAATGAAACCAAAGATCCGCAAAATCCCCGGTGACTGGGCGAAGCCGGTCGTCCTCGCCAGCTCTCCCCATGTGGCGTGTGTCTCCGGCGTCCGCAGTAGACCGGTGCCTATCCAGTAGGTAGCTAAGGCCAAGATGGCCCACTGAGCGACTCCGAGGACGACGCCGAGAATCAGACGGCCGAAGTCCCCGCCCGTTCCCAGCAGGCCAATGCCGGATGCGACGCTCACAATCACGACGACCCACATTGCCTGAAGCGTGGCGCCGGTGTCGGCTTCCACCTCCTCGTAAGTGCCGACCTTCAGCCGGGCGGCGCCGAGCATGCGATCGACCATCGAGGTCGCGGGCCCTGGCCCATCGACCGGACGATACGCGGAGCCCCCGGGATTCGCAGCCAGCCGGGGGCCGCAGTTGCCGCAGAGCTCTGCGTCGGAGGGGTTTTCGTGTCGACAAGTTGGACAGTCCATGGCCATCTACCCCGGAAGCTGAAGCAGCTCGATCCGAACGTCGTCGGGCGCCCTGATGAAGGCGATGCGGGGCCCGTTTGGAATGTCGGTCGGCCCCTCCATGAGCTCGGCGCCAAAGCCCTTGAGGCGCTCGATCTCCGCGTCCATGTCGTCGACGTTGAGCCCGAAGTGCTCGATGCCCCAGTGGACGGTGGCGTCTCCGCCGCCCATCTGCTCGCCGGTGCGCGCTCCTGAGATGTTGATGACGACGCCGTCGGGCGTCTGACACCTGACGAAGCGGTCTCCGAACGATCGGACCGTGTCGCTGACGATACGGAAGTTGAACGCCCGAACGTACCAATCGGCGGTCTTCTTAGGGTCGGGCGCCTTGAGGTGAACGTGGTTGAACTCGTAGGCCAATTTATGCACTCCTTAGTCGCTTTGCGATAGTCGCAGGCAGCCTATGGTATGCGGCCTGGGGGTGTCAAGCGGGGCAGATTGCGCCCTCTCTAGCTGTCGAGCCCCGCCGCTACACATCTGCACGACAAGCATCGTTGACCGTCGCGACGGCCGTGTGCTAGCTTTGGCCTCAACTCAGGCGCCGGGCGGCGCCGCCTCGGAGGTGCTTGACCTTGACGACCGACCTTGGACAACTGCAGAGCGTCGAGTGGGAGGACCCCGCCGACGCAATCGAGAGGTGTTACGAGCTTGGCTGGACCGACGGCCTGCCGGTCGTGCCACCGACCGTCGAGCTGGTCCAGCGTTTCCTGGACCGCGCCGGGCTGCCGGCGGAGGCCGTCGTCGGCTCGCTGCCCGAGCGGAGACGTACGGTGACGGCGGGGAAAGCAGCCGCCAGCGCCGTCATGGCCGGGTGCCTTCCGGAGTACTTTCCGGTCGTCGTCGCCGCCACCAGAGCGATGCTGGACCCGGCCTTCAACCTCGTCGGGCCATCGTCGAGTCTCGGTGGGGCCGGAATCCTGGCAATCGTCAACGGACCGGTCGTCCGAGAGCTTAGCATGAACTCCCGTAACAACCTGTTCGGACCCGGCAACCGAGCGAACGCCACGATAGGGCGGTCCATCCGCCTGATTCTGATGAACGCCTGCGCCGCCGTGCCCGGCCTGTTCGACCG
>JADFIF010000146.1 GCA_022566795.1 Chloroflexota bacterium
CACTCGATGGACTTCGTGGTGGAGTCGCTCCTCAAGAGCGTGTCGAGTCTCACCAGCGAGGAGGCCATCGCGGTCATGCTGGAGGCCCACGAGTCGGGGAGAGCAGTCGTAATCGTATGCCCACTGGAGCAGGCTGAGCTCTACCGCGACCGGCTTAGGACCTTCGGGCTCGGCGTAACCATCGAGGACGCGTAGCCCGCGAGTGTCATGGTGCGACGGGATGAGGGCGGACACTGGAAAGGCGGTTACTTCTTGACTCCTCAGTCGTGCTCTTAGGCTGCCTCGTCCTCCTCCTCGTCCAGGAGAGCCAGTTTGCTGGTCATAAAGAGTTGCTCCGGGAAACCGTCTATCTTCGGCCGGCCTGCAGTCCGCTTGGGGGTTTGGAAGGCACTCTTAGCAGTCTTTTTGCCTAACCTGTTTGCGTTCCACGCCATCGCGAAAAGGCCGAAGTATTGCGACGGGATTAAGGAGATTCGCGGGTTGGCTGCCACGCTAATAATCTGACCTCGCAACCTGCCCACGGGATCGGTCTCTTCTTCGAGTCGCAAGCCTGTCACGTATCGCTCGATGAAATCGTCTGCCCCCTTCCGGTCTACCTTAGAAAAGAGGTAGTGCATCGCAAGCGCGATATCTCGCTGGCCCGGAGCGCCGATAGGTTGATTTAGGTCAGCATAGAAGGCGACCGTTTTGTGGATGCCCTCGTGCGCCTCGAGCACTGAAATGAGCAGGTCGTGGCTTTCGATCTTGCCGACCATTCGGTCAAACAGGTACCGATAGGTCCATTGAAGCGCTCCCGCCAGGAATCGGGGATTGGGCTCCCTCTTGATGGCCAGGACGTCGATGATAGTCCGAGGCTTTCCGGTGTCCATTGTTACAAAGGAGTCTGGGTCAACACCCCGGATTACAATAACTTCTATCGGGATACCCGTTAGCATGACCATGTGCAGTCGATGCTGCCCATCTCGGAGATTGCCGTTGGTGTCAAAACGGATGGTGTCGCCGTTCGTTTTCCACTCACCCCGTCTCTGTCGCCCGATCAATAAATTCACGTGGGCTTGCGAGGTGGGGCGGTTAGCGACGTTTTTGGCGATGTATTCCTGCGCCTTCTCCCGGTCAATAGTCTCAAGCTCAAAGGTCATTGCCACGGCTTCTGCTCCTGGTGACACTAAAGATTCTGTGGGCCCCATGCTGCCGGATATCGTACAACGATTATACGTGTTTCGTATAATGGCTACACGCGTTTCGTGTAACGGCTACACGATAACAGGCGATTTGGGTGATGTCAACAAGAGGGAAACAGATGGGAGAAGAGGGCGACTATGATCTTCCGCGCTGCCCTGGGCCGCGGCTGCCAACTTTGCGAAATCGGCGCGCCCGGCGAGAAGATTAAGGCTCGCGAGTGTCGTCGCGCTAAAGGTCGATGCCTGGCACCGGGAACCGCTCGGCGAGGGCCAGGACCTCGTCCCTGACCTCGCGCTTGACCGCGTCGTCCCCGGGGTTGGCCAAGATCCTGAGGATCAGCGCGGCGACCTGCGCTGCCTCTGCGATGCCGAAGCCCCGGCTGGTTATCGCGGGAGTCCCCAGCCGCATCCCGCTGGCCACGCGGGGTGGCTTGGGATCGTAGGGAATCGCGTTCCGGTTGGCCACGATGTTGGCCTCGCCCAGCGCCTCCTCCGCCTGCCTGCCGGTGAGGTCGAGCGGCGTCACGTCCACAACCAGCATGTGATTGTCGGTGCCGCCCGATACGAGCCTCAGTCCGCCGGCCTGCAACCCCTCGGCCAGGGCCACGGCGTTCGCTCGAATCGCTTTCTGATAGTCGACGAACTCCGGCCTTAGCGCCTCCCCGAAGGCCACGGCCTTGGCGGCGATGACGTGCTCCAGCGGGCCGCCCTGAGCGTTGGGGAAGACGGCTCTGTCGACATCTCTGGCCAGCTCCGACGTCGTAAGAATGAGCCCACCCCTGGGCCCTCGCAGGGTTTTGTGCGTCGTCGAGGTGACGATCTGCGCGTGGGGCAGCGCCGCCGGATGCTCTCCCACGGCGATCAGCCCGGCGATGTGGGCCATGTCGACCATGAGTTTGGCCCCGACCTCATGGGCGATCTGGCCCATGCGCTCGAAGTCGATGGTCCGCGTGTAGGCGGTCGCCCCGGCGACGATGAGCCGGGGCCGGTGCTCCTTGGCGAGGCGCTCGATCTCGTCGTAGTCGATGAGCTCGAGCTCTCGGTCGACGCCGTAGCCTACGAAGCTGTAGAGTTTGGCGGAGAAGTTGACGGGGCTGCCATGGGTGAGGTGTCCACCGTGGTCGAGGCTCATTCCCAGCACGGTGTCGCCGGGGCTCAGCACAGCGAAATAGGCGGCCATGTTGGCCTGGGCGCCCCCATGGGGCTGAACGTTAGCGTGCTCGGCGCCGAACAGCTCCTTCGCGCGCCCAATGGCCAGACGCTCCGTGACGTCGACGAACTCGCATCCGCCGTAGTAGCGACGGCCCGGGTACCCCTCGGCGTACTTGTTCGTGAGGACGGAGCCCTGTGCCTCCAGCACGGCTCGGCTGGCGTAGTTTTCAGATGCGATCAGGTTGATGGTGCTGCGCTGGCGTTCGATCTCGCCGCGTACAGCCCGCCCCACCTCGGGGTCCTGTTCCATCAACGTGCTCATGTCGCTCCTTGGGTACGGCGGTACGGACGCTACGCCAGCTCGGGCTCAATCAGCCCATAGTCCCCGTCGCTGCGGCGATAGACCACGTTGTATTCATCGGCGTCGAGGTTGTAAAAGAGGAAAAAGCCGTGGTTCAGCAGCTCCATCTGGTCGATTGCATCCTCCACCGCCATCGGGCGCATGCTGAACCGCTTGGTCCGGACGACCTTGCCTACGTCGAGAAGCGCCTCGTCTTCCGCGGCAAGCGATTCCTCAGCGCCCTGTCTGTCGTCCTGTCTATTGGCCGTAGCTGCGGAAACCTTGGCCAGCTTCTTCGACTGCGCCGTTCGGTACATCTTGCCCTTGTACTTTTGCAGCTGCCGGTCCATCACGTTGGTGACCGCGTCGACGGCACCAAACAGGTTGGGCGCGCTCTCCTGGCCTCGCAGCGTGTACCCTCCGGCATCGACGGTCATCTGCACGACGATTCGGTCCGCCTGAGAGCGGCTCGAGGTTCGCGACACCTCCACTTTGGTCGCAGAGATGGCCTTTAGATGCCTCTCGAGACGACGGGCTTTCTTGCGGATGTACCCCTCGGCGTCTGCGCTAAGGTCGACGTCCTTCGAGTAGATTTCAAGGTTCACGGCGTGGCGCTCCTCAAGCTCCAGACCAAAACTTTGTGGGCACCGAACCAGTCCGACCACCACAATTGTATGTGTTTGCCGTGTCGCCTTCAAGGCGACCGACTTGCGGCGGGAGCTGGTTGAACCGACGTCTGCGCCTCGATACCCGTGGTGGACGGCGAAGGTCCGTGGGAGTATCCTATTCCCTGGAAATGAGGCCTTACCCTGCGCCTGGCCACGACTGTTCGGGGGGGACGATCTTGAGTGTCGATCTTTGTATCGCCCATCAAATACCACCGATAGACATGCCCAGGGCCGCCTCTTCGGCCACTAGAAGCGAAGAGGCGGCCCGAGCTGGGGAGCGCGACGACCGCCCATGAGACCAGGAGTTCTCGAGCGGTTTAAGGAGTATCTGCCCGTAACGGAGCGGACTCCTATGGTTACCCTGGGCGAGGGCGACACACCCCTCGTCCGGTCCCGGGCCATCGGCGAGACGTTGGGCTGCTCGGAGCTTTTCTTCAAGCTCGAAGGCTGCAACCCTACGGGCTCGTTCAAGGACCGAGGGATGGTCGTCGCCGTGGCAAAGGCAGTGGAGGCCGGCGGCACGGGGATCGTTTGTGCGTCCACCGGCAACACCAGCGCCTCCGCCGCAGCCTACGGCGCCTACTTTGGCCTCACCACGACCGTGGTGGTCCCTAAAGGTCAGGTGGCCCGCGGTAAGCTGACGCAGGCCATAGCCTTTGGCGCCCGGATCATCCTGGTGGACGGGGGCTTCGACCAGGCGCTGGAGCTGGTGCGCGGTATCACGGAGCGCCACCCGATAGCACTGGTTAACTCGGTCAACCCCGACCGTATTCAAGGCCAGAAAACGGCGGCGTTCGAGATCATCGAGGAGCTGGGAGAGGCGCCCGACTACGTCTTCATTCCGGTCGGCAACGCGGGCAACATCAGCGCCTACTGGCTTGGGTTCTCGGAGGCGTTCGGAATGGAGTGGATATCCAGTCGGCCCAAGATGATGGGGTTCCAAGCGGAGGGAGCCGCGCCAATCGTGCGAGGCGAGGTTGTGGAAGACCCGAGATCTGTCGCCTCTGCTATTCAAGTCGGAAACCCGGCAAGCTGGGAGAGCGCGCTGAGGGCCAAGGACGAGTCGGGTGGCGCCATCGACGCTGTGTCGGACGAGGAGATCCTGGAAGCCTACCGCCTAATGGCTCGAAAAGAGGGGATTTTTTGCGAGCCCGCTTCGGCCGCTGCTCTTGCTGGGCTGCTGAAACGAGCGCGCGAGGGATTCAGCTTCCGGGGAAAGAAGGTGGTCTGCATAGTCACGGGGTCTGGTCTCAAGGACCCCGATCAGGCGGCGGAGAACGAGCCGACGTTCATGGAAGAGTATCCGCCGGAGCTGTCGGCCATCGAGCGCGCCTTTGCCGTGGACTAGCGGTCTTTCTCGCGCGGCATGGGGAGTGCGGCCCCGATCCGTCGGGATTGCCGGAAGTCTGAGAGCCTGCCCCGAGCAAGGCCTGTGGTGAGCCCTGTACTCGAGCGGAGCGAAGAATTGCCGAACCATCGAAGGGGATAGTCGAACGAGTTTTCAGCGCCCCCGTCAAGTAAAGACAAGGAAAGACATTTTTTGATAGACAAGGAGAGAATTCAACAGGCGGCCTCGGCGATCATTGAGGCCATCGGAGAGGACCCCAGGAGAGAGGGCCTGGTCGACACACCGAGGCGAATCGCTCAGATGTACGAGGAGTTCTTCTCGGGACTGGCCCAGGACCCCGTGGAGGTCTTGGCAACCGGATTCGAAGAGAGCCACGACGAGTTGGTGGTGCTGCGAGGCATCCCCTTCTTTTCTATTTGCGAGCACCACTTTCTCCCCTTCTACGGCACCGCTCATGTGGGGTACGTCCCGCGGGGCAGGGTGGTCGGCGCGAGCAAGCTTGCGCGCGCCCTCGACATACTCGCCCGCCGTCCGCAGATTCAGGAGCGGCTCACGAACCAGCTGGCGGACACCATTTTTACCGCCGCGAATCCCGCGGGCGTCGCCACGGTCCTAAGCGCCGAGCATATGTGCATGACCCTGCGGGGCGTTAGGAAGCCTGGCAGCAAGATCGTTACCTCCGCCAGCCGCGGGACGCTGCGAACGCAGGCGGCGACCAAACGGGAGTTTTTGGCGTTGATTTCGGGGACCTAGATGCCTCTTACCGTCCAGACCGGGGACTTCGAAAGCATTGAAGAAGAGTGGGAGAGCTTGCTCCCCCACTGCGTTACGGACAACATCTTCCTGACGCCATCGTGGCAGAAGCTGTGGTGGAACCGCTTCGCGGACGGCGCCGACCTCATGCTGACATGCGTTCGGGAGGATGACAACCTCGTCGGAATCGCCCCGTTGACGATGCGTGATGGCGTCGTATCTTTTCTCGGCGATACCGATCTCGTCGACTACCACGACATGCTGGTCAGGCGGGGCAGCGAAGATGTTTTCTACGAGGCCCTGTGCGAATACCTCTTCGGACTCGACTGGCATACCCTCGATCTCAGGTCGCTGCCCGAAGACTCTCCGTCGCTCGCCCGGATGTCGACGTTGGCCGAATCCATGGGTCTGACCGTCGACATCCAAAGAGAGGATATGGCTCCCGTCGCGGTGTTGCCGTCGACCTGGGACGAGTACCTGTCCGGCCTTAGGAAAAAGGATCGTCACGAGCTCAGGCGAAAGCTCCGCCGACTAGAGGGCGCCGATAGCCCGCGTCAGTACACCTGCGGGACCCCCGAAACGATAGAGAGTTGCATGAGAGACTTCTTCCGTCTGCTCCGCGCGAGTCGCCAGGACAAAGATGAGTTCATGACACCAGCCAGGGAAGAGTTCTTCTTGGACATCGCCCGAGAGCTGAGCGGCAAAGGCCAGTTCAGACTCTACTTTCTGGAGGTCGAGGGCGTGCGAGTGGCGTCGTGTATCTGTTTTGACTACGCGGATGCTTTTTTGCTATATAATAGCGGCTACGATCCCGAGTACTCGGCGCTGAGCGTAGGGTTGCTTAACAAGGCGCTGTGCGTCAAAGAGGCCATCGAGATGAAACGGGCCTCTTTCGATTTCCTCCGGGGGACTGAACGCTACAAGTACAATCTGGGCGCCAAAGACAAGGCCGTCTACAAAATGGTGGTGCGACGCTAAGTTGCCGCCGGGCGCCCACCCGCAAGACCCCGGCGCTCTGCTGAGACCTGGCTTACGAGCACTGCGCCCTGAGGAATCGGAGCCGTCGGCATCCTTAGCCGGAAGGCCTAAGGGTTTGGCTCCTACGTGATCGCCGTCCCGCGTGTTCTTTGTCGCCGGAGACGGCCGGAGAGTTGTATGCACAGATTGGCTCTACTAAGTTTTCACGGTTGTCCGGTCGCCCGCCTGGGCGAGAAAGACAC
>JADFIF010000147.1 GCA_022566795.1 Chloroflexota bacterium
TGCAGGATGAGCACGGCCTGAGTTACCTGCTGATCGCGCACCACCTGGCAACGGTCCGGTACATGTGCGACAAGGTTGGCGTGATGTACCTCGGCAGATTAGTCGAAGAGGCCGAAACGGAAGAGCTGTTCGACAACCCGTTACACCCCTACACGAGGGCATTGATGTCCGCCGCTCTCCCGTCGCACCCTGACACCCTGAGGGAGGAGATAATCTTGACGGGCGAGGTACCCTCGCCTATCGATCCGCCAACAGGCTGTCATTTCCATCCCAGGTGTCCCTCGCGGTTCGAGCCCTGCGCCGACGACGAGCCCACGATGACGGAGCCGACGCCCGGCCACAAGGTCGTGTGCCACCTGTACAGCTGAATCGTGCGGTCAGCGGCCCGAGCCCGGGCGCAGGTCTGGAGCCCGGGGCCTGCCGCTCTGAGGCATTGGACCTAACAGCCCGCCGTTTGTCGTGCTCCTCAGTTGTCCCCGATGTGCTGAGTCCCAACCCAAGTTCCGGCATCTTCGGGTGCCAGTAGTCCACTCCGGGAAATGTCGGTAACAAAATGATAAGCCTTGAACTGCTGGTCAACATCTTGGCCCGCGGTGCCTTGGGTTTATTCTCAGCGACCGCACTCAGTTTCGGCCTTTGGTGGCTGTCTTGGACATCTCTTAACACCTCCAACTTGGGCCTAACCTCGTTCTTCCTGGTGCAGGCGTCGATAGTAGGGGGATCAGCAGCAGTAGGGACTGTATTGGCATGGTGGAACGCACAGAGCTCGGGCAGAGTGCACGGGCTGTTTGTTGTCCTGACTCTCGGGACAGCCGTGTTGAGCGCTTGGCTGGTCAACGAGATCCGAGGAGTCGAGACGCACAAGGCCTTGCTGCAAGGGGTCTTGAGGGTGCCGGTCTTTTCCCTCAGCCACATGCTTACCGGCATGATGTCTGGGGCGGTGCTCGGCGGGAATGCTGTGGCCGCGGCTTTCTACCTCTATCGGGCATTGCGACACCGGGAGGTCTAGGTCGGGGTCGGGAGGGACATCACCTCATAGACCCCCGACCTCCTTCGAGGTGTGTCCACCGCCGGCCCGACTTCTCCCGCCTTCGCCGCGGAAGGCTATCGACTGACGTCGCCAACTTCTCGGACGTCCGTGTCTGGGTTGAACGCGGCCCACGCGAACCAGAAATGATTGGTATGCGCGACGGGTCTTAGCTCTGTGCCAGCCAGAGGTCCCTCTGTAGCGCGACCCAGGATATTCCATCTGGATCCCGTGGATTCGTCCACTATCTTACGGTCTTCGACTCCAAAGGTGAGTTTTTCGCCATTGACGAACGGATCGTAGACCCCTGTGGACCCGACTATTCGATTCGATGCGCCGCCCGCGCCTTCGAACGCGGAGAGTGTTCCGCCGACGTAAAAGACCACTATGTCTTGACCGCCGATGCTGTCGTTGACGACCGGCATCTCCCGCAACATCGTGAAAGGGTATGCGACGGCGTGCCCATCTATACTCAATGACACAACCCTCTCCATCGGCCGCAGCCGAGAGTCGATCTTTCGACTGATCACTTCTTCTCGGCCCTCTCCCCCACGTATCCCTTCCTGATCATCCTCGGTCAGGAACAAGAACGGACTGGTGTTCGCCAGGTCGTCATAGCCGTCATATGGGGCATTGTCGTAGCTCCTTGTACGCCGCGAGAGGAGCCGTCCGGAGGGGAATGTCTCGCGGAAGTCGATCCAGGATACTATGGGAGCGGGGATGACCTCGAGCTTCGTTCCCGTCATCTCCCCGACGATGCTCTCTCCCGTTATCTGCTGCCACCAGGACTCCGTCTGGCGGTCCCACATTATCAGGTCGCTGTTTCGCAGATTGCCCGACACACCGAAGTCGAAGACGCGACCATCGACCCGACGATCGAAAACGACGGCCGTATTGCACAACGGGCAGTAGGTGACGGTGACGGGAACACCACCGAGCTCATCGTTTACGATCTCATGCGACTGCAATATATCTAGGGGATAGGCTTTTGCTTCTCCCCCTACTTCAAGGGCTATTACCGGATCGTCGTCTTCCATGTATTCAGGATCATCGGATGCGTTCAGGAAAACAGGGTCATCGATCGGTGGAATTCCATCGCGACCCACACCGCCCGAAATGATTTCGAAGAACGGCACTGAGTGCTTCGAGAAGTCTGTGTTCCCCCAGCCTATCACCAGCCTAGCAGGCACATTGCGAGTCCCTGATGGTTGGCGGGAGACGGGCACAGCCGGAGCCGCGCGTTGAGAGGCCGGTGTTGCCTCCGCGGTGGGTTGCAGGGGGGTTACGGGGTCGTGGGCCGCCGGTGAGGGAGTCACCGTAGGCTTGCCGGTCGCGCCGCCACATGCGATCGCGCCGATTGCGACGAGCGCCACCAACATCGGCAGGACCCGGGGAGGTAGCATCACTGCCTTCCTGTGGGGGGTGATCCTGTCTTCCACCTGAGGATTAGATGCTGTCTCCGCGGACATCGATGCTAGCCCGTGTCTGCTGAGCCGGCAGCAACACAAGGGCTCTCCTGAGGTGGAAGGGCCGCGGATCGGTCCCCCAGCACCGCGGGGCCGTCGACATCCTCGCAGAGCGCTTCGACGGCATGGCCGAGCTGACGCAGTCGAGGGTCCAGCCGATCGCGCAGCCAGCCGCCGACGAAATTGAGAGACATGACCGTGAGGAAGATGGCGAGACCGGGGAAGGTACGCCTGCCCCCAAAAAGCCGAGGGAGGCGATAACCACAGTCGTGGTTGCCACACCCGCCACGATGTGACGCAGGAGTATTCTCGGATACGAAGCGCCAACGACGCGAGCCACGTCCACGCAAGGCATGGTTCTGAGCTGAAGCGTCTGGCCGCGGTCTACCCTGACCAGCGCCACCCACGACAATCACGGCGGTCCAATTCCTGAAGGAGCCGGAGCCAGATCGGCGTCTCAGGCGGCTGATTCCTAGTCCATCAGCTGCCTGAGACGCGGGTCCAGCCGGTCCCGGAGCCAGTCGCCCGTGAAGTTCAGCGACATCACGACGGCGAATATGGCAGCGCCCGGGAACACGGTCGGCCACCAGGCTGTGGTGAGGTGGTTTCTGCCTTCCTGGACCATGCTGCCCCACGTGGGCGTCGGTGCCGGGACTCCCGCACCAAGGAAGCTCAATGCCGCTTCGGCTAGGATCAGGTTGCCGACGGTCAACGTCGCTATCACGACCGCGGTGTTTACAACTCCGGGCAGTATGTGCCGGATGAGAATTCGCGGGACAGAGCACCCCGCAACGCGGGCCAGATCCACGTAGGGCTCGGTCTTTATGACCAGCGTCTGGCTTCGTATCACCCTCACGAACGGGCTCCATGCGAGCGAGGCCATCAAAATCAAAAGCAATTTGAGGCTCTGGCCGAACAGCAGCACCATCACGAGCGCCACCATCAAGAATGGCAGCGCCTGCCATACATCGACTATCCTGGTTATGACCTCGTCCACCCATCCTCCGGAGTAGCCGCTGATAATGCCCATTGTGGTGCCTACCAGGAAGCCGCTGGTCAGCGCGATGGCGGCGACCACCAGCGATATACGCGCGCCGAACAACAAGCGAGAAAAAACGTCACGTCCGGCATGGTCCGTACCGAGTATATGATTGGTACTGCCGTCCGCGAACCAGAATGGAGTAGTATGCCGCTCACGGATGCCGCCAGCCCTTTCGTCATGTGGGGCGAGTGGGCCAGCGAATACACCTGCGAATATGAGGCTGCCCAGTATTATCATAGGTAGCGTGGGCCAGCGTCTCGAGAACCGCCATGCGGCCCGGAGCTCTCGGACTACGGGCGGATCTTCCCGAATTCCCAGGAGGTCCCTCTCTATCTGGGTCCTCTCTATCTGGGTCGTGTTCATATCGGCTATTCCCTACTGGTACCGGATCCGGGGATCTATGAGGGCGTACAGAATATCCGCCACAAATGCGAAGCTGACGTAGATGCCAATAAAGACGAATACGGTGCCTGCCAGGAGCGGCCAGTCATTGTCATAGACCGCCTGTTGGAGCGCGACCTGTCCTATTCCCGGCAGTGAGAAGATTATCTCCACAACCAACGCGCCGTTCAGATAGTCGGCCATAAGTATCAGCGCCGAGGTAAGGGGCGGTATCACCGCGTTCCTCAGTCCATGCTTCCAGATTACGGTCCACGTACCGACGCCCTTGGCGCGGGCCAGCTTGATGTACTCCGAGTCGAGGATCTCCAGCATCGAGGAGCGGGTGAGGCGCATGATCCCCGCCGATGCCGGCCACCCGAGAACTATACATGGCAGTATCCAGTATCTCAGGTTTGTCCACGCCAGCGGAAATCCCTCTTGCTTTCCGAGCGTGCCGGCAGGGAACCAACCGAGTATCACCGCGAAAAGGAGTATCGCCATGACGCCCGACCAGAACTGCGGAATCGCCTGCCCGAACAGCGCCAATGTGCGGGCGCTGTAGTCCCAGGATTTGCCGCGTTTGACCGCCGACAACACGCCCATGCTGAGGCCGACCACGATGGCAAATATCCATGCGCCCATTGCCAGTCGTAGAGTAACCGTGATGTGGTCGCGGATTATATCTTTCACCGGCCTCGCGGAGCCGATGGACTGGCCCATGTCGAATCGCAGAAGGCTCCAGACCCATATTCCGTACTGCTCCGGCAACGATCTGTCTAACCCAAACTCTGCCCGGACCAGGTCGATGAACTCCTGCGAGACCTCTACCTGGGTATCTCCCAGGTAGAGGTCTATCGGATCGGGGCCGAGCCTGGTCAGGATGAATATGAATACGGTGGCCCCAATGAGGGAGATGAAGATCGATATAGCTCTTCTGACTAAGAATCGCGCCATAGCGTCAACCGAAACCTCGTTATCGGTCTTGGGCCTGGCCCTGCGGCCTCAGCTCGGGACAACACGCAAACGCAGGGCGCCCGTCGAGCCGCCCTGCGATGCAGTGCCCAGAGAGGAGAGAGGCGGGACCCCTCTCCTCTCCGGGGTCTTCCTGCTACTGCGCCGGAATGATGTGCTGCGGCCTGCCCCAGAAGGCATTCGCTGTGGAACGCGAACTCCAGGACGCAATCGTGTCAGGGTTGCCCGCAACCCCTCGAGGCGGCTGGGAAATTCCACTGTAGAGCTGCCAGTAGTAGTAGTAGTCGACCATGTCGAGGTGCAGCGCCTCGCGCTTGGCCTTGTCCCTCTCACCGTTGATGTTTATGAACATGTAGTCGAGGAACTTGCTCTCAAACGCGCAGCCCCAGGCCGGACGGCTGAACGTGCTGTCCGAAGGCGGCGGAGGCCAGTCGAAGGGATAGTTGGCCGTCTCGACGCTGCAGTTCTTGACCACGGGGAACGCCTGGGCGCGGTCCCTCATTCGCGGAACGACCACCGAGCCGTACTCCTCGGTGAGAAGCGTGGTCCTGACGCCGAGTTGCTCCCAGCCTGCCGCGACCGCGTCGGCCTGCTCCAGGCAAACGGGACCTGTTTCGCATATGTACTTGTTCATTTTGATCTCGAACCTGACGCCGTTCGAATCTCTCGGGAAGCCGGCCAGGTCCAGCAGACGCTCGGCCTCCACGAGGTCCGTCGGTATGGTCCACGGCCACTCGTAGTTCGGCTCAGCGGGGGTGATGTTATACTCGGGCCAGGTCGTGCCCGGCCCCAAAATCGCGCTGTCGCCGTACTTGTCGTGGGCGGCCTTTATCATGGCCGCGGTGACAGTCCGCTCAGGCCGCCAGCCCGGGAACTTCGGCCCCATCAGCTCCAGGTAGATCACCGTGCCCTTGCCGCCCTGGAGCACATCGACTATGCCCTCCCTGTCGATGGCCATCGAGAGCCCCCAGCGCACCAGGCGGGCCTGCTCCATGTCGGACATCCCCGGTGGGTTGTTCGTGTCCGTGTAGCCGCACTTGTCGCCCCACGGGCACCCGAGGTGCGGTAGGTCTGTGTCGTACACGGAGGAATCCCAGGGCGTTAATGCATCCCCGGTCTTCGCGTTCAGGTCTGTGAAGAGGTTGCCCGGCCAGATGACGCTCAGCGTCATCGTGTCGGCGTCGGACATGGTCGGGAAGAACTTGAGCCCCCTGCCCTCAAGTTCCCTGATCTTGCCAAAGTCGACCTCTCCGAGGTCGGCCTCGCCGGTCTGCATCATCGCCATGCGGCTCTGAGTATCGGGCACCTGAATCATGATGAATTTGCCGATTTTCGGCGTCTCATCCCAGATACCTGCCGTAGTAGCCCAGTGGTCACCCTCCATGGCGACGAGCTCGAGCCGGTCGTTCTCCCTAACTGAGCCGAAGACCATCGGGCCGGAGCCCACGGGCACGAACTGGATCGCGGCGGCGCCCATCTCGTCATAGGCCGTCTTGCTGTCGAGCCTGACGGTCGTGTCGTTGATGTCGAACTCGGATATCGGGATGCCCCAGAATATGTCCGTTATCA
>JADFIF010000148.1 GCA_022566795.1 Chloroflexota bacterium
CCACCCGGGGGCCGCATCAGACACAGGACGCTTCTGGAGCTAAGTCCCAACGGCATCACCGAATCCACACCGCTGACGCCGTCGCAGCGGCGCGTGGTCGAGTACCTTAGGCGCAGAGGCATCATGGAGCACGATCGGCTCGTCGCCGCGCTGGGCCCTGGGGTCAGAAACTCCATCGGGCCCCTTCTCGCCAAGGGCATCCTCACCCGGTCCTTCCGACAGTCCGGCCCCGCGGTCCACGCCAAGGTACGGCCGCACGTCGCGCTGAGCCCTCGGGCCCGCCCCGACGTCGTCGAGTGGCTGCCGCACGCGACGAAACGTGCGCCGCGTCAGGCGGCCCTGATGGCCCGCCTCGTCGACGGCGACCGAGCCATCCTCGCCGCCGAAGCCCGCAAGGAGTTCGGCGCCGCGGCCGTCAGCGCTCTCATCGCCAAGGGGTGGCTGCGCCAGCGCGACGTCGCCATGGACCGCGATCCTCTCGCCGGCCTGACGCTGGCACCCCCACCGGTCGTCGCGCTGACACCGCGTCAACAGACCATCGCGGCGCATGTGGTCGAGGCCCTGGGTGACCTGGCCGTCACGCCACGCGAGTTCTTGATCCAAGGTGTTACCGGCAGCGGCAAGACCGAGGTCTACATGGAGGCGGTGTCCGGCTGCCTGCGACTGGGTCGAAAAGCCATCGTTCTGGCGCCCGAGATTGCCCTCACCCACCAGACGGTCGAGCGCTTCGCCTCGCGCTTTCCGGGGAAGGTCGCCGTGCTTCACAGCGGCCTGACCGCGGGCGAGCGCTTCGACCAGTGGTGGAAGGTACGACGGGGCGAGTACGACATCGTCATCGGCTCCCGAAGCGCCATATTCGCGCCCCTACCCGACCTGGGACTCATCGTGATTGACGAGGAGCACGAGTGGACCTACAAGCAACATGACGCCAGCCCTCGGTATCATGCCCGCGCCGTTGCATCCAAACTGGCCGAGATGACCGGAGCGGTGCTAGTGACCGGCAGCGCTTCGCCGGACCTCGCCTCCTACTTCAGCGGCCTCAAGAAGGAAATACGCCTTGAGACGCTTCCACAGCGCGTGCGGGCCGCCACGCGACCTGAGCAAGAGCGCGAGAGACCTCTTGTCCCTGGAAGGGGGAAGGTTAGGCCTGTCCCTTCGGTGAACTCAGGGCAGGCTCTGAGCGGAGCCGAAGGGATGGGGGTGAGCGAGGCCGAAGGCGCGGAGGCGACCGCCACCGCCGGAGCTCTGCCCCGGGTCGAGATCGTCGACATGCGGAGCGAGCTGCGCGCGGGCAACCGGAGCATCTTCAGCCGGCCTCTCTCTGCCGCCATGGCCAAATGCCTCGACTCTGGGAGCCAGATAATCCTCTTTCTGAACCGCCGAGGCTCGGCCTCGTACGTCCAATGCCGGAGCTGTGGCCAGAGCCTGCGCTGCCGGCGGTGTGACGTGGCCGTGACGTACCACCGCGGCGCCGGTCGAGTCATCTGCCACTACTGCGGCTACCGGAGGCTGCCACCCACAAAGTGCCCGAAGTGCCTCAGCTACAAGCTGAGCTACTACGGCGTCGGGACGCAATCGGTGGTCGACGAAGTGGCCTCGCGCTTTCCGAATGCCAAGACCCTTCGATGGGACCGCGACACGGCAAAGGCGCCCCGCGCCAGCGAAGGGCTGCTCGAGAAGTTCCGCTCGCGCCAGGCGCAGGTACTGGTGGGCACGCAGATGATCGCCAAGGGCCTCCACTTCCCTGACGTCACGCTTGTGGGTGTCATATCCGCCGACGTGGGGCTCAACATCCCCGATTACCGTGCCGGCGAACGAGCATTCCAGGTCCTATGCCAGGTGGCCGGCCGGGCGGGCCGTGGGTCCGCTCCCGGCGCCGTGATCATTCAGACCTACCAGCCCGACAACTACGCAATCAAAGCCGCCGCCGCCCAGGACTACCAGGCCTTCTACCGCGAGGAGATGGCCTACCGCCGCGAGCACTCGAACCCTCCATACAGCAAGCTCATTCGCCTGCTCTACGCGCATACCAACCGCGCCCTGTGCGAGCGTGAGGCCGCGAAGCTGGGCGCGCTGCTGAAGGAGCGGCGAGACGCCTTGGGCCACTCCGACATAGACCTCCTGGGTCCGACGCCTGCCTATCCGCCGCGTCTTCGCGGTCGCTACCGCTGGCACATCGTGATGCGCGGCCCGGAGCCTCGCAAGCTGCTCGACAGAATCGCCGTCCCAGGCGGTTGGACCATCGACATAGACCCTGTCGTGCTGACATGACCGGGGCTCGCGCGAAAAGATCCACCGTCGACGATCAGGGGTGCGCCGGTTCTGAAGGGCCCCATCGCACACATGGCGGCTCGACCGGCTATGCGATCCGCCTGAAGCTCGGATAGGCCAGAGCGAACAAGACGGTCAACGCCGCCAGTAGCAGCCCGCTCATCGAAAGTCCCGATATTGGAGGGATTCCAGGGTCGAGAAACGGTCGACGAGCCGGGCGCGCCTAGGCGCACGCTTGGGTGCAGCCGAGGTGCCGGTGGACGGCGATGGGGGTCGATTCAAGCTAAGGACTCGCGATCGGTTGGGTCGCGCCGCTGCGCGTGGGGCACGGAGAAGCGTACACCCGTGTGGAAAGCAGGGTCAACCAGGCGTGGACTGCCGGCAGCGATGGGATTCACGAGGGGGTCGAAACTCCGCATACCCCTGTGTTGGCGCCACTCCAGATCGTGAGTATGGAGACAAGAACCCCTTCCTCAATCTTAATGGGCAAGTTGGGAAAGGCGGCGCGAAACCCTAGGTGAGCTGGCCTGTGACTCCCAGGCCCACGCCCCAGAATTACGCGTTCCCTACCTGGGCCTACGATATAGTTGATATACTCGGGAGTAATAAGTTCTTCTACCCGGTCGTATTCTCCTGTGTTGAGGACCTCCTCAAAGTATCGACGTACGAGAGCCTTGTTTTCTTCCGCGGTCATGGGAGCGCCTTTCCTTTTTTGAGCGATCTTTTTTTGAGTGATTCTTTCGAGATGGATTGTATGTCCAGAGAGATAAGTTGTCATTCGCGGTCCACGAAAGCAGCCCCTCCGCACGCCTATGGGTGCAGTTTCTACGGCGCTAGTTCGCCACCCTAGTTATCAACCTACCCAAGACAGATGCCGAGAGCGCTCGATTTCCACAGCCAACGCGGCGACGAACACCTGTGTATAATCGAGACCTGAATCTGCATCGCGAGGAGAGGAACCAACATGCCCAAATTTGACCGTTTGCCTCTAGGAGAGGCTAAGATGAAAACCGCCAGCGGCAAGAGAGCGCAGATCATCGCGGAGTATGTCCGTTACATCGAACAGCTCGGAGACGGGGAGGCGGGGAGGCTCCAGGCAGGCGAAGGAGAAACGATCTCTACCATACGACGGAGACTCGGTGCTGCTGCGAGGCAGTCGGAGAAGAACCTTACGATCCGCCGAACGGGTGACGGGGTCTACTTCTGGGCGGCGGAGACGCGCAGGCGAAGGCGCGGGAGGCCACGGGCCAGCGGCCAAACTTAGCCCTGTAGTGTTACCAATCGCGGGAGGTTACGTCAGTAGGTGTGGAACTGACATCAGGCGGGGACCTCCTCAGCGGCGGACTGGATGTTCCAGTCCATCCAGATATGGTGCTTCGAGATTAGGTCGTCGTGTCGACATTCTAG
This sequence comes from Chloroflexota bacterium, assembly GCA_022566795.1. Lineage (GTDB taxonomy): Bacteria > Chloroflexota > Dehalococcoidia > Lucifugimonadales > JADFIF01. Next base: position 3,679 of record JADFIF010000148.1, read on the forward strand.
GGGTTCAATCCAGTTGGTAATCCGAACGTAGCTGAATATACCCCTAGGTCCGTAGCCAGACGACAATACTGGGCTGCGCTTCCGTTGCGCGCTGCAATAGGGGACTTTGTTGATGGGAAGAAGCTGCCGATGGCCCTGTAGGGGTTGGAGGGAGCGTCTGCGTCGATCTCTGCTCGCCGCACGATGGACGGCGGTGTCCAACGCCCTCATGGTCAGCCCGTCAGTGAGCTCAGGTCCCAGGCTCCGTCGAACCAATGAACTCTCTCCTTTGACAAGCTCCGGGACGATGGTGTGGCCCAGGACCTCTGTTACCAGGTGCGCCGAAGCTGCCCGTTCCACGGATGGGCCCTGGCGACCTCCTCGTTAAGGTCCGTCCCCCAGCCGGGCGCGGTGGGAACCGTCATGTGGCCGTCCACGATCTCGGGCTGGTTGGTGACGAGGTCGTCCTTCCACGGAACATCGTCGATGTCGATCTCCATGATGCGGACGTTGGGCAGCGTAGCGCACAGAGTGGCGCTGATGTGGGACGACAGGTGGCTGTAGTAGTTGTGCGGCGCGACGTTTAGCTGGTAAACCTCCGCCAGGTCGCCGACCTTCTTCGATTGGCTAAAGCCGTTCCAAGGGACGTCGATCATGAAAACGTCGGCTGCATGGCGCTGGAAGTAGGGGATGTAGTCGTGCATGTAGTAGAGGTTCTCGCCCGTGCAGATCTTCGTCGACGTGGACTGCTTGATCTGCAACAGGGCCTCGGGCTCGTACATGTCGATCTCGAGCCACAGCAGGTCGAACTGCTCCAGGGCGCTGGCGATGCGCATGCACCCCTCGGGCTTGAAGTTGAAGTTCAGGTCGAGGTTGATGTCGACGTCTGGACCGACGGCCTCGCGAAAGGTGCCGATGAGGGTCTCGATGTGGCGCAGCAACGGCGTGGTCACGAGCTGGTCGGTGGTTCCCAAACCTCCCCCGAAGCCGCCGAACCATACCGACGGCGGGTCGCCCGGCATCACTATGTTGGTCTTCAAGGCAGTGAACCCGCGCTCCACGACCTCACGGCCCAGGTTCGAGATGTCCTCCATCGTCCTGATGGGCGGCGTTCTCAGGATGTCTGAATATCGCGCCCTGCTGGTTCCGCAGTGGGACCAGTAGACACGCACCTTTTCCCTGGTGGGACCGCCGAAGAGCTCGGCCACCGAGATGCCCAGCGCCTTGGCCTTGATGTCGATCAGGGCGCAGTCGATGCCCGCGATGGCCTTGGCGGCGATCCCGCCGGGGCTCTGACGCGTGCCGCGCAACATGTCCCAGAATCGCATCTCGTAGGCCCGCGGGTCCTGGTCGATGAGCAGAGGCTTGAGGTCTTCGATGGTGCCGACGACTCCGCGCGGGGAGCGGCCGTCGCTGCACTCGCCGTACCCGGTGACGCCCTCGTCGGTTTCGATCTTGACGAAGGTCCACGGACGCCAGCCAGCGTCGACGATGAACGTCTCGATGTTGGTGATCTTCACGGGCATGACCTCTATGCGACTGTTATGTGGGTGTCGGTCCGGATAGGCGGTACGACGGATGATACCACGATACGGTGGCCGGAGCGGGCAGTCAGGGGTCGGCCGCTGTCACCCATTCGACAAGCTCCGGGCAGGCTCCCGAGCCCTTCGACAGGCTCAGGACAGGCTTCGCCGAGGGGTCTAAGGCCCTCCGCCCCCAATCGTCGTGCGCCTGGCCGGACCCTCCGAGCCGGTGTCGTATTGTCGGTCAGGATTGGGGGCTCCTGGCGACGGGACCAGCGCTCTTTGCTACGATGGGCGCCCTAGATTTCTCGACTCCGCTCGAAAAGACATTTTCATACCAGGCGTGGCAAAAAAACCCAGAGCGTTGACACGGTGGCCGATGATTCATAGCATGGCCCCAATCATCTCTGTGAGGTCGAGCACCAATGGATGAAAATCTGGCTTTCGCTCCCGCGTCGGAGCTCAGGTCCCTGATCGCCAACAAGCAGGTCTCGCCGGTGGAGCTCACCGAGCTCTACTTCGAGCGAATCGACAGGCTGGACCCCAAGCTCAACGCGTACCTTACGCTCACCCGCGACGAGGCGATGGAGTCGGCGCGGGCGGCGGAGCAGGCGGTCGTCCGAGGTGACGAGCTTGGCCCGCTCCACGGACTGCCGATCTCGATCAAGGACCTGGAGATGACCAAGGGCATTCGGACAACCGGCGGCTCGCTGGCGTTCAAGGACCGGGTGCCCGCGGAGGACTCTATCGTCGTGGAGAGGGTCCGGAAGGCCGGCGCCGTGGTGCTTGGCAAGACGAACACACCCGAGTTCGGACTTCTAGGCGAGACGCGCAACCGGCTTGGCGACGACTGCCGCAACCCCTGGAACGTCGAGCGCACGTCGGGCGGCTCCAGTGGCGGGGCGGGCGCCGCGGTCGTCTCGGGCCTGTGCTCGCTGGCTACGGGCAGCGACGGCGGCGGGTCAGTCCGCATCCCCGCCAGCTTCTGCGGCGTCTACGGCATCAAGCCCACACAGGGCCGCGTGCCCCGCTACTCCGGGACCTCCGCCCCGATCGTCGCCAACCAGACCAGCCAGTCCGGTCCCATGAGCAGGACCGTCGAGGACTCGGCCCTCTTGTTGCAGGTGCTGGCGGGCCACGACTCAAGAGACCCGACCTCTCTGCGGGACTCGCCTCCGGACTTCGTAGCTGCGTTGGACCGCGATATCAGGGGGCTTCGCATC
>JADFIF010000149.1:0-1995 GCA_022566795.1 Chloroflexota bacterium
GCCGAGACCGACATGGCCAAGATTACCTGCGGCGAGGCCCACCCGAACTGCACGCCGCCCCAGGACAGGCCTACCAGCAGCGGGACCACCGCCAGCACCAAGAGCGCCATACCCATGAAGTCGATATGTCGCTCCGACCTGGCGGGCCGGACGTTGGGGAACCAGCGGATGAAGACCGCGATGATGGGCACCCCAAGCGGCAAATTGACGTAGAAGATCCAGTGCCACGACAGCGCATCGGTGATGAACCCGCCGAGAGTCGGCCCTATTATCGAGGACAGTCCGAAGACGGCGGCTACGATCCCCTGGTACTTCCCACGCTCGCTCGGGGGAAAAAGGTCCGCGATGGAGACGAGCGCAATGGCCATCATGACGCCACCACCGAGGCCCTGGACCGCCCGAAAGGCGATGAGCTGGTTCATCGTCTGGCTCTGTCCCGCCAGCACCGAACCCGTCAAGAAGACGGCGATTCCCGCGATGTAGAAGCTCTTTCGCCCATAGATGTCCGACAGCTTGCCGACGATGGGGACCGCCGTGGTGGAGGCCACCAGGTATGCGGTCACGACCCATGTGAAGCGGTCCAGCCCGCCCAGGTCGGTGATGATACGCGGCATCGCCGTACTGACGATGGTCTGGTCGAGAGACGCAAGGAAGATGGCGAGCATGACTCCGGCCATCGTCAGGACGACCTGCCTTCGAGGCAGCGTCGCCGAAAGGCTAAGGTCTAGCGCTTCGCCGTTGTCGGGCACGGTCGCTTCGCGGCGAGCTTCAGTCACTCAGACTCTTCCATCGCTGCTCATGTGGCTCCCGCCTGTCTGTAATTCCGCTACGCTAGCGTGCCGAGCCGCGGTCACCACGGCGCCGTGCCCGACGAAAATCTACAGGCCGTCGAACAACCCTGCCAGCCGGACGCCGGGCGGCGTCTCAGGCCACGCGATCGAGAAGTTCTCGCGGCCCATGATCTCCCGCGCCATCTCCTCGGGTATCCTTCGGAAAAGGTTGTCCGAGCCGAACTGGGTGCGATGGCAGTTCAGCGCCTTCCACTTGGCGTCGACGGTGCCGGATACGTCCAGGGCCACGTGAACGTCCTCGTCCTCCCACATGATCGCGACCTCCTCCCAACGCGCGAGCTCGCCAACGTCCACTCCCGACAACGTGAGTTTCTCCCGAAGCTGCTCGAAGGTGGACCGCGCGAAGACCGTGTAGACGAGACGAGGGGGCTGCCAGGCCTCGCCCTCATTATGATGCGACCGAGCGTCGCCGGCGGCATGAAACGCGGCGACGGTGCGGTCGTGAACGGTGACGTGATCGGGGTGGCCGTAGCCGCCGTTGGGATCGAAGGTAACGACGACATCGGGTCGCACTCTGCGGATGATCCCCACCAGTCGGGCGACGACCTCATCCTCCGCCGCGTTGCCGAAGGCCCTCGGGTCCTCGTTGTCGGCCGTCCCCGCCATCCCCGAGTCGCGGTACCCCAGCAGCACCAGCTCTGTTACTCCGAGAGCCTCCGCGGCGCATCTCAGCTCGGCGATTCGCACGTCGCCCAACGTATCGGACGAGGCGAGATCGGGATCGCTGATCTCGCCGATCTCTCCATTGGTGGCGCAAACGAGCCCGACAGATGCGCCTTCGGCCGCGTACCTGGCGAGCATGCCGCCCGACCCAAAGGACTCGTCATCGGGGTGAGCGTAGATGGCCAGCAGCTTGCGACCGCGTGCGTCGTCTGTCATTACCCTCGCCTTCGACCTCTCGCCTTTGGTGAGAGGATACGGACCCAACTCCGTGTCATATAGCCGGTCGAGATCATCGCGCCCGCAGCAGCGCCGGAAGCCGCTTCAGATGGCTGACGTCCATCGCCGATACGAAGTAGTCGACATAGGGCGTCACCGCCCGAATCCCCCTGCTCCGGGGCTCGTAGCCGGGAGTTCCCAGCAAGGGGTTGAGCCAGACTACCGCGCGCACCCGTCTCTGCAGGCGGCGCATCTCGCGAGCCAG
>JADFIF010000149.1:2095-6286 GCA_022566795.1 Chloroflexota bacterium
AGTCGACATAGGGCGTCACCGCCCGAATCCCCCTGCTCCGGGGCTCGTAGCCGGGAGTTCCCAGCAAGGGGTTGAGCCAGACTACCGCGCGCACCCGTCTCTGCAGGCGGCGCATCTCGCGAGCCAGGTGCTGTGGCTCGCCCGTATCGAAGCCGTCGCTCAGCAGAAAAACTGTTGTGTGGCGGCCCTGAAGCTCTCGATACTCGTCGTTGATTCGGGCGACCGACTGCCCGATTCGGGTCCCTCCGGACCAGTGCCTGACCCTACTGCTGATCCGTGCAAGCGCCTCCGAAAACGATGGCGCGGCCAGCTCCCGAGTGACCCGAGTCAGCGCGGTGCTGAAGACGAATGTCTCAACGCGTTTCGTCTGCTGGCTCACCGCATACACCAGCTGCAGCAGTAGCTTCGCATGGCGGTCCATCGAGCCGCTGACGTCCAGCAGGACGAGCATGCGCGGGACTCTGGGCACGCGCCGGAGGCGTGGGATACGAATTGGCTCGCCGCCGGTGCCGAGGCTTTCGCGCAGGACGCCACGGAGGTCCGGCTTTCCCTTGCGCCGGTGCCGCTTCCTTCGCCTGCCGGGCCTTGACGCCAGCGCTCGGACCACGCGGGACGCAATCCTCGAGAGCTCATGGAGGTCATCGGGCCTCAGGACGGTCAGGTCCGTGTCCCTGGAGGTCTCGGCCGCGCTCGCCCCGCTTCGCACCAGCTGCACCAGCGTGTTCTCGGCTGCATCATCCCCCTCCGGCATCAGCGCGGTGGCGTGTCGCCGCCTGAGCTCCCGCAGGCCTCCAAACGGGCTGGAGTCGGGCTTCGCATTCGGCCTGCTGAGCTGTGGCTCGAAGTTCCAGAGCCGCTCGAAGAGCTGGTCGAAAATGGCGATCTCCTCGTGACGAGACACCAGCACGCTGCGCAGAGTCCAGTACACCCGGCCGTAGTCCATCATGTCCACGCCGCCGATGGCGCTGACGGCGCTCGCCGCCTCGGCAGGGCCAACCAACAGACCGTGGGCCCTCAATGTGCGGCAGAAGCGGGTGACGTGGGCGATGAAGTCGTAGTCGCGAGCCATCTCCCGACAATTCTACACGCTGGAGGGCAGGCTATGCTCGGACCGGTGTGCGCGCAGCCGGACCTACGTGCCCGTCAGCGAACCCGACACGATGCCGGCCTCGCGCGTCGCCCACCTGCCAGCCTCGACGGCCGTCAGAAAGTCGGAGACGGTGCGGTTGAACAGGTCTGGGTCTTCGAGGTTGATGGCGTGGCCGGCCTGCGGGAAGACCACCAGGCCGGAGGTGGGAATGGTGCGCTTCATGAAGATGGAGGGCTCGATGCACGGCTCGTCCTCGTCGCCCGTCATGATGAGCGTCGGCACCGCGAGGGTGCGCAGCCTCGACTCGAGCTCGAAGATCGGCGGCCGGCGGCCCTGCACTCCGCGAAATGTGTGCGCCGCGCCGATGCTGGAGTGCTCCGAAAGCTGGTCGGCGAACTCCCGCCAGCCCATGGGGTCCTTCCTGAGAAGCTGAACGCGCGCGGGGCCCTGAGCATAGTCGGCCATTCCGCCCATGCCCTGGGCCTCCATGCGGGCGGCACGCTCGTTCACCCGCTCGCGGAAGGCGTCTGGGTCGGTTGATCCCGTGCCCGTACCCGCTACGATCAGCGACCGGGCCAGCTCGGGATGGTCCAGGCCGAAGTTGAGGGCGACATTACCCCCCATCGACAGTCCAGCGATGTGTGCCTGCGTAATGCCCAGATGCTCCAGCAGGCCGCGCAGGTCATCGACCGCCTGCTCCTGCGTGTAGGCGTCACCGTCGGCCGGGACGTCCGAAGGAGGATAGCCGCGGGCGTTGTAGGTCACCACGCGGTAGCGGCGGCTGAAGAACCGGACCTGGGGCGCCCACGAGCGGTAATCGCCGGCAAACTCGTGACTCCACACGAGGGGAAACCCCTCGCCGTGGACTTCGTAATACAGGTTGACCCCGTTTATGCGAGCGTGTGGCATGTTTTCCTCCGGATAGTTGCGCGCTAGAGTCTCAAGATATGCCCACCACAACGCCAAGGAGCTTCACAAGACCTCGCCCGCGTTCAGTCCCCTGTCACTAGATATAGGTGCTAAACAGGTATGCCCTCTACTATCACGTTATCTGGCGACCCAGTCGGGATGACCTTCGTTAGCTTGAATCCTGCTGCCTCAAACAGCGCCCCAATCTCGGCCTCAGTCCTCTCGATACCGCCTGTTATCACCAACATGTGGAGGTCCATGAACTTTATGGGAGCTGGCTCGTTGCTATGCGGAACTATGCCTCGTTCAACGAGCAACAGCTTGCCGTCTCTGGTGATGGCTTTGCGGCAGTTTCTAAGAATCGCTATCGTACGATCATCGTCCCAGTCGTGGATTACGAATTTCAAAACGTAGACATCTCCACCCACTGGCACCGACTCAAAGAAGTCACCACCGGCCATTTCGCAGCGGTCCGCCACGCCTGCTTCTTGGATAATCACCTTTGCCCCTTCTGCAACTGAAGGTAAATCGAAGAGCACACCCCGCATCTGCGGGTGTGCCTTTAACACAGCAACGATAAGTGTGCCGTGTCCGCCACCAACGTCTACAATTTTCGCAAAATCAGAGAAATCGTAGGATTCAAGGATAGGGTTCACACCTTCACCGGTGATGCTGGTCATCGCGCCGTTGAAGACTGAAGCGGCTTGCTCGTCTTCGCCGAGATACCCAAATAGGTCCTTGCCATGGACGTGCTCGAAAGCAGATTCGCCTGTCCTGACAGAGTCCAGAAGATTTCCCCACGGCTTCCAGTACCATTCTTGTCCATACATGATGGCGAAGTCGCGCATCGAGCCGGGCACGCCGGATTGAAGAGGCTCTGCAAGCGAGGTCAATTCAAACCGTCCATCTTCTCTCTCCGCAAAGATGCCCAGACTTGCCAGAGCTCTCAGAATGCGTTGAAGTGCGCGAGGGTGCGCGTCGGCAGATGTCGCCAATTCGTAGATATCTTTGGGTCCTTCCATTAACAGGTCGGCAATTCCAAGCTCGGCGGCAACACTAATTATTTGAGTGCGGGTGAAGCCGTCTATCAGCTCATAAATCACCGCTGCTGAAATTTGCTGGTCTGATGTTTTGGAATTGCCTCGACTGTCCATGACGCCCCTCCATATTGACCTTTTTGTACGAGCACATTTGATATTTGATATGAGGTCAGCAGAGTCGGTCAACGGCTTATCACATTTTGGCTACGTTAAGCAACCCGTCATCGTGAGATTTTGCCCAATCAGACCTTTCCAGGGCCTTTGAATTGATGTATCTTGGATTTCAGACAATCCACGCTTGAGGTGTGGTCGAGTTGGCAAAGGTCCGTATCATGTACTGGAAGGAGATCCCTGTGCAGGTCCAGGCCGAGGACGAGCGAGGAAAATCCTCCAAGCAGCTCGACGAGCGCTTTCAGCAGGGCGTCGACGCCATCGCCACCTTCGACGGCAGCAGCGGCACGGACGACTACCTCATGGCATGGGAATGGGGTGAGCACAAAGACGCTGACGGCACAGCCGAAGAGGCTGCGTCGGCGCTGGCAGCGCGGTTCAACGAGAGATTCCCGATGGACTTCGTGGCCAGGGTCCGCGACCTCCACAGGTCAGGGGAGCGCGACCCGACCCCCGGCGCCGTGGACCACTGGTGCCCCCCATGAGCAACGCAGGCGCGCCCTCCATGCTGGATAGACTCGCCCGCGGCGACGTGATCATCTCCGACGGCGCCACGGGCACGTATCTGCAGGCCCACGGACTCGAGCCGGGTGGATGCCCGGAGGAGTTCAACTCCAGCCATCCAGAGGTTGTCCAGGGCATGGCGCGAGATTACTTCGACGCCGGCTCGGACATGGTGCTGACCGACACCTTCGGGGGCAACAGGTTCATGCTCAAGAAGTACGGCCACGGCCAGCGGGTGCACGAGCTCAACAAGCTGGCCGCCCAGCACGCCCGCAGCCAGGCGCCTCCGGGCCACTACGTCGCCGGCTCCGTCGGCCCTACCGGCGAGTTTCTCGCGCCACTGGGCGAGGTCAGCGCCGAGGAGATGCTCGACGGTTTCATCGAGCAGGTCACCGCCCTGGAGGAGGGTGGCGCCGACGCCGTCGTCATCGAGACGATGACCGCCATCGAAGAGGCGACCCTGGCCATCAAGGCCGC
>JADFIF010000032.1:0-1893 GCA_022566795.1 Chloroflexota bacterium
GCCCTACTGCGGCAGCAGCTGGAGCACAAGGCGACGAAACAGCCTCTGCTGTACGACCAGGAGCGCATCGGGCGCATCATGGCAGAGTTCGAGGCGGGGTCGGCCGACATCCAGGACGCGATCGCGGCGCGGGTAATGTCGAGGCTGACACACCACGTACACCAAGAGGTAATGAGAGTGCTTCAGGACGCGCTGTCCGACGCTGCCGAGTCCTTGGAAGACCCTCTGTGGGAGCAGAGCAACACGTGGGGGAACGCGGGGTGGAACCAGAGGGGCGACAGCGTGGAGGAGGAGAGCGTAGCCGCGGAGAAGGTTGAAGAGTCCACGCAGCCCGAGCCTGTGGTTCGGCCGGAGGCCATCGTGCGGGAAGAGCCAGAGCCGGTTGCGGCTGTAGAGCCCGTGTCAGCTGTGGAGAGCCGTGTGGAGGAGATAGCGTCCAGCATCGAGGAGGGTGGAGACGGCGAAGAGGCACCGAAGAGCGGGGACATGGGAGAGGTGTACGAGGGCACGGTGAAGCTTCGGGTGGATGCCACGGACTCGTTTCGGCAGGTAATCCAGTTCGTCGAGGCATTGCGTCAGAAGGCGGGCTTCCGGTTGCTGAAGCTGGTCGGGGGATTCGAGGACGGGGTAGACATCTGGGTGGGCCTCAAGGCGCCGATCGCCATCAACGAGGTGCTGATGACGATGCCTGGGGTAGCGCAGGTCACGCCGGCGCACTGGCTGGAGCAGGATGCCTCCGAGCCCCTCATCAACATCCGCCTGGCAAACGACCCAGTACCCCAAAACGCCGACTAGGACCTGGATGGATAAGGCCTTGTTCGCGTGCTGCCGGGGCTCGTGCGCCCGGATAGGACGAATGGCTCTCGGAGCTATGGTACTTGTGGGTGATGACGCTAGTATACCCGCCTCATACACTGAGGTTGGCGCAGATTGTTTCAGGCTGCGCTGTGGGGTGGGATATGACCACGAAGGGCGATAAGCAGGCGACCAAGTCCGCCCTCGAACGGAACGGACGCGCGCCCTCGGATGACCGCCGTGTCGGCGTTTCGGCCGATCCCGAGGTGCCCAGTTTCATCTCAGAGATCCTGGCACAGTATAAGGACCTCTTGGTTCAGCATGTGGAGACCGTCAAGAACAAGGCGGTCACCGAAGTAAAGGAAGAGGCCCTGCTACTGCACAGTCAGGCAGAGCTGCGCCTCCGATCCATGGAATCGGACGTGCAGCAGGGCGTTCAGGCGGTCCTCGATCGCGCCCGCGAAGCCATCTTCGAAATGGTCCGCGCCGAGATGGGCGACATCTTCGAGGAGTGGGAGTCCCGGCTGCAGGCACTGCTCGACACCGGCGAATCAGAGGAACCCGCGGACGACCTAGAAGCCGACGAGGACCCTGCCGAAGGACATTCGGCACTCGAGAGTCTGTTGGAGGGCGCCCGCGAACCGGAAGACGGAGAAGAAGACCAAGAAGGTGCGCCCGACTCTGGCGAGCGGGACGTATCGCACGCAGACGTTCGCTTGGAACTGCCGCCGCCGCTGGACCCCAGGCGCCTTCTGGGGTTCTATCGTGGGCTCTCGGCAACCAAAGACATTAGAATCTTGCGAGCCCTTGGCTCTCTCGACAAGGGCGTGAATCTATACATCAGACCCAAGGAGCTGTCGTCGGTCACAGACCTTCTTAGGGACCTTCCCGGCGTGGATGACGTCACCGAGGGCGCTCAGCACATCGAGGAAGAAGACGGCGGAACTACGAGCACCGACCCTCAGCTGACTCTGAAGATCTCTCTGGCCGCCGCCGGCAAGCGATAACACTCAGACCCAAGGTGAGAGAGCGGACGCGATGACAGATAGCGACACACCTGAACACCGCCTTCCTTCGGACGAGATGGCGCAAGAGCCG
>JADFIF010000032.1:1992-21772 GCA_022566795.1 Chloroflexota bacterium
TCTGAAGATCTCTCTGGCCGCCGCCGGCAAGCGATAACACTCAGACCCAAGGTGAGAGAGCGGACGCGATGACAGATAGCGACACACCTGAACACCGCCTTCCTTCGGACGAGATGGCGCAAGAGCCGGACACGGCGGCTGAACACTCCTCTGAGAACGCGGTGCTGGTCGAGGACGCGCAGCCCACGCCAGAGTCGGGAGACGGGACATCGCCTGAGGAGACGCCCCCTGCTTCAGAGACGCTGTCGTTCGTCGATATGCTGGTCATGGCAGGCATGCTCGCTAAGGAGCAAGCCTACGTGGCGCAGGAAACGGCCAGAAGGGAAAAGCTGCCCTTGTGGCGCGTCTTGGTGCGGGACGGCCTCGTTGTTTCCCAGGACCTGGCCGCCCTCACTGCGCTGCACCGCGGGCTCACCATGGTCGACCTCCGGAACCAGACAATAGACCACGAGGCCGTTGCCATTCTGCCGGAGCAGGTGTCCCGCAAGTACAGCGTCCTCCCGATACGCGTGAAGGACGGCACACTGACGGTCGCCATGCCGGACCCGACAGATCTCCAGGTCATCCAGGACCTGAGCGCTTTCACGGGTCTGGCCATAGACCCCGTTGTGGCGACAGCTGAGGACGTTCTGGAGCATATCGACGTCTCCTACCGGCTCATCGAGAACACCTCCGAGGAGGGCACGTCCGAGACGGCATCCGCGTCGAGCTCGGCGCGGGTTACGGCGCAGCGCCTCAGAGACGCGCCCCCCGCCCAGATTATCGACCTGCTCTTGCAACAGGGAGTGCAGGACCGGGCATCGGACATACACATCGCTCCAACAGAGACGCGTCTGCGGGTCAGGTTCCGTATCGATGGAGTGCTTCAGGACGTGATGAGCCTTCCGATGGAGCTGGCGCCGACCATCATCTCTCGCCTGAAGATCATGGGGGGAATGAACATCGCGGAGCGCAGGCGTCCTCAGGACGGCCAATTCTCCGCGGAGCTACAGAATCGCCAGGTGGACGTCCGCGTCGCCATGAGCAACACAGTGAATGGCGAAACGGCGGTTCTGCGGATTCTGGACAAAGGGTTCGCGCTCTTCGGGTTGAATCAGCTTGGCATGAGCCCCCAGGCGTTAGAACAGTACCGGCGCCTGCTGCGGTTGCCCTATGGGATGATCATCATCTGCGGTCCCACAGGCTCTGGGAAGAGCACGACGCTCTACGCTTCGATTCTCCAGATGAACCGCGTGGAGCACAACGTCATCTCGCTGGAGGACCCCGTCGAGTACCGCATCGGCGACGTGAACCAGATCCAGGTCCACACCGAGGCCGGTATCACGTTCGCGACCCAGCTTCGCAGCGTGCTGCGCCTTGATCCGGACGTGATCCTCATCGGCGAGATCAGAGACCAAGAGACCGCCATAATCGCGACCCAGGCGGCGCTGACGGGGCACCTCGTTCTCACCTCGCTCCACGCCAACGACTCGGCGGGCGCGCTGGTTCGTCTTCGCGACCTGGGCGTGGCCTCATACCTCATCGCCTCCTCGGTGGCGGGCATAGTGTCACAGCGTATGGTTCGCAATGTTTGCACAAGCTGTCAGGCGATGACGCCTCGCCCCGATGCGGAGCAGAAGGCCTTCGCGTCCGTGACGGGCGAGGCGCAGGAACAGTTCATCTACGGCGCAGGCTGCAACATGTGTGCGCAGACCGGCTACCGCGGACGTAGCGGTGCGTACGAGGTGTTGACCATGACCGACTCTATTCGCCGGCTGTTCCTGGCCGATGCGGGCCGAGACGAGATCTGGCAGCTAGCGCTTGAGGAAGGCCTAATTCCCTTGCGCCAGGATGGGATGCAGAAAGTGAAGGCTGGCGTAACGACCCCTTACGAAGTGATGCGCGTCCTGTTCAGTTTGGAGTAGCGGGAGACAGCGGTGGAGTTCAAGTACGAAGCCTACAATATCAAGGACGGAGTCGTCACAGGCCGTCTAGAGGCTGACAGCGAGGCGGAGGCCCGTAGCGCCGTGGTTCGGAACGGCCTCAAGCCGCTGCGAGTTTCCCAGGCCTGGCGTCGGCCGCCCGTTGAAGAGATGTTCCCCTCTTTTTTCAAGGTAGGAACCAAGGAGCTGGTCGGCTTCTCGCGGCGGCTCTCCACTATGATTGCCAGCGGAGGAGGCCTCATTCGCACGCTCGAGATGCTAAGCGAGGAGACTAGCAATCGAGTCATGCGGCGAACCATCGAGGCTATCCGGCACGATCTTGACGAGGGCAGCAGTCTGTCGGAGGCCATCGCGCAACACCCGAAGGTCTTTAACTCGCTTTACGTGAGCGTCATCGAGGTCGGTGAGTTCACGGGGAGGCTGGGGCCGTCTCTCGAGCAGATGTCCGAGATTCTCGAGCGCGAGGCCGAGGCGAAGGCGAAGGCGATCCAGACGATGATGTATCCGATGGCCATAATGGGACTGTCGGTGCTCACACTGGGTGTGCTGATGGCGGTGGCGTTACCTCCGCTCCTCGACACCTTCGACAAGCTCGGCGCCGACCTCCCGCTGATGACCAAGATCGCCATCGGGGGAGCAACCGGGCTCCAGGAGAATTTTGTGAAGCTTGCCCTCGGCCTGGTCGGGTTCGTGGTCGCGTTCGTGATGGCCGGCAAATTCGCCAAGGTGAGGTATTGGATGGACGCGGTCAAGGTGAAGATTCCAATCATCGGATCGCTGGTAGTCGCCAGCCAGATCGCGCGCATATCTCGAACCTCCGCCATGCTGCTGGAGGCCGAGGTGGGCCTGGCGCCGGCGCTCCAGCTGGCGCGGAGCGGAATCGGAAACGCCCTGATCCGAAAGGCCTTCGACGATGCCGAGGAGAGCTTGATGAGCGGGCATGGTATCGCGGTGGCGCTGGCGCGGCATTCGGTTCTCCCGAGCATGTTCGTTCAGCTCATGACGATTGGAGAGGCCAGCAACTCCCTGGCTCGGACGATGGCCGACGCCGCCACCGCCTACCAGAAGGAGTTCGACGGGCGCCTCAACACCATCCTGGGAATGCTGGAGCCAGCGTCAACGCTGGTCGTGGGCGGAATCGTCGGGTTCATCGCCATGTCTATGTTCGTCCCGATATATTCAGGTATCTCGGCGATTGAGTAACGCCCGTCGCCGACAAAGCGTGAGGGTATGAGCAGTTCACTCCGAGACATAGGAAATCTGCTTTCCAAGGTAAAGCCGTGGATAGCCCTGGCGATCGTGCTGGGTCTGGGCCTGCTTGGCTATTATGGATTTCTAGGAATGAAGTACTTGGGCGCCTCGGAAGAAGTGTCCGCCCTCGAATCGGAGATTCGTACGGTGTCGGCGACACTTCGGCGGCCTGCGCCAGACGTCGAAGCATCCCAGGCTGAGCTAGACCTGCAGGAGAAGCGATTGAGCGCAGTGCGAGGTCTTTCAAGCAACCTGCACTCCGACGATCTCGTGGGTATCTTGGCGGCAACGGCCAGGGAAACGGATGTGTTCCTCTCCCGGATCGGCGTCGGAGATGTCACCACGGAGGTGCTCGACGGGGTAGAGTACCAGACTCGGCCCATGAGCCTGGCTCTGACCGGCGAAGAGACGCGCGACATCTTCCAGTTCCTGACGTCGGTCCAGCAAAAGGTGCCGCTGACCAGAGTGCCCACGATCAATATAACGAGCTCGGATGCGGAGCGAGCGGCTCAGGTGCAGATAGTGTTCTTTCTGTCTCCGCAGACGAAGTCGGACTGACGAGGGAGCAAGCCCATGCCATTTTGGTCCCGCGAGGAAAGCAAGGAGCCACATGAGCCGGTTGCCGGCGACCACTCTGCGTCCGACGGCATGGAAGCGGCTCCCGAGGTAGAACCTGCCGCCAGTGACGCCACAGCTTCAGAGAGCTCGGATGGACATCCGGCAGATTCCGGATTCCCGCAGGACTCGCGGACCGATGCGAGCGCTGGTGAAGTCCCTCAGGCTGATTGGACCGAGCCCAACGAAGGGCCATTGGATCATCCCTTGGCCGGCGAGCCGGTGGGTTTCGATGGTGAGCCGGAAGATGGCTCGGACACGAGCGACTGGGCGGCGACCTGGGGTGGCGACACCGATGCCGGTCCCGACCCCGCCGATTCTGAGAGCTCAAGGGAAACGAGAGACCCGCTCGGAGACTATCCCCAGGCCCCATCGATGCAATCAGACCTGGGTCGTGCGGCTTCCTCGGAGCTGCAGTCCGCCTCCGAGGCGGCTCCGGAGAGGGTACCGGAGGCCACCGGTGGCTCCCAACCTCAAGATCTGGGCGATGCTGCACAGACTTGGAACGGAGACGCCGACCCCTCGACGGGACCCGCCGACGGTGAGGGGCCGCCCCCGCCTCCAAGCGATGTGGGCGAGTTCCCAGCGTCGGGCCCGGAGTCCGGTCCAGCGACCAGACCCTACGCGCCAGTTACGGGATCGTCACTCGGCACCAATGGAGACTCGGTGGCCGGCCAAATGGAGCCCGAGAGCGATGTGCCGTCAATCGAAGACTTGCCTGTGGCTCCACGTGGGCCGGGCGCCCCCGACGACCGGATAAGGGAGCTGTTTCGGAAGCGACAAGCTGCCGCAAACAGTAGCGCTACCCCAGTGGCCTCCATATCCGCTACGGTGGAGCCGGTACGAGATGCCCGGCCCGAAAGCCCTCGGCAGGCCGCAGAGCCCGCCACGGACGTCCTACCGGTCGAGGAGTCGAAAAGTAGGCTGCCCGGGTTCCTGCGGCGAAGAGCGAAAGGGGAGAAGTCCGAGGCAGAAGGCTCGGTTTCCGCCTCGCCTCGCATAGGCCGCAAGACCAAATCCGTTGCGTCGGAGCTGCTTCCGTGGGAGCCCCGTGGGGCCGCGTTCAGGTTCAAACAGCTGTTCAAGGGCCGCCGGGTTACGATTAGCCTGGATGCTGACGCCATGCGTGTTGTCGTATCCAAGGGACGGGAGATTCTCGCGTGGGGGTCTGTTCAGATCGAGAATCCGGCACTGGCTGGGGATGAGCCGGCCGAGAAACCCGCAGAGCGGCTGAAGGCGCTGCTCGTGGATCTCGGCGCCGGCCGAAGCCGCGTCATCACGGACCTACCGCTCAATGCCACGCTGACGCGACACATGCAGCTACCGAAGATGCGCCGGCGCTACATCGAGCAGGTGGTGTTGTCGGAGCTGCAAGAGACGACGCCCTTCGCCCTCGACGAGATGGACTTGACCTGGCAGGCTCGCAACAACGGGACGGACCACGACATACTGGCAGTCGCCACCTCCCGCGAGACCGTTGACAACCACGTGCGGGCGATGGCGGAAGCGGGCGTTCGAGCCAGGGCGGTTTTCTCGAAGGCTACTGCATTGGCGCATGCCGCGGGAGTCTCCGATGCTATCGTGGCCAATATCGGAGCATCGAAATCCGAATTTGTGCTGATTTCGGGGTGGGTGCCTCAGGCTGTCTATGAGGAGCGGGACATAGGGGATGTCGCCTCGACGTTTAAGGACAAGGCCGAGCGTATCGTGAGGGCCGTTGAAGAGGTGGCTAGCTACGCCCAAGGCCTCGACACGACCGACAGCGCCCATGACCTGCCTGTGTTGTTGACGGGCGAGGCGCCCGACGATGGACCTCTGGCACACGAGATCCGCCAGGCTCTGCGTCGCGAGATCATCACCATGGCGCCGCCGCTGCTCTATCCGGAGCACTTTCCCCCAGGCGAGTATGCCACCAACGTGGGTCTCATCTTGGCCGAAGAGGTCTGGGGAAAGACGCGCGGTAAGACCACGCCGTACGAAGCCCCCGCGTTAAACCTGCTGCCGGAGCGCCACCTCCCGAAGCGCCTGCCAGCGAAGCAGGCGGCAGTGCTCACTGGCATGCTGCTGTTGGGCGCAGTGGCCTTCCAAGTTAGTGACAGGGTAGATGCCGTCTCGGCCGAGCAATTGACGCTCTCGGAGCGCCTGTCGGAACTCAATCGACAAGAGCGCGCGCAGCGCCTCCTGAGCGGCACCGCGCAGGCCACCGCATCGCAGATTCGCGTCGCCGCCAGCCTGACGGGGTATCTCGAGGCTCATCTGTCGAACTTTAACGACGAGTTGGACGCAGCACTGGAGCGCCTGGACGTGCTGACGCGCACGGCTATCCCGCCAGATGTGAGCGTGTCGAGCTTTGGACAGCAGGGGGATGGCTATGCCTTCGGTGGTTCGGCTCCGACGGTGGAGGCCGCCATTCAGTACATGAAGAACCTGCGGGACTCGGGCCTGTTCACCGAAGCCATGCTTCACCAGGTAACGATATCCGGCGAGGAGGCGGCACTGAGCCCGGACGGTGAGCCGATACTTCCAATCTCGTTCCAGGCGAGCGTCAAGGTCCTGAACGGCGAGCCCGAGGATGAATAGCCGAAGAGAGTCACTTGCGCTTCCGGCGCCTTCGTCAATCGGTCGGTCTGATCTGGCCAGCTTTCCTGCCTAAGAACGGCTAACAACCCTGGTTGTCATTCGTTGGAGACCAGGTCATTTGGAACCCGCAGGTGAAGAATCTGGGGCGGGGAGCGTGTGGCTCATATGCAATACGAGGACAGCCCGCCAACGGAACGAACGTGCCCACCACCCCAGACCCTTCGGCTGCGGGCCTCAGGGTGACAGTAGGATCGGTGCGCGCTCAGACAGTTGTGGACTCGGGCCGGGTATTTCCGGCCATCCGGCCACTCCGCAACCGCCAGACTAGGCGAACCGCGCAGCCCACGTCCGCGACGCAGCCGTCTGTCAACTGCTCCTGCCGTCTTGGCCCCCTTGGAGCGCGATTCGGATCGCCGAGTATACCCACGCTCGGGAGGGCCGCAGGGCTGATCCCCGGTGTTAGGCCTGGTCCTGGTGACCGCGCGACGAGCCCAATTACCACGACCCCGTACCAATATCCTACGTCCCGTGTGACTTTGGGACGATGTTGATCTCCCCGGTGTCGAATAACCTTATCAGGAAGCGCCGAGGACCGGTGCGGCGTTAGTAAATCGAGGGTGAGGAAGTCCGGCTTGAGAAGGAGGGACGACTAAGATGAAGAGGTACTTTAGGGAGCGGCTCCGGTCGCTCAGACACGGCGACTCTGGATTCACGTTGGTCGAGCTGCTGGTCGTGGTGGGCATCATCGTGGCTTTGGCCGCGGTCATTATCCCCAACGTGGCGTCGTTCGCGAACAGGGGCGATACCGGTGCCCAGGCGGCCGAGAACGATAACATTCAGGCGGCTATCGACTCGATGATGGCGGACAAAGGCATCACCGCAGTTGTTGGCCTTACCTCGGGCAACTCTTCCACGTCATCCAACGCCTGGACCGCCCTACCCACGGGAGCGGGGACGGCGTTCCTGTTCTCGCTCTACCTACGGGAGGCGACCACCAAATACTTCTACTGCTACGACGACACGGGACTGGTCACGCAGCAAGACATAACCGCATCCGCGGCCTGCCCGTAGTCACGATTGGCCAAAGCTACCGTAGTCTCGTCTCATAGACAGCGGGCCTAGCCAGAGAGTTGGCCCGGCAGAGGCACAGGCGGATTTCGCCAAGCCCTGCCGGGCCAGCAAATGTCTCAGGAACGCGCTCTCCACCGCCTTGACACCATTTCACGCACTGGAGTATATTCAGCCCGTGGATCACGAAGTCACAACTGTGTTCATAGTGGACGACCAGCCGGTCTTCCGCCTGGGGCTTAGAACCGCCCTGGATCAGGCGGAGGACATCTCGGTACTGGGCGAAACCGCTCTCACCGAGGAGGCTGTCGACCTCGTCTGCAGCTTCCAGCCTCGTGTGGCGCTGGTGGGGACAGCCCCGCCACGACACAGAGGCCTGGACCTATGCCGGCGTATCAGTCAGCGGGCCCCTGAGCTGCCGGTCATCCTGATGACTCCCACTGAGGACACGGGCGAGCTCTTCGAAGCGATCAAGAGCGGCGCCTGGGGCTACGTTAGCAAGCTGGCCGACGTTGGCACGATAGTCAAGTGCATCAGAAAGGTCTGCCAGGGCGAGATGCCGCTGCAAGAGACCATGGCGTCTCACCCCGAGGTTGGGCGCCGGCTCCTCGAGGAGTTCCAGACGATGGCCCGCAATCCTCGCATGCGGGACGTCATGGCGCCGCTTTCGCAGCGCGAGATGGAGCTGCTGCGACAGCTTGGCCAGGGCCGGAGCAACAAAGAGATCGCTCATACGCTTAACATCACGGCCCAGACGGTCAAGAACCACATCACGTCTATCCTCCGCAAGCTAGACGTGAACGACCGCACACAGGCGGTTCTGGCCGGGCTCCGCTACGGCTGGATTACTCTCGACGACGTCTCCACCGATGGAGATAAGGTCGACTTCTCGCTCCCCAGCCGCCGCTAGCGCTCCCTGGGACCCCGGTTGCCGCTGGGATCCCGTTAGCATCACCCTCTCACCTCTCCCGCCCGCTCTGCCCGCGGCAGACTAGCCCCGCGGCCGCTGGCGGATCCCCTCAACCTGAGCTAACCCCCTTGGACACGGCCCAATCCGCTCTCCGCGCGCGGAGAGCGGATCCTTGAGTAGGGGCGGCGACCCATGCTTCGTCTTGCCAGGTCCACAACTGTCCGAGTGCGCACTGATCCTACTGTCACACCACTTCGGCAATCCTTCGCTGCGCTCAAGGACAGGCCTCAGTGCAGGCTCTGAGGCCGCAGCCGAAGGGTCTGGGTTCCATTGGCGGAGTGTCCTCGCATTGCATATATGAGCCACACGCTCGCCCCCCCCAGATTCTTCACCCGCAGGTTCAGAGGAATGACAGGTAGGGAGCCACACCCTGCTCGCTCCGAGAGCCGATCCGCTCAACTTGATTCTTCGGCCTTGCTCAGAATGACAGTCTTCGGCCTCGCTCACCACGACACGTAGGAACACTCCAACCCGTTCGCTCCGGGAGCCAATCCGCTCACCCGTGAGCAGCTCAGGGACATACCCGCCGAGCGGAGGGTTTTGTCTTGCCGCTCAGATGGTTAGCTAGAGAGCAGGTAATGCGATGAGAGAGCTCTACTTCATATCGCCACTGCAACTCTTCTTTTTCGCTGGGCTGCTAATGGTCTTGGTGCTGCATGGCCGGACCCGGAGCCGCCTGCACGGCATGCTCGCTTTGACCTTGATGGCCATCGCTCTCTGGGGCCTGACAATCGTCGGAATGCGGACCAGCGCCAGCGTCGACGACGCGATCGTGTGGGAGAAGGGGGCGCTCATCGCCATCCTGGCGGTCCCGGTGTTCTTTTACCACTTCACATACCTGTTCACTCAACGGGCCGGCGAGAGGGCCGTTCTGATAGCGGGGTACGCCGCTTCAGTCATCGCGGCGGCGCTGGTTGCGTTTGGATTGGTCGTACCCGACATGCAGGAGCGGTGGTACGGGTACGCCCCACGGTTCGGACCTCTGTACGTGCCGTATCTGCTGGTGGCGTACTCGCTCACGCTGCTGTCGATACGAAACCTGGTGTCCTACTGCCGAAACCCGCCCTCCCCGGCGGCCCGCAACAGGACGATCTACGTGCTGGTGGGCGTAGGCTGCGCGCTCGTGGGTGGGGTGTTCGACTCGCTGCCCCAGCTCATCGCTTACTACCCGCTGGGAATGCTGGGCAACCTACTGTTCGCCTTCTTCACGGCCATCGCCATTCTGAAGCACAACCTGCTGGACCTGCGGGTGGCAGTCGAGAAGGGTTTCGTCTACTCGGTGGTCAGCGCGGTCATTCTTGGCGCGTATGTAACTATTCTGTTTTCGCTCAACCTGCTGTTTCAAGACAATGCGTCGGCATACTCGTGGCCAGGCAGCCTGGCTGCGGTACTGACCGTTGCCATTCTTCTCAGGCCAGTGCTTAACCGGGTGCAGACGGTCGCCGACCGCTGGTTCTACAGGAGGCGGAACGACTACCTGCGGGCCCTGGAGATATTCAGCCACGAAACTAGGGACATAACCAATCTGCGTGAGCTGGCGACGGTGCTGGAGCAGTCCATCACCCTGGCAATGGGCGCCGAAGGTGTTCGGCTGCTGGTTCCGTCGAGCGGAACGAACCGCTTCAGGTCCATCACCGATCAAGGAGGCGGAGGAGCCCCGCCGTTCATACTGCGACCGGGCAGCCCGGTGATCACCTGGCTGAAGTCCCACGATGGGGTGCTGAGCCGGGATGATATAGAAACGGAGCCTGTATTCTTGTCGCTTGCGGCCTCCGAACGAGCGCAGATACAGGATTTCAACACCGAGCTTATCGTGCCGCTCAGATGCGCGGGCGAGCTGTCTGGGCTGTTGATCCTGGCGAGAAAGCGCTCCGAGGAGCCCTATTCAGACGAGGACCTGAGCTTGTTGCGCTCAGCGGCCAACCAGACGGCCATGGGACTGGCCAACGCCCGGCTGTTCGCAAACGTCGTATCGCAGCGCACCCGGCTGGAGCAGCTTCTCGAGCGCGTTATCAAAGCTCAGGAGGAGGAGCGCAAAAGGCTGTCGATGGAGCTACACGACGCCCCCGTCCAATGGCTTACCGGCGCAGTGTATCGCGTGGAGGCCTGCATCGAGTACTTCAACCGAGGCCAGCAATCGCGGGCGCACAAAGAGATGCTGGAGGTCCAGCACGCCCTGGATACCACGCTGAGCGAGCTACGCCAGACCGCGGCCGCACTACATCCGCCGGCCCTCGAAAAGGTGGGACTGGCGAAGGCTTTAGGGCGCTACACCGAGGCCTTCGAGAGAGATACCGGAATCCTGTGTCATTTCGAATCAGCCGGCTCTATCCCGCGGCTTCCTGCTCAGGAAGAGCTCGCAATCTACAGGATAGTTCAGGAGGCCTTGTCTAACGTTCGCAAGCATGCGCTGGCGACCCTGGTCCACGTTCGCATCGAATGCCAGGAGAGAAGGCTTGCCGCCTCGGTGCGCGACAACGGCGTCGGCTTCGAGTTGGGCGACCGCCGTCGAACGGAGTACGGCCATCTCGGGCTCGCCGGAATGGAGGAGCGGGCCCGCATGTTGGGCGGCAGCCTGGACGTTCAGTCGGCGCCAGGCGCTGGGACGGAGATCACTTTGGTACTGACAAACGTTGAGGGTTCTGCTGTAGCCGAGGAGGGGGACATGCAAGCTGGGACGCAGGTCCGAACGAAGTCGGAGGTGCCCGCGTGAGTCAGATTCGCGTCTTTTTGGTAGACGATCACCACGTCGTCTGCGAGGGTATCAGACAGATGCTCGAGCAGGAGGATGACCTGACCGTCGTCGGAGATGCCCAGAGTGGGGAGGATGCGCTTTTGCGCATTCCCGACATCGCTCCTGACGTCGTGCTGCTCGATATCCGTCTGGCCGGAATGGACGGCATCGAGACGCTGCGCCAGCTCAAGGCCGTCAGCCCCGATCTGAGGGTAATCATGCTCACGTCCTACGGGGACGAGTACATCGGGCCCTCCATCGAGGCCGGGGCCATTGGGTATCTCCTCAAGCGGGCCAACCGCGCCGAGATGGTCGGGGCCATTCGCGAGGCTGCCCGGGGCGGGGCGCCGCTGGACTCCAGGGTGACGCCGGGACTTCTGCAGCACCTGCGGGCCGCCTCGCAGGCTCCGGACGTGCCGCTATCGGCGCGCGAGACTCAGGTCCTGCAGCTTGCCGCGGCCGGCCTGAGCAACAAGTGGATTGGCTTCAGGCTAGGCGTGACACAGACTACCATCAAGAATCACATGACCTCCATCATGCAGAAGCTGGACGCTAACGACCGCACTCATGCGGTGACCATCGCCTTGCGAAGAGGATGGATCAAGAATCCTGTGCCGGTCGAGCAGGAGACTCGAGCCTAGACGGAAGCGGCCTGTTGCCTCACCTCGGAGCTAGGTGGAAGCGTTGACGCCCTCTTAGCTCACTGCTACACTCCCTCCGCTAGCGGCCCACACACTAAGAGCGAGTTGGGCATGAGTAACGTGAAACAGAGGCACTGCAAATGTACGTCATAAGGCGCGTTGCCAAGACAGAGCGAGGTCAGGAACGGGTGGTGGCCGCTCTGCTGACGAAGATTTGCGAAGCTTATGAGCAAGCTGGCCGCAGCAAGGCCCAGGTGTACATCGGAGGGCGTGGTCTCCCGGGTGCTCCAGGTATGGTCTATGCCGAGTGGACGCAGGAGAGAATAGAGCCGATCTCGCCCTCGAAGGTTCCTGAGTCGGTAATCACGGATAATGCGAAGCTGCAAGCCCTGCTAACTGAGTATCCCATAGAGTTTTATGAGCTGGTGACTCCTGAGAAGCTTAAGGAGTGGGGACTGGCCTGAACGCTCGACCCAGAAGCTCTGTTGTCCCATGGGGCGGGTACTGTCGCAGGCTAGGTGAGCGGCAGCGTCAGCGAGAAGATTCCGTGTGAGGGACCCAATTCCTACCACACGCTCCCGGCCAGCTTCCGGATCCCTCGTATTGAGGTCGGGGCCGTCGCGTCAATGACCTTCGCGTCTCACGGGCGTAGACTATTCAGCCAAGTCCATCCCCATGTCTACGACAGCTCCCTGCTGCTTCATAGACTTCTCAATCTTGTCCCTGTACTCCTGCCAAAGCGCCTCCGATTCGTCGGCGTCCTTTTCAGCCTCTCTGAGCTTCTCCTTGAACTCGTTCAAGAGGTGGTCCTCAGACCTTCCCGTAGGCATATCGAAAAATGCAGCGTCGAAATGGGGCAGCTTGCCCGCCTCGAAGTAGCCCTTACCGGGAAGCTCATAGCCCTCCAGATTGTCGGTGCCCTTGCCCAGAACCGTACCCGTTTCGACGTAATGCTCCATAACAGGCTTCATGCCGTACTTCTGTATAGGACAGACCTTCATGCACACGCCGCAGCCCGAGAACCTCGCCATGACCGGACGACAGCGTTTGTAAATTAGCTTGCTTTTCTCTACGCCCCGGTACCATACCGTCTGGCCCTGAATCGCCTTCCCAGGGCATCGCATAAAGCAAACTTGGCACAGTTCGCAAAACTTGATGACACCGTAGTCTACAGGCTTGTCATGAGTCACCCTGGCATCTGTAAGGATAATTTGCAGCCTAGCTCGGGAGCCGAAGTGCGGCGACAGTAGCTGTCCATTGACTCCAAGCTGCCCAAGACCCGCCTCAACGAACATCGGTATCATTGGGCCATAGTGCCACGCTGGGCCGGACACTTGCGCCCTGTACCCCAGGGAACGAATGAATTCCACGAGTTCCTTGCTGAGATGTGCCTGCTGTTTATAGGCCTCTCCCTGTGCCTCTTCCGCTTTCAGGCTTGGTATGGCTTGCGTGTCACCGTAGTCCTGCTCGTAAGCAAGACAGATGGCATGACTTACCTCGGGTCGCAGGTACTTTCTTTTGCTCTCGTAAACATATCTGCGGTCAAACCGAGTGAAGCCTACTTCACCATAGCCCAATTGCCGGGCCTTCTTGCGTATCAAGTCCGTAACGTCGTTACCCGTTGGAGTACCTGTAGGCTCTAGGTCGCCGGTAGATCTTATCCACTCGACCAAAGGCTCCATTTCGTTCTGAAATTCTTGGTAAAGCTCGGTTGTCTCCGGGGAAAACTCATCACGAACTTTTCCGGCCCACTCCGCAGACGCAGTCTCGGCCACGGCAAAGCTCTCCAGGGGATACTCCCTGCTGTAGAAGGTAATCTCATCTTCCCTTCGAGGCACACCGGGAACCTTCAGCAGGTCCTTAGCCACAGGGAAGGTGATGTCCTCATCGTCAACCGTTCTTCCGGGTCGGGTAATATGCTGACCGACAATCCTCTTTGCCATAAATCTCCCACTATCCTCGATGTCCGCCTCATGGTAGACAAAAATGCAACGCAGGTCTATGCAGCCTCAGGTCGGGTTCAGGTGTGTAGGTACTGAGGGACCTCTAAGGCCTGTCGGGAGGTCCCCCGAGGTCGACTGAGGCGCTGGCGCAAGCAGGATGGACGCACCAAGAGGCAACAAATATAGACTACTTAGAACACTTGCGGTGGGTGGCTGTCAGAGGGCTGGCTTACGCAATGACAGCCAAGGCCAGGCGCCAGTATAGACTGGAGCGGGCGATGGGGTTCGAACCCACGACCTCCTCCTTGGCAAGGACGCGCTCTACCACTGAGCTACGCCCGCCCGCTCTTTCGCGCGGCCCGCAAAGGCGCTACGGGCAGTGGTGCGTCGATGAGCAGCTTGTAGCGTGCCGAGGGTCAGAATCGAACTGACGACACCAGCATTTTCAGTGCTGTGCTCTACCAACTGAGCTACCTCGGCTCACCCATCATGGTAGTGGCGCCGGAAATGGGTGTCAAGGCGCTGGAACCGTCGCGGCATCTCGGACATCGTACTATCGGCGGGCTTAGTGCGCGGGCGAAAACTTGCGCAGAGGATCGTGGCCAAAAGGCCTGTCGGCGAATGTTCGTTCACCGACGAGTACACGTGCCAACGATGCGGTTAGGTCGCCAATTTTGTGCTTTATGGCGCTTGGGACATAGTGTAAAATAAGCCGAGACTGTTGGCGGCGTCACATCGTTGCGCGGCGCACGAGGTAGATGTTTGGCGGATTACGATGTCGTAGTGCTGGGAGCGGGCCCGGGAGGCTACGTGGCGGCCATTAGGGCCAGCCAGTTGGGTATGAAGGCCGCAGTCGTCGAGCGCGATGAGGTCGGTGGCATATGCCTGAACTGGGGATGCATCCCCAGCAAGGCCCTGCTTCGCAACGCCGAGGTCTTGAACCTCGTGCGGGACGCCAAGACCTTTGGCATTAGCTTCGATAACCTGCAGTACGACTTTGGCGCGGCCATAGACCGCAGCCGCCAGGTCGTGAAGCGACTCACCGGCGGAGTCGAGCAGCTCCTCAAGAAGAACAAGGTCGACCAGATCAAGGGTTCTGGTGTTATCAAGGACTCGAAGACCGTCGAGATTGCCGGCTCCGGGCAGATCGTATCCACCGATAGTGTAATCATCGCCACCGGCGCCCGCGACCGCGAGTTCCCGTCCTTACCGGTCGACCGAGAGGTGGTCATCACCAGCCGCGAGGCGTTGGAGCTCCGCGATGTTCCCGCCAGAATCGTGATCGTCGGCGGTGGGGCCACGGGGGCGGAGTTCGCACATATCTACCGCAGCTACGGCGCTGAGGTTACGATTATCGAGCTGCTTCCCCGGCTGATCCCCCAAGAAGACGAGGAGATCAGCGCTCAGCTTGAGCGCGCCTTTAAAAAGCAGGGCATCGCTTCCATGACCGGCGCCGGAGTTCAGGGCATCGCGGTCGCCGATGGGAAGGCCAGTGTGACGGTATCGAGCGGCGGAAGCGAGTCCGTCATCGAGTGCGATAGAGTACTGGTGGCGGTGGGAGTCCAGGGTAATGTCGACGGCATTGGTCTCGACTCTGTTGGCGTCGAGACCGAGCGCGGCTTCGTCGTGATCGACGATGACATGAAAACCAACGTTCCGGGCATCTATGCTATCGGCGACGTGACCGGGAAGATGCTGCTGGCGCACGTTGCGTCGGCGCAAGGCGTCACGGTGGTGGAATCTCTGGCCGGATTGAGCCCCGCAAAGCTGGACTACGAGCTGATGCCCAGGGCAATATACTGCAGGCCCCAGGTGGCGAGCTTTGGGCTCACAGAGGCCCAGGCCCGCGAGCGGGGATTCGCCGTCAAGATCGGCAAGTTCCCCTTCGCGGCCAGCGGCAAGGCGCTGGCCCTCGCGGAGACCGACGGCATGGTCAAGCTGGTCGTGGACGCAGAGGTCGGCGAGGTGCTGGGCGCCCACATGATCGGCTCGGAGGTCACCGAGCTATTGGGAGAGCTCACCCTGACGCGGCTCCTTGAGGGCACCACCACCGAACTGGGTTGGCTGGTGCACCCGCACCCGACCATCTCCGAGGTAGTCAAGGAAGCAGCACTGGCCTCTGAGGGTCAGGCGATCCATATTTAGGCGTTGCACAAGGGGTAAGGCATGAAAGTGGCGCCAAAGCTCGAAAAAACCCAAGCCGTAGATTACTACTCGCAGATGCTCCTGATCCGACGGTTCGAGGAAGCCAGTGCGCGGCTCTACATGCAGGGGAAGATCAAGGGGTTCCTGCACCTCTACATCGGCGAGGAAGCCATCGCCGTCGGGTCTATCTCGACGCTAAGCGAGCAGGACTACGTCATCACGCACTATCGGGACCATGGGCACGCGCTGGCCCGGGGCATGGACCCCAAGGTGATCATGGCCGAGCTGTTCGGTAAGGCTACCGGCAGTAGCGGCGGTAAGGGCGGGTCGATGCACCTCTTCGACGCGTCGAGAAACTTTATGGGCGGCTACGCCATCGTGGGCGGCCAGCTCCCCATCGCCGTGGGCCTGGCGCTTGCGGCCAAGTACCGGCGAGAGGACCGGACAGTCCTTTGTTTTTTTGGAGACGGCGCAGTCAACGAGGGGGAGTTTCACGAGTCGATGAACCTGGCCTCGGTCTGGCAGCTCCCTGTAATCTTCATGCTCGAGAATAACCTGTATGGTATGGGCTCATATGTGGAACGGACCCATGCAGGCGGAAAGGATATCTACCACGTTGCCGACGCGTATAAGATACCCGCGGCGCAGGTAGACGGGATGGACGTCCTAGCGGTGCGAGAGGCGACCGAAGAGGCTCTCAAGCGGGTTCGCACAGGCAGCGGGCCCGTTTTTATTGAGGCGATGACCTATCGCTTCCGCGGTCACTCGATGGCAGACCCCGTGGCCTACCGTGAGTCGTCGGAGCTGGACCAATGGAGAAAAGAAGACCCCATCGAGAAGTTCAAGGTCGTCGCGCTGCGCGAGGAGTTTGTGACGGACGATGAGCTTCAGGGTATCGAGGCCGGCGTGCAGGCCACCGTCGAAGCGGCCATCCGCTTCGCCGAAGAGAGCCCTGAGCCCGAATTGGACACGTTGCACGACAACGTGTACGCCTGAACCGGAGCCGCAAATGCCCGAGATGACTATGCGGGAGGCTATCGCCCGCAGCCTTAGAGAGGGTCTGGACGGCGATTCTCGCGTCTTCCTGATGGGTGAAGACGTGGGCGCTTACGATGGCGCTTACGCTGTGACCCGTGGGTTTCTCGCCGATTACGGCCCGGAGCGGATCAGGGACACTCCGATCGCAGAGTCGGTGCTCGTGGGCTCGGCGGTCGGAGCCGCTATGGCGGGCCTCAAGCCAATCGTCGAAATCATGACGATCAACTTCAGCCTGCTGGCCATGGACCAGATCGTAAACAACGCCGCCAAGCTCAGGTACATGTCCAACGGGCAGTTCAGCGTGCCCATCGTCATCAGGACCGTGACCGGCGGGGGAGGGCAGCTCGGCGCCACCCACTCGCAGAGCTTCGAGGGCTGGTTCGCTTCGGTGCCTGGACTGAAGGTCGCCGTCCCCTCGACGCCTTACGACGCGCTAGGTCTGCTTCGGTCGGCCTTGAAGGACGACAATCCCATCATATACGCCGAGCATGCGATGCTGTACGGCATGAGAGGCGAGGTACCTGACGAATGGTACGAGGTCCCGTTCGGACAGGCAGCGATTCGGCGTCCTGGGAGCGACGTCACCATCGTCGCGTACTCGGGGACGGTGCGAATCGCCCTGGAGGCGGCTGAGACAATGGCGTCGTCCAAGGGCCGGGAAGCTGAAGTAATCGACATGAGGACGCTCAGGCCGCTGGACCTCGACACCGTAATCGAGTCGGTCAAAAAGACAAACCGAGCAGTAGTGGTCGAGGAGGCGTGGAGCGTGGGCGGCTTTGGCGCCGAGATCGCCAGCGCGATACAGGCACAGGCCTTCGACCACCTGGACGGCCCGGTTGCCAGAGTCGGTAGCCTTGACGTTCCAGTGCCCTACGCCCAAAACCTCGAAGCGGCGGTGCTCCCCAGCTCGCAGCGAGTGGTTCAGGCTATCGAGGACACGTTCGGCCTCTAGCGGCCTTTAGCGGATTCAGGGACGCACGAGGCGGCCCCGGGGGTGAGCTCTGGCCACCGAACTGACAATGCCTCAGATGGGGTTCGACATGCACGAGGGTACCCTCGTGCGCTGGCTGAAGCCGGAGGGTGCCACGGTGCAGAACGGCGAAGCGATCGCCGAGATCGAGACCGATAAGGCAGTCGTCGAGTTCGAGTCCTACGCCTCGGGTGTCCTGAGCAAGATTCTGGTGTCAGAAGGCACGACGGTGCCTGTTGGCCAGGTCATAGCCATCGTCGGCGCTGAGGGAGAGGTTGTGGCTGATGTTGCTCCGCCGCGCACGCCCATCGCCGCCTCCGCGCCGCCGGAGTCAGCGGTGGCCCCGACCGTGGTCGAAGTGCGGTCCTCCGGGTCCGGCAACGGTTCTGCTCCTCCACCTGAGGTGCGGGCCTCTCCCGTGGCCCGAAAGCTAGCGCAGGAGCGCGGCATAGACCTCGCCCAGCTCGTAGGGACGGGCCCTGGCGGGCGAATAACCAAAGACGACGTGCTCGGCGCGCAAGTCGCTCCCGTCACGGCAGCCGCGGGTCCGGCAGCCGTCGCACCGGCGGCCGCGCCCGCGCAGGGCGGCGAGCTGATGCCGCTGTCGAGAATGCGACAGCAGATAGCGCGCGTCACCGTCAGGAGCAAGCAGGAGAAGCCGCACTTCTACGTCTCCTCCGAGATCGACATGACCGCGGCCATGGACCTGCGACGCGACATCAACGAGACCCTCGAGGCCGATGGAGTGCGAGTGACCGTCAACGACCTCATCATCAAGGCCTGCGTTGAGGCCCTGAGGAGACATCCCAAATTCAACGCCATCCTGGAAGGAGACGGTATACGGTTCAACGAGGCCATCAACGTCGGTGTCGCCATCGCCGAGGAAGAGGGCCTTATCGTGCCCGCTATCATGGACTGTGCGGGCAAGTCGCTCCGCGATATTGCCGTGGCCAGCAAGGACCTCGCGGATAGAGCCAGAAACGGGACCCTTCATCCTCAAGAGTACACGGGCGGCACCTTCGCCATCAGCAACCTGGGGATGTTCGACGTCAGCAGCTTCATCGCCATCATTCATCCGCCCCAGACGGCGGTGTTGGCGGTGGGGACCGTGGCCAAGAAGCCTGTGGTCCGCGGCGACGAGATTGCCGTAGCTCAGATGATGACGGCGACGCTCTCAGCCGACCATCGGGTCGTCGACGGCGCGGAGGGCGCCGAGTTCATCGTCGACGTCAAGCGCCTGCTTGAGAGCCCGCTAAGCCTGATGCTGTGACGCATGATCCAGTTATGACCTACGTCTCCGAACCCAAGGTGTACCTGGTCACCAAGCCCTCCGTCGACTGGGAGCAGGTGGCCGCGTTCCTACAGGACGAGGGTGTTCCGCCGATACCCGACAGCATCAGGGCTGGCGACGATGAGTCGTCCGCCATAATAGAGATATCCGCGCGCCTCTGCTACATGAGCTTTGGGCGGGGCAGGCGAGACATCGCCGCCTTCATCAATAATCTGCTGTCGTCGAAAGACGGAAGTGTGTTCGAGCACGTCAATTACGGATTCGTCTTCACCGGTGTGTCTCGCAGCCTGACGCACGAGCTCGTGAGGCATCGTGCCGGCTTCGCCTACAGCCAGCGCTCCCAGAGATACGTCGACGAGTCCGGAGCATCCTTTGTGATCCCACCGGCGCTGGCGAGCGAGATGGGCGATTCCGCCAAGGCCAGAGCGATTCTGGAGAGTGCTATCGAGACCGCCTCTGACAGCTACCGGCAACTGGTCGACGAGCTGGACAAGAGTCTGCCCGCGGAGAAGTTCGAGTCGAACACCGATCGCCGTAAGGCGGTCCGGCAGGCCGCCAGGGCGGTTCTACCGAACGCTACCGAGACGAAAATCTTCGCCACGGCCAACGTAC